>CANSXE010000154.1 GCA_947650875.1 uncultured Bacillota bacterium | reverse complement strand
GGCCGGGAGCGGGTCATTCAGACCCTGCCCTGGACCATGCGGGGCTGGCACGCCGGCACCGGCACCTCCGGCCGCAGCGCCAACAACACACACATCTCCTTCGAGTGCTGCGAGCCTGCCGGCCACACCTATCAGGGCGGCACCATGATCGGCTACGACGTGGAGGCCAACCAGCCCTATTTTGACGACATCTACCACAACGCCGTCCAGCTCACCGCCATGCTGTGCAGCCAGTTCAACCTGGACCCGGCGCAGCCCGGGGTGGTCCTCTGCCACGCCGAGGGCTACCAGCAGGGGGTGGCCAGCAACCACAGCGACGTGCTCCAGTGGTGGCCCAAGCACGGCATCACCATGGACCAGTTCCGCCGGGACGTGGCTCAGGCGATGGAGGACGGAGACGAGGAGGACGACATGACACAGGAACGCTTCAACGAGCTGATGGAGGGCTATCTGGCCCAGCGGGCCGGGCTCCAGCCCGGGGACTGGTCCGCCCCCGCCCGGGAGTGGGCGGAGGGCCAGGGCATCGTCTCCGGGGACGGGGACGGTTTCCATTACCGCTCCTTCGCCACCCGGGAGGAGACGGTGCAGATGCTCTACCAGCTGAGCCAAAAATAAGCGAAGCGCCGCCCACAGGGCGGCGCTTTTTCAGGAGTCGATGAAGCTTCGGATGCGCAGCTTCACACCCAGCTCCTCGGCAATTTTCTTGCAGTTCTCGATTTCTTCCTCCGTCTTATCCTTGTCCACGATGGTCATGACCACGTTGGGGACATAAGCGGCGGACTCCCTGGCAAAGTCCAGCATAGCCTGGTAGGCAATTTCCCCCTGGACGGGGTGGCACAGGGCCACATAGGCGGCGGCGTTGTCGTTGTTCAGAGAGATGGACAGGGTGTCGATCCGCCCCTTCAGCTCAGGGCACACGTTCCGGCCGTGGATAAGGCTGGCGTGGCCGTTGGTGTTGATGCGCACCGGGGGCAGCTTGTCCCCGAACTTCTCCTTCAGCCGGTCCACCAGCCACAGCAGATCATCCAGCCGGTAGGTGGGCTCGCCGTAGCCGCAGAAAACGATCTCCCGGTAGGCGCACACGTCCCGGCTGAGAAAGCTGTCCAGGACCTCCTCCCGGGTGGGCTCCCGCTCCAGCCACAGGGAATCCTCGGTGTAGATGGAGCCCTCCGCCTTGCCCTGACGCAGGCAGAATTCACAGGCGCAGTTGCATTTGTTGGTCAGGTTGACATACAGCGCACCCTCATACTCATAGGTAATGGTCATCGTGTTTCCTCCTCAATTCCAAAAAACCGCTTGCCGTTTTCCAATGTGATTTCCGCGACCTCCTCCGGGTCCATTCCCTTCACCTGGGCGATGGTCTCCGCCACCCGATACACCTTGCCCGAGTCGTTCCGCTTGCCCCGGAAGGGCTCCGGGGTGAGGTAGGGGGAGTCGGTCTCGATCATGATGCGGTCCATGGGCAGCCAGTCGATCACCTCCAGTGACCGCCGGGCGTTTTTATAGGTGACCACCCCGGTGAAGGACAGCATCCAGCCCAGCTTCACCAGGGTCCTGGCGTCCTCCAGGCTACCGGAGTAGCAGTGGTACACCCCGGTGGCCCCGGGGTGGGCGCGGACCACCTCCAGGCAGTCGTGATGGGCTTCCCGGTCGTGGACAATCACGGGCAGCCCCAGCTCCTCCGCCAGCTCCAGCTGGGTGTGGAAGACTTTTTTCTGGAACTCATGGGGCGGGTTCTCCTTCCAGTAGTAGTCCAGCCCGATCTCTCCGACGGCCTTCACTCTGGGATGGACGGCCAGGGTGCGGAGGGCGTCCGCCGTATCTTGAGAGAAGCCCTCGCAGTCAGAGGGGTGGACCCCCACGGCGGCGTAGACAAAGGGAAACCGCTCCGCCAGCTCCACCGCCGTCCGGGAGCTGTCCAGGTCGCAGCCGGGGTTGAGAATCAGCTCCACCCCCTGCCCGGGCATGGAAGCGAGCACCTCCAGCCGGTCGGCGTTAAAGGCCCCGGAGTCGTAATGGGCGTGGGTGTCGAATAAACGCATGGTTGGTTCCTCCTAATCCGGCTTGACAGAGCGCCGGAGGGCTGTTATAATAAAAAACAAGGCTAAGGATTGGCCCCGCCGCTCTTGCTTAACGGCAGTATACTCTACTTGGACAAAAAAATCAAGGGAGACGCGCTTATGTATCTTTTTCTTGGCATTCTTTTGATTCTTTGCGGCCTGGTTATGGTAATATGCCCGGAGTTTGTCTATGAGTTGACAGAGAGCTGGAAGAGTAACGCCATAGGCACTCCCTCCAAATGGTACATTTACAGCACCCGGTTTGGCGGGGTGATGTTCATTCTGGCTGGAGCGGCGGGCATTGTGATACAATTTCTCTACTAATTGTTAGATATGAGCGAGGCCGCCCCAGCCGGGGCGGCCTGTTTGTCGTTTACGCGTTTCCGAACTCGCTGAAGAAGCGGTCGTGGATGGCCTGAACGGCCCGGTCGGCGTCCCGCTCGTCCACCAGGACGGACACCTTGATCTCGCTGGTGGA
>CANSXE010000153.1 GCA_947650875.1 uncultured Bacillota bacterium | reverse complement strand
TGAAGGCCGGCCGGGACGGCGACCCCCAGAAGTTCGCCGCCATCCACGAGGACCTGCTCTCCCAGGGCTGTGACTGCGGGGTACTGGCCTGTACTGAGCTATCGGTCTTCGCTGACCGGCACCACCTGCCCCCCTTCTACACCGACGCCATGGCCGTGCTGGCCGAGCGGGCGGTGGAGGCCTGCCATAGGCCTCTGCGGCATATTTTTATCAAATAATACTTAGAGGAGTAGCTATTATGGATAAAATAAAAGCCGACCCCCTGGCGCTGAACGCCGTCATCTGCGCCGTTTTAAAGGGGCCCAGCACCACCCCTGACGACTTCAAGCGGGCCACCCTGGTGGACAGCTTCTCCATGATCTACCAGAAATTCCCCGACTGGGCGGAGCCCACCCCCGGGGACTTCTCCGTGTTAGGTATGCTGGAGAACATGCACACCCTCCACTTTCCCAACAACCCCGGCCGGGCGCCCATCCAGGTGGACGACTTCTCCTTCCTGGCCCGCTGCAAGCGGCTGAAGCGGCTGGACGTGGCCCGCACCAACTTCTCCGACTGCTCCATCCTGCTCCAGCTGCCCTTTATGAGCTACGTCCACCTGCCCCCCAGGGAACAGCTCACCCACCTGGAGGTGCTGGACAAGCTGCCCTGGCGGCGGAGGGTGGACTTTCTCCCGCCGCCCCCCGCGCCTGTTCTGCCAAAGCCCAAGCCAGAGCCCAGTGAGATGGCCAGGGCCATTGTGGAGGAGATTAAACGGCGCACTGCTATGGACTGCTATAAGCTGACCATCCGGCCTGAAAGCCAACCCGGGCTGTTTGACAGCAAATTCGGCGGCTTCCCCTACTGGGACCCGGCCCTGCCCTACCCGGTGGACAGCACAGGGGAGAAGCTGGTGCTGCTGGCTCAGATCAATTTTGACCAGTTCCCGGCGGACGCCCCCCTGCCCCAGGGCGGGATGCTCCAGTTTTTTGTGGCGCAGGACGAGTGCTTCGGCCTGGACCGGGTGGACGGCTGCCGGGTGGTGTACCATGAGAGTATCGACCCCTCCGTCACAGCAGACCGGCTCAAGCCGCTGGGCATCCCCACCCACGCAGACGTGGAACTTTTCCCGGTGGTGGAGGAGAGAGCGGTAACGCTGGAACGCACCACCGCCTGCATGGGGCCGGCGGACGAGCGGTTTGACGACGTTTTCGCCCAGGCCCTCCAGCAGGTCACCGGCCGGGCGCCGGAGCCCGGGACCGCCTGCTGGAGCGCCCTGGAGGACGGGGATTCCAGCTACATTGTCGAGACGCTGGCCACCGACGGCCACCATCTGCTGGGCTACCCCTACTTCACCCAGGAGGACCCCCGGGAGGGTCTCTATAAGACCCTGCTCTTTCAGATGGACTCTGACGACGGTATCCTTTGGGGTGACGCCGGGGTGGGTAATTTCTTCATCGACCTGGAAAAGCTGAAACAGCGGGACTTTTCCGACGTGTTCTACACCTGGGACTGTTGCTGATTGCCATACTCATCAAGCGAGGTGTTTAACGTGAAACACACCCTTAACGACTATATCGCCCTGCTGGAGCAGCGGGGCCTGCTGGCCGCCCCCGTCCCGGCGGATGTAAACCGGTCCGCCCCGGTGGAGCTGGTGTCCTACGACTCCCGGGAGGTGGTCCCTGGCACGCTGTTCCTCTGCAAGGGGGCCCACTTTAAAGAGGAGTTTCTCCAGATGGCCCGGGACAGGGGGGCCATCGCCTATGTGAGCGAGACCCCTTACCCGGAAATTGATCTGCCCTGTATTCAGGTGCTCGACATGCGCTTGACCATTGCCCCCCTGGCTGACCGGTTCTTCAACCACCCCTCGGGCAGGCTGAAGGTGATCGGCCTGACGGGCACCAAGGGCAAATCCTCCACCGCCTACTATCTGAAATCCATCCTGGACGACTACACGGCGGAGCAGGGGGGCGCGGAGAGCGGCATCATCTCCTCCATCGACACCTACGACGGGGTGGAGCGGTTCGAGTCCCACATCACCACCCCCGACGCCCTGGACCTCCAGCGCCACTTTGCCCGCGCGGTGGAGACCGGGCTGGAGTACCTCACCATGGAGGTGTCCAGCCAGGCGCTGAAATACCACCGCTCCCTGTGCACCGACTTCGCCGCCGCCGCCTTCCTCAACATCGGTTACGACCACATCTCTCCCATTGAGCACACCGACTTTGAGGACTACTTTTCCGCAAAACTGCGGATTTTCGCCCAAGGACAGATTAACTGCGTCAACCTGGACTGTGACCACGCCGACCGCATCCTGTCCGCCGCCCGGGCGGCGGGGGCCCCGGTGTACACCTTCTCCCAGCGGGACCCGGAAGCCGACGTCTACGTCTCCCAGGTGCGCAAGCGGGGGGAGGACATCCTGTTTCAGGTGCGCACCCGGCGGTATGAGCGGGAGTTCCGGCTCACCATGCCGGGGCTGTTCAACGTGGAAAATGCCCTGGCCGCCATCGCGGTGTGTGAGGGTCTGCAAATTCCCCAGCGGCACATCTACGCCGGCCTGGCCAAGGCCCGGGTGCCGGGGCGGATGGAGGTGTTTTCCAATGCGGACAATACCGTCACCGCCCTGGTGGACTACGCCCACAACCGCATGTCCTTCGAGACCCTGTTCCGCTCCGTCCAGGC
>CANSXE010000152.1 GCA_947650875.1 uncultured Bacillota bacterium | reverse complement strand
GCTCCTGGTGGGAGATGATAAGGATGGAGCCGTTGATCTTCTTGTGGAGCTGCTCAAAGACCTGGATCAGGTTGGAGAAGGACCACAGGTCGATGCCGGCCTCGGGCTCGTCAAAGACGGACAGGGCCGTCCCCCGGGCCATGATGGTGGCAATCTCGATGCGCTTGAGCTCGCCGCCGGACAGGGAGGCGTCCACCTCCCGGTCGATATAGTCCTTGGCGCACAGGCCCACCTCGGACAGATAGCTGCATGCCTCGGGCACGCCGATGTCCTTGCCGCTGGCCAGGGTAATCAGGTCCTTCACCGTCAGCCCTTTGAAGCGCACCGGCTGCTGAAAGGCAAAGCTGATGCCCTTCCGGGCCCGGTCGGTGATGGAAAGCTCCGTAATGTCCTCTCCGTTGAAGAGGATGCGGCCCTGGGTGGGGGTGAGGATGCCGGCAATCACCTTGGCCAGGGTGGATTTGCCGCCGCCGTTGGGGCCGGTGATGGCCACAAAGCGCTCGCTGATGGTTAAATCAATGTCATGCAGGATGCCCTTATTGTCGCCGTCCTGCTCTACGTTGTAGCTGATGTGCTGTAACTCCAGCATGGGGGTATACCTCCCTATAAGATTTGCCCTATTCTACCACAGCGGAAAAGGTTTGTCCATATTATTTCCTATTTTTTTAGTAGGTTTATTTGGGCGCATTCATTTTTTGAAATTATACCCCTTTTCCTCTTGCATTACAAGGATATTTGTGGTATAAATACTGTTGTTCAAATGTGAGGAACGGGAAAATAGCGGGATACACTCACCAGAGAGGGGCGGCCGCCGGCTGTAAGCCGCCCTGGAGAAAGACCCGCTTAGTTCACCCGGGAGCGGCCCCTGAGAGGGGGACGGCTTCTCCGCCGTTATCGGAGATCGAGTGCGTGTCGGGACTTGCAAACGCCCGCGCGAATGCGGGTGGTACCGCGGAAGGCTTGCCTTTCGTCCCTGTTAATGGGGCGGAAGGTTTTTTGTTTGCCCAAATCAAACCACAAAGGAACGGAGGATCTCTATGAAAAAGCTTCGCATTTCGGCGCTTACACTGGCTGTTTTAATGTGCCTGAGTCTGTTTACCGCCTGCCGGAAACCTGTTCCGGGCACCGCATTCTCCTCTGAGAAGGTGGACGGAAGCCAGGCTGTTTCCTCTTCCGGAGGAAACGGAGCGGACGTGTCCGCTCCGCCGGATCAGAGCCAGTCTCCCCTCCCCCCTGACCAGTCCGCCAGTCTGCCGGACCTGTCCACCCCCGCAGAACCCGATCCGGAGCCAGAACCAGAACCCGAACCGGAGCCAGAACCGGAACCTGAGCCGGAGCCTGACCCTAAGCCGGAACCGGAGCCTGACCCTAAGCCGGAGCCCGAACCGGAACCAAAGCCGGCTAAGAATAACAAGCTGTATGTTCTGATGTATCACCATTTCATTCAGGAGGGGCAGGACTACAACGTATGGATGCTCACCGACACCCGCCTTCGTGAGGACCTCCAATGGCTGTCTGACCACGGCTACACCACGGTTCTGCCCAGCGATCTGGCTGCGGGAACCCCCCTGCCGGCCAAGGCGGTTATGCTCACCTTCGACGACGGGTATGACAGCAACTACACCCTGGCCTACCCTATTCTCCAAGAGTTCAAGGCCAAGGCGGTCATCTCCGTTGTAGTCAAAAATACAGACGAACAGAAGGCCGGCGCCCTCACTTGGAGCATGTGCAGGGATATGGCCCGGTCCGGGCTGGTGGAGATTGGCTCCCACACCTATAACCTGCATAAGGAGGTAGCTGGAATTTCCCGCTATGAGGGGGAAAGCCAGGAGGACTACGAAGCCCGGGTGCTGCCCGACCTTCAAACCAGCATCGACCTGATTCAGGCCAACATGGGCGTCAAGCCCCTGTTCTTCGCCTACCCCCTTGGCTACACCGACGCGTGGGCCAGTGACTTTCTCAAGGAACATTTCTCCGTCACTGCCACCACCAACCACGGCCCCTCCGACATCTCCAAAGGCCTGTACGACCTGAAACGGTGCAATGTATCCATGGGAGTACCCGTCGGCGACATACTGCCGGAATAACGCAGCACGGCTGCCAATCCAAAATAAGGAGTTTTACCAATGAAAGAACAGTTAGCAAAAATCGAACGCGAGGCGCTGGAGGCCATCACCGGCGCTGCGGACCCCGCCGCTCTGGACGAGCTGCGGGTGAAGTACCTGGGCAAGAAGGGGGAGCTCACCGCCGTTTTGAAGCAGATGGGCAAGCTGTCCGCCGAGGAGCGGCCCGCCATGGGGGCCCTGGCCAACGAGGTCCGGGCCGTCCTGGAGGAGACCATTGAGCTCACCGCCCAGAAGCTGGCCGCCGCCGCCCTGGAGGAGCGGCTGAAGGCCGAGGCCATTGACGTCACCGTCCCCGGCAAGGCCGTCAAGCAGGGCCACAAGCACCCCATGTATATCGCCCTGGACGAGATCAAGGACATCTTTGTGGGCATGGGCTTCACCGTGCTGGACGGCCCCGAGGTGGAGCTGGCCGAGCTGAACTTCGACCGGCTCAACGCCGAGGAGGGCCACCCCTCCCGGGATTGGTCCGACACCTTCTACTTCGACGAGGACAGCCGGGTGATGCTCCGCTCCCAGACCTCCCCCATGCAGGTGCGGGCCATGGAC
>CANSXE010000151.1 GCA_947650875.1 uncultured Bacillota bacterium | reverse complement strand
CTGCTGGCCGCCAACAACAGCCAGGCCCCCATCACCGCCATGGCCAACACCACCAAAACCACGGTGGAGGGGCTGGCCGAAACGCTGGCGGGGGAGGGGGTCGCAGCCCAGCCCCACCCCTGGCTGGCGGATTGCCTGATTCTGTCCAAGACGGGCAATCTGGAGCGGCTGACCGCCTTCCGTGACGGTCTGTTTTATGTCCAGGACCCGGCCAGCAAGCTGTCTGCCCTGGCCCTGGACCCCAAACCGGATATGCGGGTGCTGGACTGCTGCGCCGCCCCCGGCGGCAAGAGCTTTGCCTGCGCCATCCAGATGGAGGGGAGGGGTGAGGTGATCTCCTGTGACCTCCACCCCCACAAGAAGAAGCTGATTCAGGCCGGGGCGGACCGCCTGGGCCTTGCAAATATTACCCCCATGACAGCCGACGGCAAGGTGTTCCGCCCGGAATGGGAAAACGCCTTCGACCGGGTGTTGGTGGACGCCCCCTGTTCCGGCCTGGGGGTTATCCGGAAGAAGCCGGACATCCGCTACAAGGACCCTGAGCCCCTGGCCGGTCTGCCCCAGGTCCAGCGGGCCATTCTGGACAACGCTGCCCGCTATGTCAAACCCGGCGGGGCGCTGGTTTACTCCACCTGCACCCTCCTGCGCCGGGAGAATGAGGAAGTGGCCCTGGACTTTCTGGCCGGACACCCGGACTTCAAGGCGGAGGGCTTCCCCTTGCCCGAGTATGTGGGGGATGGCCGGACAGGGCTGCTCACTCTCTGGCCCCACCGCCAGGGGACAGACGGATTCTTTATCTGCAAACTGCGCAAAGAGGGGTGAACCCTTTGGTTGACATAAAATCAATGACCCCCAAGGAGCTGGCCGTCTGGCTGAAGGAGCTGGGGGAGCCTGCATTCCGGGCCAAACAGATATTCAAGTGGCTGTACCGGGGGGTCACCTCCTTTGGGGAGATGACCGACCTGTCCAAGGCCCTGCGGCAGAAGCTGGAGGAGAGCGCCCTCCTGACCCCGCCTGCGGTGGCCCGAAAGCAGGTGTCAGCCCAGGACGGCACCATCAAATATCTGTGGAGACTGGCCGACGGAAACTGTGTGGAGTCAGTGCTGATGCGCTACCAGCACGGCAATACGGTGTGCATCTCCTGCCAGGTGGGGTGCCGGATGGGGTGTGCCTTCTGCGCTTCTGCCATTGCGGGGAAGGTCCGGGACCTGACTCCCGCAGAAATGTTGGATCAGGTGCTTTTTACCCAAATTGACAGTGGAGCGCCTGTTTCCAACATCGTTTTGATGGGAATTGGGGAACCACTGGACAATTTTGACACAGTTTTGCGTTTTTTGACCCTGGTAAACCACCCCGACGGGCTGAATATCGGGATGCGGCATATCTCCCTGTCCACCTGCGGTTTAGTGGACGGAATTGACAAACTGGCCCAGTATGGGTTACAATTAACGTTATCGGTTTCTCTCCATGCCCCGGATGACGAGACCCGGAGCAAAATTATGCCCGTCAACAGGCATGTGGGTGTGGAGAAATTGATGGAGACCTGCCGCCGGTACTTTGAGAAAACCGGGCGGCGCATCTCCTATGAATACGCCATGATTGACGGGGTGAACGACACCGACTGGCAGGCTGACCTGCTGGCCAGGCGGCTGCGGGGCACACCGGCCCATGTGAATCTCATCCCCCTCAACGAGGTGGAGGAGAGTCCGTTAAAGCCCAGCCGCCGGGTGGCGGCGTTCCAGAAGCGGCTGGAGGGACATGGTGTGACTGTCACCGTCCGGCGGAAGCTGGGGGGCGACATTGACGCCTCCTGCGGCCAGCTGCGCCGCAAGGCGATGAATACGACAGAGCCGGGGAGCCGGCAGAAACGAGGTTGAGCGCTATGCAGGTATGGGGAATTACCGACCGCGGGGCGGTGCGGCAGCAGAATCAGGACGCATACGCGGCCCAGGTGCTGGAGGACGGCAGGGCGATTGCCCTGGTGTGCGACGGCATGGGTGGCGCCCGTGCGGGCAATGTAGCCAGCACCATAGCGGTAGAGCGGTTTATGGAGGAGTTTCTCAAGCCGGGCCAGAGCGGCGCCGTGGAGGAACGGATGGGCCATGCGGCTTCGGCGGCAAACCATGCGGTGTTTGATCGCTCCGTCCATGACGAGGCGTGTACCGGCATGGGAACCACTCTGGTGGCGGCGCTGGCCGGACCGGCAGAGGCGGTTATCCTCAACGAAGGGGACAGCCGGGCCTACCACATTAACGCTGAGGGAATCGTTTTGGTCACCCGGGACCACTCCCTGGTGGAGGACCTGGTGGAGCGGGGCGAGCTGACCCGGGAACAGGCCCGCACACACCCCCATAAAAATCTCATCACCCGGGCCCTGGGGGCGGAGCCGATGCTTATGGCCGACTGCTTCCGCCAGCCGCTGGCTGAGGGGGACTATCTCCTGCTGTGCAGCGACGGGCTGAGCAATGTGGTCAACGAGCAGGAGATGCTCTATGAGGTTATCCACGGCGGCGAGGATTTCCAATGCTGCCAGCGGCTGCTGGATATTGCCCTGAGCCGGGGCGCGCCGGACAATGTGACGGTTGTACTGGTGAAACGCTAAGAATAGGAGGATATTTACCATGGATCCTTACATCGGTAAATTACTCGATAACCGATATGAGATATTGGAGCT
>CANSXE010000150.1 GCA_947650875.1 uncultured Bacillota bacterium | reverse complement strand
GCCCCAGGTCCTTGCGGGAGACAAATATCCCGTCGTCGTTGACCACAATGCCGCAACTCTCCTGTCCACGGTGCTGGAGGGCATACAGGCCGTAATAAGCCAGACGCCCCACGTCTGTAGGCCGGGGAGCAATCACTCCAAAGACACCGCATTCCTCATGGATACTCATTTTTATACCTCCGTTTTATTGCAGATCAATAGTGCCCGCCAGATGTAATTATGCCGCCGCAAAGAGAAGGGCGGTATAATTATCTTCCCCGCGGAGTGCCGGAAATCCATCCAATAAAAAGCGCAAAGACGCCTTTCCAGATGTAAACTGAAAAGACGTCTTTGCCTTTACAGGGCGCATTATACACTCCAGCTTGAACACTGTCAACCATTTCTGTTTAACTTCATGTGGTGTGTGAAAATTTTTTCAAATCATCTCAATGCTGGCTGGCTTGCGGACTTATCATATTTAAACGATATGGAAGCTCCAATGATATAGGTATTTCCTTTTTCCTCAAACCTGTGCTATGATGAAAACATCCAAAGGGAACACACACAAATACCTGAACAGAACAAAAGAAAGTGGAGGAATTGACCATGAAAAAGACATTTTTTGAGAAGCTGTCCGCCATGCTGACCGGCTATTACAAGTCGTTCTCCATGGACTTTTAACGGGGATACCCTAACGAGTATAAGGAGGAACTAACGATGAAAAAGCTGGCTGATTTCCTGTCGGAATACTACAGGACCTTCTCCCGCTGAGATTGCCCTCTCCAAGCTTTGCGTGATCCATCCGTCACCGAAGTAAGCAGCAGCCCGGACATGCAGAAGCATCGTCCGGGCTGTCGTCTTGACAAGGAAGGTCCGAGCTTCTCAATCAGTTTTTCTTTACATCTGAGGCCAAAGGGCCTATAATGAACGGGCGTATGGGACAAAGCGGATGCCGCATACAATCCCATACATCGCAGAGGGAAAGGAGGACCATGGGCACGGCCCATCAGAAGCGCCAGCGCCCGCTTTGGCGGGACGACGAGGTGAGGGGAAAATCGAAGGTTCGGCGGATGCCCCTCCGCGCCGGCTCCGGGCGCGTACACAGCCTGTAAATATGCGGGCAACCGCAAAACAGAGGGGCTGTGACCGGGGAACGAGGTCAAATGGCTGCGAGTTTGTCCTCCTATTTTATCCCCGCCGCAATGACACAGCCCCCGCCATCAGCGGGGACTCCCAAACATGGGCGGGACAAGGAGGAAAATTGAATATGTGCGGAATTGTAGGCTATATCGGACGGGAACAGGCCGCCCCCATCCTGCTGGAGGGACTGTCCCGGCTGGAGTACCGGGGGTATGACTCCGCCGGGGTGGCGGTGTTTGACGGGCAGACGGGGTCGCTGGCCGTCCGCAAGGCCAAGGGGCGGCTCCAGGTGCTCTCCGACCAGCTCCACGGGGGCGCGGACCTGGACAGCACTGCGGGGGTGGGCCACACCCGCTGGGCCACCCACGGGGCCCCCAGCGACGTCAACTCCCACCCCCAGGTGAGCCGCAGCGGAAAGATTGCCGTGGTCCACAACGGGATCATCGAGAATTACGCTGAGCTGAAGGCCTTCCTCATGAACCAGGGGGTCTCCTTCACCTCGGAGACCGACACCGAGGTGGTGGCCCAGCTCATCGAGTACTTCTACGACGGCGACCTGCTCCAGGCCGTGGGCCGGGTGCTCCACCGAATCCAGGGAGCCTACGCCCTGGGCATCCTGTGCGCCGACTGTCCCGACCAGATCATCGCCGTCCGAAAGGACAGCCCGCTGATTCTGGGTTACGGGGAGGGGTGCAATTTCATTGCCAGTGATGTCACTGCTATCCTGCGTCACACGCGCCGGGTGGGCTACATGGAGGACGGGGAGCTGGCTGTCCTCACCCGGGAGGGCATTCAGTGTTACAACCACCTGATGCAGCCTATCGAAAAAGAGATCGTCACCGTAGATTGGGAAATTGATGCCGCCGAGAAGGGCGGGTACGAGCACTTTATGTTCAAGGAGATCATGGAGCAGCCTGAGGCCCTGCGCCGGTGCCTCTCCCCCCGCATCCGGGAGGGGGAGGTCGTCTTTGAGGATTTTTCCCTCAGCAAGGATTTTCTCCAAAATATGCGCCGCATCTACATCGTAGCCTGCGGCTCCAGTTACCATGTGGGGATGGTGGGCAAGTACCACCTGGAGCGGCTCACCCGCATTCCGGTGGAGGTAGCCCTGGGCTCCGAGTTCCGGTACATGGACCCCATCGTGGACGGGCACACCCTGGTCATCGTCATCAGCCAGTCTGGGGAGACCCTGGACACCATGGCCGCCCTCCGGGAGACACGGCGGCTGGGGGGACATATCCTGTCCATTGTCAACGTGGTGGGCTCCTCCATCGCCCGGGAGTCGGACCAGGTGCTATACACCTGGGCGGGTCCGGAGATCGCCGTGGCCACCACCAAGGCCTACACCACCCAGCTGGCCTTGCTGTCCCTGCTGGCCCTGTGGCTGGGGAAACGGCTGGGGACCGTCCCGGAGAAGGACTGCCGGGAAATGGTGGCCGCCTTCCGGGAGCTGCCCGGCAAAATGGAGGAGGTGCTGTCCCACCGGGACGACATTCAGTACTTTGCTTCCCAGCACTTCAACCACGACTCCATCTTCTTCATGGGCCGTAATCTGGACTACGC
>CANSXE010000149.1 GCA_947650875.1 uncultured Bacillota bacterium | reverse complement strand
TGCGGACCATCTCTTGCTCTTTAGACAGGTGAAAATCCATTTTGCAGTCCTCCTAGTTTAAATTACTTGACACTATCGTGAGCGCCCCGGCTATCCCCCCACCTCTCTCGAACTGGGGACAGAGGAGCAAAACGATACATAAGATGCGCCAAACCCTTCCGTCTATCTTTGTTAGATTTTTAACAAAGAAAAGGCGAAAAAAGAGCAACACGGGCCGATCCCGGCGTTGCGGACTTATCAGGTCTGGCATTATGTAGTGTCTAACCATTGAAATTATATCGGGTTTTCATGTTTAAAGCAAGTGGGACAGCCCTGTCAATTTGTACAGTTTTTTCTTCCGAAATTTGTGTAAAAAATAAAACTTCGTCGATACCGGCAAAAACCATTGGAGAACCTGCATAGAATTGCCATTCAGCGCGGGGGAAAGGGGGTGGACAGTGGGAAATGACGTTCGTCATTTTTTCGGCGGGGTATTGACTGTAAAGGGCCTTGATAGTGTATACTCGCCTTAAATTCAAGAGAAAGAGGGGTTGATTATGACCATCAAGGAAGTGGAGGAACGCACCGGACTGGCCCGGGCCAATATCCGCTACTATGAGGACCAGGGCTTTTTCTCCGCCGCCCGGGGGGAGAACGGCTATCGGAACTACTCCGACGAAAATGTAGACATTTTATTAAGGGTGAAGCTGCTGCGCCAGCTGGGCTTCTCTCTGGAGGAGATCCACGCGCTGCAGAAGGGGGAGCAGTCCCTGGACCGGGCGCTGGCGGAGCGGGAGAGCGGCCTGGAGGCGGAGCGCCGGGCGCTGGACCAGTCACTGGAGCTGTGCCGCGCCATGCGGCAGGAGGGTGTGGACTTCTACACCCTGGACGCCCGGCGCTATCTGGACCGTCTGGCCCAGGAGCGAGTTCTGGAGCAGGACCGAGACCCGGTGCGTATCTTCCCCTGGCGGCGGTTCTTCGCCCGAAATCTGGACCTGAGCATTTACGCCGCCCTGGCGACTGTGGTCCTCCAGCTCACTGCCCGTATGAATTTTGTCCGCTCCGGCACCCTTCTGCCGTCAATACTGGGGCTGCTCCTGATGACAGGGGCGGAGACGGCGATGCTCCATTTCTGGGGAACCACTCCCGGCAAGGCCCTGCTGGGCCTGAAAATTCTGCGCGGAGACGGCAGCAGGCTCAGCTTGGAGGAAGCTGCCCAACGCACCATACTGGTGATGGTATTTTTCGGCGGCGGGCTGCTGCTGGGCCAGGTCCCGGTTCCGCTGTTCGCCTTCATCAGTCTGGGAATGCTGATCTGGGCCTGCTGGCGGGTCTACCACGAAAAGCCCCTGTTCTGGGAGGAGGACGGCCAGCTCTACCTGGACGGCAGCACCCGGGCGCGGAACTTCTGGGACAATAACTGGAACTGGCTGCGGGTCGTGGGCAGCTGTCTGGCTGTCTTCGCCGCCTGCGTGGGCCTGATGGTGGGCGGACACCTGCTGGTCTCCATGCCGCCCCACCGGGGCCCCGAAATCACCGTGGAGCAGTTTGTGGACAACTACAACCGGTATATGGAATTTTCCTATGGCAGGGAAAATCTCACCTATCAGCTGACCGCCAACGGGACCTTTGAGGAGATTCCCCGGGATAACAATGCCTATGTGGTCCATATCCTTGGGGAGTCCCCGGTGCCCCAGCCCTCCTTCCGGTTTACCGAGGAGGGCGGCGTCCTCACCCAGGTGACCCTGGTCCGCTCCTACGACAGCGGCGGGCCCATCACCGGAGAGCAGACCTACGCCGTGGGCCTCCCCTATGAGGAGATCGCCGTGGCCGCCCGGTGCTTTCTCTGGAAGTCCCTGGGGAATGACGGGGCGGCGGAGCTGTATCAGGAGCTGCTGGAACAGGAGGGAAACCTCCGCTGGCAGCGGAACGGCTTCACCATCGACAGCCAGGCCCGGTTCTCCGGCTATGGGGGGGTCACCAGAGTTACCCTGTTCGCCGAGGAGGGACGGAGCCAGTCCTATTTTGTGGAGTGCACCATGAAGCGGGCAGAATAGCAAAAATCCCGCCTCCGGCCGGAGGCGGGATTTTTCAGCTTTACTTACTGTAGTCGTAGAAGCCCTTGCCGGTCTTGCGGCCCAGCAGTCCGCCCCGGACCATCTTGCGGATGAGCAGGGAGCAGCGGTACTTGGGATCGCCGGTCTCGTTGTACAGGGTATCCATAATGGCCTGGCACACGTCCAGACCCACCAGGTCGCCCAGGGCCAGGGGGCCCATGGGGTGATTGGCGCCCAGCTTCATGGCGGTGTCGATGCCCTCGGCGGAGGCCACGCCGGTGTACAGCAGGTCGGCGGCCTCGTTGATCATGGGAATGAGAATCTTGTTGACCACAAAGCCGGGGGCCTCGGCCACCTCGACGGGCTCCTTGCCGATCTCCTTGGACAGGTTGAAGATGAAGTCGAAGGTCTCCTGGTCGGTGTTGGCGCCCCGGATAACCTCAACCAGCTTCATGTTGGGCACGGGGTTGAAGAAGTGCATGCCGATAACGGGGTGCTTCAGGCCCAGGGCCATCTCGGTGATGGACAGGGAGGAGGTGTTGGAGGCGAAGATGGTGCCCTCCTTGCACATGGCGTCCAGCTCACCCAGCAGCTCCTTCTTGGTGGCCATGTCCTCCTTGACGCACTCGATAATCAGGTCGGCGTCGGCAGCGGCGGACTTCTCCTCCACCAGCACGTTGGCCATCAGGGCGTCCTTGGCGGCCTGGTCCATCTTGCCCTTGTCCACCCGCTTCTGGAGGGACTTGTCCAGGTTGTCCTTGTGCCGCTGGGCGGAAGCCACGCTGCTGGCGTACATCAGGGCGGTGTGGCCCTTGGCCGCGAAGACCTGGGCAATGCCGCTGCCCAT
>CANSXE010000148.1 GCA_947650875.1 uncultured Bacillota bacterium | reverse complement strand
TGACGGATATGGCCTTCCGCACCATCTGCCGGGAGCAGGGGGCGGGGCTGACCTGTACCGAGATGGTCAGCGCCAAGGCCCTGTGCTATCAGGACAAGAAGTCCATCCCCCTCCTGCGAATGGGGGAGAATGAGACCCCCGCCGCAGCCCAGATTTTCGGCAGCGACCCGGTGTGTATGGAGGAGGGGGCGGCCATCGCCCGGGAGGTGTCCGGGGCGGACTTCATCGACATCAACATGGGCTGTCCCGTCCCCAAGGTGGCCAACTCCGGGGACGGCTCCGGGCTGATGAAGAACCCCGATCTGGCCGTGAAGGTAGCGGAGGCCGTCATCCGGGGGGCCAAGTGCCCGGTGACGGTAAAGTTCCGCCTGGGCTGGGACAAGGGGTCCATCAACTGTGTGGAGTTCGCAAAGGCCATGGAGGAGGCCGGGGTGGCGGCAGTGGCCGTCCACGGCCGGACCAAGGTGCAGATGTATGCCGGGACGGCCAACTGGGACTGGATTCGGGAAGTGAAGAAGGCGGTAAAAATACCAGTGATTGCCAACGGGGATGTGTTCAAGGGGGAGGACGCCCCCCGCATCCTGAAATATACCGGGGCGGACATGGCCATGATCGGTCGGGGGGTGTTCGGCAACCCCTGGCTGTTTGCCCAGTGTAAGGCGGCTCTGAACGGGGAGCCTATCCCGGAGCTGCCCCCCCTGGCCGAGCGGTGCGACACCGCCGTGCGGCAGTTTGAGATGGCCGCCAAAAACAAGGGGGAGAAGATCGCCTGCCTGGAGGCCCGGAAGCAGTACGCCTGGTACTTGAAAGGCGTCCCCCACGCGGGGTATTATAAGGCGCAGATTGTGAAGATCACCACCCTGGAAGATGTGTACCGGGTGACAAAGGGGATTAAACGGGATTTGTGCTGAAAAAAGCGCCCTCTCTGAGGGAACCTTTAGGACAAAGGAGGTGGAACGCCGTGACCGACCGGGAGCTGGTGGAGAAGGCGAAAGCCGGCGACCAGGGGGCCTTTGAGCAGCTGGTGCTGGACAATCAGAACAAGGTATTTTCTTTGGCTCTGCGGCTGGTGAACGACCGGGAGACGGCGGCGGACCTGGCACAGGAGGCCTTCGTCAAGGCATGGCAGGGGTTGGTCTCTTTCCAGGGGGAGAGCAGCTTCGCCACCTGGATATACCGCCTGACCACAAACGTGTGTATCGACCATCTGCGGAAGCAGAAGCGCCGGGAGGAGGTGGCCCCGGCGGTGTCGCTGGACGACGAGGAGACCGGCTGGGCCGAGCCCGCCGACCGGGAGAGCGACCCCCAGCTGCTGCTGGAGAAGTCAGAGCGGGGCCGGGCCCTGGCCCGGGGGCTGGAAAAGCTGCCCGACTGGCAGCGGCGGGCGCTGGTCCTCCGGGAGCTGTCCGGGCTAAGCTATCAGGAAATTGCCCAGGCCCTGGACATCGACCTGGGCACGGTGAAGTCCCGCATCGCCCGGGCCCGGCTGAATTTAAGAAAAATTTTGCTGGAGGACGGGAACTTTTTTGAACATGGGCCGTCTAAACCGTTGAACGAGAAAAAAGGGAGGGGGTGACACCCATGTCCTGTGACAAATATTTGGAATTGCTCTCCGCACGGCTGGACGGGGCTCTGACCGGTGAGGAGGAGCGGGAGCTGGAGGAGCATCTGGCAATCTGCCCGGGCTGCCGGGCAGCGGGAGCGCAGCTGGCTGCGCTCCAAGGGGCTTTCCCTGAGCTGGAGGAAATTGAGGTCCCCGAGGGCTTCACCCAGGGCGTGATGGACCGCATTCGGGCGGAGGAAAAGCCCAAGGTGATCCCCCTGTTCAAGCGGCCCCAGGTCCGGGCGCTGGCCGGGCTGGCCGCCTGTCTGGTGCTGGTGGCGGGGCTGTATGGAGCTTCCCGGCGGCAGGAGCAGGATAAGTGGATGCTGACGGTCCGTAGCTTCAACCGGGATGTTGTGGAGGAATACGCGGATATCTCTGCCCAGGAGTCCCTGAGCAGGGACGGGGACAGCCCCCGGGTGAACGCCGCCCTGGCCGACCCGGAGACGGAAGACGCCCCCCAGATTGCCGCCTATGCCGCGCCTGAGACGGATACGTCCGCAGGGACGGCGGGGATAGAGCGCGATTCCGCGGCGGACAGTGTGAAGGACAACAGGCAGAAGGCTGTCCCGGATATGGCCTATGCGGAGTTCGTCCTGACCCTGGACCGTATGCCCGAGGGGGGCTGGGAGCTGATTCCCCCGGAGACCTTTGTTTCTCCGGTCGGCTTGACGGTTTCGGTGGAGCTGATGGAGCAGCTGGAACAGCTGGCCTTGGCGCAGGGGATCAATGTGTCCCGGGAGTCCGGC
Organism: uncultured Bacillota bacterium; assembly: GCA_947650875.1. Classification (GTDB taxonomy): domain Bacteria; phylum Bacillota; class Clostridia; order Oscillospirales; family Oscillospiraceae; genus Lawsonibacter. The sequence goes on along the minus strand of CANSXE010000148.1, from coordinate 540 downwards.
CCGGAGACCAACAATCACTGTCTGATTATTATTCTGGACGAGGAGTAGGGGCCGCCGCCCTGGGAGACCCGCTCCGTCCACCGACCACACCGATATTTCGCGGGCCGCCCAGGGGGGCGGCCCTTTCTTTTTTGCTGAAACCAAAATCCCTCAAAAAAACAGTTGTCAGGAAAGAGCTTTTAGTGTATAATGACTAACAGCGTGTAACGCCCTTGTATCGGGCTTTGTCCAGGGCGATACCAAACGATAAGGAGTGGAACCAACTATGAGCTATTCTGTACAAAACATCCGCAACGTGGCCCTCATCGGACATGGCGGCAGCGGCAAGACCGCCCTGGCGGAGAGCCTGCTGTACATGACCAAGGCCATTGACCGCATGGGCAAGGCCACCGACGGCAACACCGTGTGCGACTATGACCCCGAGGAAGTCAAGCGCCAGATTTCCATCTCCCTGGCCGTGGCCCCGCTCGAGTTCAAGGGCTGCAAGATCAACGTGCTGGACACCCCGGGCGGCTTCGACTTCTCCGGCGAGGTGATGGA
>CANSXE010000147.1 GCA_947650875.1 uncultured Bacillota bacterium | reverse complement strand
TGGCCGACAGCCTGGAGATGCGGATGAAGCGGGAAGGACACGATATGTAAAAATGACCGGGACAGTGGAAGCTGTCCCGGCCTTATTTACATATTCGTTACAAAAAGTTCCAAGTCTGGTGAAGATTAGAGAAGCCCGCTGTGGTATCCTGTGGACAGATCAGGCAGAGCTGATCGGATTTCCTTTCAGGGCGGCAAAAGCGGCCCGTGGTCCGGCAAACCGCGCGAAACGCCGGATATATTTGGTGCTCTACCCGGTTACCAAAACCTTTGGCGCAAGGTATGCGCCCCACTGCCGCCCTGTGGGCCAGGCGCCCCGGCGCGGCAGACCAAAGATTCCCGTCTGCGGACGGTTTATCATAAAAAGATCATACCTCCCTCTCCTTTTTAACGTGGAACGCCCGCCGGATAGCCGGCGGGCGTTCTGCTGCTGTTCAGTCCGGCGCTCCGTCCAGCCCGGACTGCTCCCAAATGAGACGGTAGTAGTCCGTGTCCAGAATGGTGGCCGAGTAGGCTACCCGGTTTTGGACCTCAGCCACCATCCGGGCGACCTCCTCCAGGTCGGGCTCCGCGCCGTCCCAGCGGGTGAACTGGTCGGTGATGGAGTTGTAGTAGCCGTCCTTGCTGATGAAGCTGTAATTGGCGAAGATAACCAGCTCGTCGGCGGTGGACAGGATGTCGGAGCCTATCACGAGCCGGGAGTCGTAGTCCAGACCGAAGAGATTGGACAGGGTGGGCATCACGTCCAGGCTGGAGCAGTATTTGTCGACATGGACGGCGGTGCCCTCCATGTCGCCGCTCCAGAGGATGAGGGTGTTCTGAAAAATCTCAAATACCGGGTCCACTTTATGGCCCAGCAGCTCGCTGTACTGCTCGTCGGTGAGTCCATAGGGGTAGTGGTCGGCGGAGAGGACGATCACCGTGTCGTCCAGCTTGCCCGCCTGCTCCAGCTGGTCCAGCAGGTGCTCCATGGCCAGCTCCAGCTCCAGCTGACAGGCCAGATAGCACCGCGTCTCCTCGCTGTAGGGCAGGTCGGCCACCTTGTCCCAGTGGCGGAGGGATATGGCGTTGGTGTCCAGGGTATAGGTGAGATGGCCGCTGACGGTAAGACAGTAGACGGAAAACTTGTCTTCGTTGATGAACATGGGGACAATCTTCTCCATCATTTCCAGGTCGGAGGGGGGGAAGCTGTTCCCCGATTCCAGTTCCAGGCCCTGTCCCAGGGCGTAGTAGTCGTAGCCCATGTTGGGGTGGGATTTGTCCCGGTCGTAGTAACTGTAGAGGTAGTTGTGGAAGGCGAAGGTGGAGTAGCCCTCCTTGCGGAACTGGTTGCCCAGGGCGAAGGGCATGTAGTTCTCTGAGGACAGGGAGTAGCTCCAGACCCCGGACTTAGGGATGAGCCCGGTGGTGGTGACATACTCTCCGTCAGAGGTGGACAGCCCCCACAGGGGGGTATAGAAGTTGTCGAAGACAAAGCCCTGGTGGGACAGCTTCCACAGAGCGGGGGTCCGTTCCGGGTCCATGGCCAGGGTGGAAAAGCCCTCCGCCACAATCCAGACCAAATTTTTGCCCTCGAAGTAGCCCGTCCACAGGTTTTCCGGGGTGGGGGTGCGCTGAGAAAACCAGAGATGGGCGCTTTTCAGGCCGTCATCCTCCTCGTTTTCTATGATGGTATCGAAGTCGATGGGCAGATTGTGGTAGCCGGGGATGGGTTCGGGGACGGGCCGGAGGGCGCTGCTGTCAGAGCCGCTGGGCTCCAGGTCGGGGGGCGCCATGTCCGGCGCAGGTTCGTCAGAGACGTCGGGTTTGTCCGGCTTGATACCGAAGAGAACCCGGCAGGTCTCCAGCTGGGTCTGGGTGAAGACGCCGAAGTTCTGCACCTCCAGCTCCGGGGTGGCGGCCCGGTAGTAGATGTACCGCAGGGAGAGCACCCCGCCCCCGCACAGCAGCACCAGTCCCATGGAGACCAGCTGGACCGCGGCGGCCATGACCGCCCAGCGCAGACGCAGGCTCCTGCCTGCGTCAGGGCCGTCGGGAATGAGCCTGTGCCGGAAGATCCAGGCCAGCACCGTGGGGGTGGCCATCACGGTGATGGGAAACCAGCTGGCCAGCACATTGCCCACCGCCGTCTCGCCAAAGGACTGGGCCACCATGGCCATTTTGGTCAGGGAGAAAATGGAGAGGAAGGCCTTGAACATGTGGAAATACACCAGCTGGGTGCCGATCCACAGGGAGACCAGGGCGGTGCACGCCGGCAGGAGGAGCCGCCCCCGCTTTGGTGATACGCTCCCGCAAAGCAGGCCCAGCAGCAGAGCCACGGGGAGGGTGAAGAGAAAGGTGAAAACGACGCCCTCTGCCGTCAGGGAGCGGAAGCAGTAGAGCTTTAAAAACAGCTCCTCGCAGTAGATGGCCCCCAGCAGAAAGAGGGAGGGGGCGGCCAGAGAGACGTATTTTGCCCAAAAAATTGAAAGGGAGCTATCCCTGCTCTTCAAAATTGGCCACCTCCTGATGCAGAACTATTTGTTTAAAAAAGGGTCAAGTCTGCCCTATTTTACTGTATCCCTGCCCGATTGTCAACGGCGGGCACTTTAATCTGGTTGTACGGCGGTGCAAAAAACGTCGAATAATTGGCTATATTTTGTTCACATCCACCAAATAATTTTCTTGAAAAAAGTGGAGGAATCTGGTATGATAGCTCTGCTTCATAATTTATTCACAAAGTCCCTTCGGGGACCCCGGAGAAAGGGAGGACAGCCGTGTCCCAGCGCAGCGAGAGGGTTCTGGAGGGGCTGAAAAAGGCCTACACCGCCTATTTTGACATTGAGGAGATTGACGACGGCACCGCCCTGAAGGCCCGGTGTGATTACCACATGCGGGACAGCCAGTATGTGCTGGTGAAGAAGGCGGAGCTGTGGGCGGCGGA
>CANSXE010000146.1 GCA_947650875.1 uncultured Bacillota bacterium | reverse complement strand
AAAATCTATCAGGACCCCAAGACCGGCAAGGATTTTTACGCGGTGAAGGACACCTCCCTGACCATCGAGCCGGGCTCCTTCGTCACCCTGCTGGGCCCCTCGGGCTGCGGCAAGACCACCACCCTGCGGATGATCGCTGGCTTCGAGAGCCCGGACGAGGGAGAAATTTTCCTGGGAAACGAGGCCATCAACGCCCTTACCCCCAACAAGCGGGACACTGCTATGGTGTTCCAGAGCTACGCCCTGCTGCCCCACTACAATGTGTTCGACAACGTGGCCTACGGCCTGAAGCTGCGCAAGGTGCCAAAGGACGAAATTCAGCAGCGGGTCATGAAAATTCTGGACCTGGTGGAGCTCACCGGCATGGAGGGCCGCATGACCAACCAGCTGTCCGGCGGCCAGCAGCAGCGTGTAGCCCTGGCCCGGGCCCTGGTGATTGAACCCAGCGTGCTCCTCTTTGACGAGCCCCTATCCAATCTGGATGCCAAGCTCCGGGTGTCCATGCGCACCGAGATCCGCCGCATCCAGCAGGAGGTGGGCATCACCGCCATCTACGTCACCCACGACCAGAGCGAGGCCATGGCCCTCAGCGACAACATTATCATCATGAACAAGGGCGTGGTGGCTCAGATGGGCTCCCCCCAGGAGATTTACTACCACCCCAACAGCGAGTTTGTAGCCGACTTTATCGGCGAGGCCAACTTCCTCAAGGGCTCTCTGGAGAAGATGGACGGCAATCACGCCATCCTCAACGTGGAAGGCCACCCCACCCGGGTTCCCGCCAGGGAGGGGATGTCTGCCGGCGCCGAGTATACTGTGGTGCTGCGGCCCGAGTCCGCCGTGCTGAAGGACGAGGGCGGCCTGCCCTGTGAGGTAACGCTGTCCTGCTTTATGGGCTCCTATCAGAACTACCATGTAAAGGTGGGGGATACCCTGGTGAAACTCACCGACTACAACCCCAAGAACAAGCGGATCTATCAGGTGGGTGAGAAGTGCTCCCTGGTGTTCGACCCGGAGTCAGTCCATATTCTGTAACGACATATAGATTGGGTTTATCTACTGCCAAGACTTTTTTCGTGTTTTCCCCGCCAAAGGCAGGGGAAACACAGACAAAATCTCTGTGGCCGGGACACGCCCTTGCAAAAATTCCCCCTTGACAGGGGGAATTTTTGCGTTATAATGATAGTACAATAGTTCTATCGAACGTATCTTCCCACGGAGGTATCCCCATGGAGCTGCTGGACAAGCTGAATATTTTAGCCGACGCCGCCAAATACGACGCCGCCTGTACCTCCAGTGGACTGGACCGCTCCGGCCAGCAGGGGGCCATTGGCAGCACCATGATGGCGGGCTGCTGCCACTCCTTCTCGGCAGACGGCCGGTGCGTCACCCTTCTCAAGGTGCTGCAAACCAATTTCTGTGTCTACGACTGTCAATACTGCGTCAACCGCCGGTCCAACGATGTCCCCCGGGCCGCCTTCACACCGGAGGAGTTGTGCGAGCTGACCATTGGTTTCTACCGCCGCAACTATATCGAAGGATTGTTTCTCTCTTCGGCAGTGATTCAGAGTCCGGACTACACCACCGAGCTGATGATCCGCACCCTGCGCATCCTCCGGGAGCACCACCGCTTTGGGGGCTACATCCACGCCAAGGCCATTCCGGGGGCCGACCCTCTGCTTACCTACCGGCTGGGCCTGCTGGCTGACCGGATGAGCGTAAATATCGAGCTGCCCTCCTCCCCCAGCCTGGCCCTTCTCGCCCCGGACAAGAAAAAGGAGACCATCCTCGCCCCTATGGGACAGATTCGGGATGCCATCACCGTCTCCAAACAGGAGATTGCGGTCTACCGCCATGCCCCCCGGTTTGCTCCGGCGGGACAGTCCACCCAGATGATCGTGGGGGCCACCCCGGAGAGCGACCGGCACATTCTCACCCTCACCCAAGCCCTGTATGACCGCTACCAGTTAAAGAGGGTGTTCTACTCCGCCTATATGCCAGTCTCCTCCAGCCCCCTGCTTCCGGTGGCAGAAGACTTCAAGCCGCCCCTGCTCCGGGAACACCGGCTGTACCAGGCTGACTGGCTGCTGCGGTATTATCACTTCCGGGCGGAGGAAATTCTGGACGAGTCCCAGCCCGACCTGGACCCCCGGATGGACCCCAAGTGCTGCTGGGCCCTGCGCCATCTGGAGTTCTTCCCGGTGGAGGTGAACCGGGCGGACTACGAGACCCTGCTCCGGGTCCCCGGCCTGGGAGTGCGGTCGGCCAGGCGCATCCTCCGGGCGAGACGGGTGGGTCCCCTCAACTTTGAGGGCCTGAAGCGGCTGGGGGTGGTCCTCAAACGGGCCCAGTACTTCCTCACCTGTTCCGGGCGGATGATGCAGGGCCTGCGGGTAAGCGAGGACGGTCTGCTCCGCCATCTGGTCTCGCTGGAAGCCCCCGCCCTGGCCGAGCCCGCGCCGGAACAGCTGTCGCTGTTTGATTCTGCCGTGTAGGGACACATCATGATGTGTCCGCCCCTTTTACCGGCGAACCCGTTATACCGGCGGACGCATCGTGATGCGTCCCCACAGAAGGAGGTGTCCCCCATGTCCTGGACCCAAATTTCCTGTCAATATGACGGCACCTACCCCGGTTTTCTCTCCTGCGTCTTCGACTGCTACGTCAACCGGGAGGAGCCGGTGGAATTTCACGCCCCGGAAGATATGTGCTGCTCCCTCTACCCCCTGCGGCAGGTGGAGACCGACGAAGCCCACGCCCAGCGGGTCTTTCGCTCCTTTGCCAAATTCGGGGCGGAGGGGCAGCGGCTGGCGGTGCGGACCTTCCTCACCTGCCTGCCCGATAAAGAGCTGTGGCTGTGGCGGTTTCTCCGTCTGGCCTACGAACAGGGTCCTAAGATAGGCCGGAATCTCACCGACCCCACGGTGGACAAGGTGCGCAAGGCGGTGTGGCA
>CANSXE010000145.1 GCA_947650875.1 uncultured Bacillota bacterium | reverse complement strand
GAGTACAACGTGGAGCTGTACAAGGAGGGCCTGCCCTTCGAGTATCTGCGGTGGATTGTCAAGGAGGACGAGGAGACCCCGCCCCTGAAGGAGGAGGACCTCCTCTTGCCCAACGATGCCAAGCTGGTGGAGGACTACAAGGGCAATCAGCTGCTGCTGTTCGCCTCCCAGTGGTCCATCCAGTGGGTGACAGACCGGAACAAGGGTCTCAAACTGGCCGAGTTCGGCGGGGCGAAATTTTGATGTAGGAATCTGAGCGAAAGACCTGCCCGGCACGGTTTATCCCGTGCCGGGTGATTTTTCCGCATTTTGAGACCAAAAAATCCAACTCGACTGCTGGTCGAGCGGCGAAATCAGCTCATTTTCTTGACATTTTCCCCGGCAAGGGCTACGCTGGTTCCGGCGGACCCGGCGGCCCGCATACTACCATCCACAGGAGGAACCCTTATGGAAGAAAAACGACCCTTTGGCGACTACATCCGTAAAAAGCGGCTGGAGACGGGCCTGACCCAGAAGGAGCTGGCGGGGCGGCTGTTCGTCACCGAGTCCAGCGTGAGCAAGTGGGAGCGCAACCTGTCCTACCCCGACGTCTCTCTGGTTACCGCCATCTGTCGGGAGCTGGGTATTTCTGAACACGAGTTCTTCACCGCCTGCGACGACCACCAGGCTCAGGCCCAGGCCCGGGCGGCGGCGATGTGGCGGGGGGTGGTGACGGTCTCCCGCCGGCTCTGCCTGGCGGGTTGTCTTCTCGCTGTGCCCGTCTGCCTGGTGGTGGACCTGGCGGTCTTTCACAGGCTGGACTGGTTTTGGATTGTGCTGGTTTCGGTGGCCCTGCCCTGGGGCTGGTGGGCTGCCTGGCGGCTGGGCGGGAAGCATGTCCTGCCCTGGTGCGTGGGTCTTACCTCGGTGTGGGTCTTCCCCCTGCTGGCTGTGATTCACAGCTACACCGGCGGGGATTGGCTGTGGACGGCGGCCTTCCCTCTGGCCGCTCTGGGGGTGGTGTTTTTGTGGGTCTACTTCCTCTGCCTGACCTGTCTCCCCACAGGTCCCTGGCTGAAGGCGGGGGTGTGCGCCCTGATTACCGCCGGGGTCTCTCTGTCCTTCAACTGGCTGTGCCGGCGGGTGGTCCCCGGCACGTCCCAGCCCTGGCTGCTTGATTGGATTACCCTGGCCTGGCTTCTGGTTCTTGCCCTGGTCCTGCTGACGGTGGGGGTGGTGAAGGAGCATCAGCGGCACCGGATTCGGTAATTTAGCACTTTCCTTTTGGCTGGAATTGTGATATACTACCCTCCATCATCCTAAACCAGATGCGCCCCCGCCCCCCCCGGCGGGGGCGCGGAATTGATTGGAGGAGAACGGTTTGTCCCAGTCCCACAGAAGCGAGGAAGCGCTGGCCAGCGCCCCCATCGGTCCGCTGATGTTCAAGCTGGCCCTGCCGGCGGTGGCCGCCCAGCTCATCAACATGCTGTACAACATTGTGGACCGCATCTACATCGGCCACATCCCGGAGGTGGGCCGCACCGCCCTCACCGGCCTGGGGGTGACCTTCCCCATCCTCATGCTCATCTCCGCCTTCACCGCCTTTGCCGGTATGGGGGGCGCCCCTCTGGCCTCCATCCGCCTGGGGGCGGGGGACCGGGAGGGGGCGGAGAAGATTCTGGGAAACTCCACCACCCTGCTGTTGATTCTGGCCGCCGTGCTCACTGCCGCGTTCTCCATTATCAAGGAACCGGTACTGATGGCCTTCGGCGCTTCGGAGGACACCATCGGCTATGCCCTGGACTATATCTCCATCTACCTGATGGGCACCGTCTTCGTCCAGCTGGCTCTGGGTCTAAACGCCTACATCACCGCTCAGGGCCAGGCTCTGGTGGCTATGTGCTCGGTACTCATCGGCGCGGTGCTGAATATCCTGCTGGACCCGGTGTTTATCTTCGGCTTCCAGATGGGGGTAAAAGGGGCGGCTCTGGCCACCATTATCTCCCAGGGGGTGAGCGCCTGCTGGGTGGTGGGCTTTTTGTGCTCCAGGAGGTCAGGCCTGCGCATCCGCCGGAAAAATATGGGACTGGACCCCAAGGTGATCGGCAGCATTGCCGCCCTGGGCATCGCCCCCTTCATTATGCAGTCCACCGAGAGTCTGGTGACGGTGGTGCTCAACTCCGGCTTGCAGCGCTACGGCGGCGACCTGTATGTGGGCACCATCACCGTGATGCAGAGTGTGATGCAGATGGTGGTCATGCCCATCCAGGGGATCACCCAGGGGGTGCAGCCCATTATGAGCTACAACTTCGGGGCCAAAAACTACCAGCGGGTGCGGCAGGTCTTCCGCCTGCTGCTGCGCACCACCCTCACCGTAACCGTTGCCGCCTTTCTGGTGGTGACAGCATTCCCCAAGCCCCTGGCCCTTATCTTCAACGACGACCGGGAGCTGGTGGAGCTGGTGGGCCGGGTAATGCCCATCTTCTTCGGGGGCATATGGGCCTTCGGCGCCCAGATGGCCTGTCAGTCCGCCTTCATGGCCATGGGCCAGGCCAAAACCAGTCTCTTCCTGGCCCTGCTGCGGAAGGTGATTTTGCTGGTACCCCTGGCCATCCTCCTGCCTATGATTACCCAAAACGTTATGGGCATCTATGTGGCCGAGCCGGTGGCCGACATCCTGGCCTCTGCCACCACACTCACACTCTTTCTTCGCAAGCGTAAAACGCTGCTGCCGGAATAAAGAAGATTCTGTCTTAAAAATTCGGGGGAGTTTACAAAAAATTCACGGAGATGTCACGAAATTGCCGTATTTGTATTCTATGATAACACTGTAGCCAGGCTACAACATGTATCTCCCATTTCTCCCTCTCCTTTTACAACACACAGGTGGACCCCCTTGGCCAACAGGCCAAGGGGGTCTGTCCTTTTACGCCAATTTTTTCCCCGTCTACCAAATGTCTACCAAAAAAGCCGTCAACTCCCTGCGCCGCAGGAGG
>CANSXE010000144.1 GCA_947650875.1 uncultured Bacillota bacterium | reverse complement strand
GTGGGCTACACCAACGCGGGCAAGTCCACCCTGCTCAACCACCTCACCGGGGCGGAGATCCCCGCCAACAACCGCCTCTTCGACACCCTGGACACCACCACCCGGACGCTGGAGATCTCCGACACCTGCACCGTCCTGCTGTCCGACACGGTGGGCTTTATCCGCAAGCTGCCCCACCACCTGGTGGAGGCCTTCAAGGCCACCCTGGAGGAGCTGGAGTACGCCGACCTCCTCCTCCATGTGATTGACTCCTCCAGCCCCCAGTGGCGGGAACAGGCGGAGGTGGTGGACCAGCTCATCCACGAGCTGGGGGCGGAGCAGACCCCCCGCATTGAGGTGTTCAACAAGTGCGACCTGTGGACAGGGGACATCCGCCCCCACGGGGAGGGGCGCGTGTCCATCTCCGCCAAGACCGGGGAGGGCGTCCCCGACCTGCTGTCCGCCATCGGAAAGGTGCTGGACAACGGGGCCCGGAAAGTGACCATCCACCTGCCCTACGACCGGGGCGGCCTGCTGGACAAGCTCTATCTTGAGGCCAAGGTGGAATCTGTGGAGTACAGTGAGACCATCGACGTGGTGGCAATCTGCACCCCCAAAGTCATCGGTCAACTGGGCCCCCTGGTGGAGGGCTGGAAGCCCCACAAGGAGTTTTGGGAGGAATAAAGATGGATTTTGTTCTGCGCCCCTGGCGGCGGTCGGACGCCCCGGATGTGGCAAGATATGCCAACAACGACAGGATTGCCAAAAATCTGCGCAATATTTTCCCCTATCCCTACACCCTGGCCGACGCCGAAGGTTTTATCGAAAGCTGCATCGCGGCAGACGAGGAAAAGCAGATGTTCCGGGCCATCGAGGTGGACGGTCATGCGGTGGGCAGTATCGCTCTGTGTCTGGGCGGCGATGTGTACGCCCTGACCGCCGAGCTGGGCTACTGGCTGGCAGAGGACTATTGGGGAAAGGGGATCATGACTCAGGCTGTCCGGCAGATGTGCAAAGAGGGCTTTGCTCGATGGGCCGACCTGGTCCGCATCCACGCCGAGCCCTTCGCCCACAACGCCCTCTCCCGCCGTGTGCTGGAGAAGGCGGGCTTTACCCTGGAGGGTGTTCTGCGCCAAAGTGTGTTCAAACGGCACAAGGTCTGCGACTCCTGTATCTATGCCCTGCTGCGGGATGAGATGTGAGAAGCTGGCAGGAAAAAACACACCCTGATTCCTTTGGGAACCAGGGTGTGTTTTTATCATCCTGCGGCCAGATTTTTGTCCAGTACACCGTCAACATAGTCCTTCTGTTCCTGGGTCAGGGGGGCGAAGGGCCTGCGGGGCTCTCCCACCGGGCAGCCCTGCCGGGCCAGCTCATATTTGATGGCGGGAATCAGTCCCACGGCGCACATGGCCTCCATGCAGTTGTTGGCCCTGTGCTGAAGCTCCAGCGCTTCCTCACGCCGCCCCAGATTGAAGAGGTCGAAGATTTTTTTGTAGTGGGGCAGCATCATATTGAAGGTGGACCCGATGGAGCCGATGCACCCCAGGGCCTGCCCCGCCACCATAGTCTCGTCGTAGCCGTTGAAGGCGATAAGGTCGGGGTTCAGATTCAGGATGCGCTCCATCTGGAACAGGTTGTAGTTGGTCTGCTTCACCCCCAGGATGGCCCCGCTGCGGAAGAGCTCCACATAGGCCGGGTCGGCGGTGTTGAACTCCTTGTGGGTGTTGCCCGGGAAGTTGTAGATGAGCACCGGAGCGCCAGAAGCTTCAGCGATGTCGTAGTAGTACCGGCAGATTTCTCTGGGGGAGAAGCCGTAGTAGAAGGGGGCGGTTGCGGCGGTGAAGTCGAAGCCCAGTCCCATGGCGGCCCTGGCGTAGCGCACCGCTTCGTCGGTGGAGATGGCCCCCACATGGGCGATGAGGTTGGCCTTTCCCGCGAAAGCGGCTGCGGCCTGAAAGACCTGGACCCGCTCCTCCTCCGTGAGCAGGAAACACTCCCCGCTGCTGCCCCCCCACAAAGAAGCCGGAGGCCCCCTCCTTCAAATTGCGCTCCATCACCCGCTGGAGGGCTCCGCCGTCGATACGGCCCGCCCCGTCATACGCCGTGATGCTGGCGGAGTAGATGCCGCCCAGCTGTTCTCTGGTTTTCATTACAATATCCCCTCTCCATAATTTGGGACCATTATACCACAGCGGGCACTCCTGTGCAAATTTTCTTCTTGACAAACCCCGGCTTTTCCGTTAAAATACCTCTCAAGCAAATGCGATGAAGGGGAAAAAGACAGTCTCCTCCCACTCAGAGAGCCGGCGGATGGTGCGAGCCGGCGTGTGGAGCGGCTGTGGATAACTGGCCCCCGAGCAGTCCGCCTGAATCTTTCCAGTAGGGCGGAACGGCTGGTCTCGTTATTGACCGAAGCCTTGTTGGAGGCTGTGAGGGCGGGCAGGCGACTGTTCGCTGAACCAGGGTGGTACCGCGTGTAAATTGACACGCCCCTGACTTGAAAAAGTCGGGGGTGTTTTTCTGTCCCCTGACGCATCCAACACTCATTTTTAAGGAGGACACCGCCATGAAACCCAAATTTGAAAAGTACATCCCCTTCCAGCCCCAGCCCATCCGGGGCCGCACCTGGCCCGACCGGGTCATTACCAAGGCCCCCGTCTGGTGCTCCGTAGATCTGCGGGACGGCAACCAGGCCCTGGTGGACCCCATGAACCTGGCCGAAAAGCTGGAGTACTTCCACACCCTCGTCGATATCGGGGTGAAGGAGATCGAAATCGGCTTCCCCTCCGCCAGCGAGACGGAGTATGAAATCTGCCGGGAGCTCATCGAGGGGGGTCACATCCCCGACGACGTGACCATCCAGGTGCTGGTCCAGGCCCGGGAGCACCTCATCAAAAAGACCTTCGAGGCGATCAAAGGGGCCAAGAACGTCATCCTCCACTTCTACAACTCCACCTCTACCCTTCAGCGGAAGGTGGTCTTCCACATGGACACCGACGGCATCACCAAAATCGCCACCG
>CANSXE010000143.1 GCA_947650875.1 uncultured Bacillota bacterium | reverse complement strand
GAGCGTCAGATTCCGGTTCTGAATGTTGGGGGTTCGAGTCCCTTCGGGCGTGCCAAAAGCCCTGAAAGCCTATGCTTTCAGGGCTTTTTCTTGTCAAAATGGGACAATTTTCAACTATCCCGCTTTGCCAGCAGCCGCAGAGCATCCAGATAGCCCTCCAGCCCATGGCCCTTGACCGTCGCGGCACAGGCCGCCCGGATATAGGACACATGGCGGAACTCCTCCCGGGTATCCGGGTCGGAGATATGGACCTCCACCGTGGGGATAGACACCGCCTTCACCGCGTCCAGCAGGGCCACACTGGTGTGGGTGTAGGCCCCGGGGTTGATGATGATGCCGTCCACCTTGTCAAAATACGCCTGCTGGATGGCATCCACCAGAGCCCCCTCGTGGTTGGACTGGAAGAAGTCCACCGCCACCCCCAGCCGCTCCGCTTCGGTGGAAATCATGGTTTTCAGGTCCTCGTAGGTGGTTCTGCCGTATATCTCCGGCTGGCGGATGCCCAGCATGTTCAGATTGGGGCCGTTAATCACCAGAATGTTCACAGAAATCCCTCCAAATCAGCTCAGCGGTTTCTTCCAGCGCCACGCTGTTGTCAATCACCGCGTCGGCGGCGGCGCTGTACAGTGGCTTTCGCACCCGGTACATCTCCTCCAGTCTGCCCTTCTGGGACAGGGGCCGGCCGTCGGTGGGCAGCTCCTCCAGCCCACGCCGGAGGAAATACACCCGCCCGGTGCGGCGCATGGCGGTCCGGTTTTCCGTTCGGAGCACTGCCCCACCTCCGGTAGCGATCACCTGTCCGCTCCGGGCACAGACATCGGCCAGCCCCCGGGTCTCCAGCTCCCGGAAGGTCTCCTCGCCCTCGGCCCGGAAGATTTCCGGGATGGGCTTGCCCGCCCGGCTGACGATCTCCTCGTCCAGGTCCACAAAGGGCTTGCCGGACAGCCGGGCCAGCTCCCGGCCCACAGTGGTCTTGCCGCAGCCGGGCATCCCCACCAGGACCAGGTTGGTCCGGTCCTGCCAGAGCTGAGTGACGATGTTCTCAGTCTCACCGTCGGGGATGGCTTTGTCAAAAAACAGCTCCTCTGCCCGCTTCGCCTGAGCCACCAGCATGGGCAGGCCGCCGGTGCGGCGCAGGCCGCCCTCCTCCGCCTGGAGGAGCAGCCCGGTCCGGCCCGGGTTGTAGATCACATCCGCCACCGCTTCCATGTCGGGGAACGTGGACAGGTCTGCCGGCCGGCCGGTCATATCGGGCCACATGCCCACGGGGGTGGTGTTGACAAGGACCTCGGCGTCCCCATGGCGCTGGGGGAGGTTTTCATAGTTGTCTGGGCCGGTGCGGGAGACCACCACGACCTTCCGGGCCCCCTCCCGCTTAGCGGCGGCCTGGGCCGTCAGGGACGCCCCTCCGCTGCCTAAAACGACCACCTTCTTCCCCATGAGGGAGATACGCGCCCGGCGGAGCATGTATAGAAAGCCGTCGATATCGGTGTTATAGCCGTAGAGCTTCCCTCCCCGGCGGACCAGGGTGTTGACGCTGCCGATGGCCTTCGCCCCCTCGTCAATCACGTCGCAGAAGGCCATTACATCCCGCTTGTAGGGGATGGTGACGTTCAGCCCCCCGATATCCTTCCGTCGGAGGAAATCCCCCAGCGCTTCGGGTTCCAGCTCAATGAGACGGTAGTTTTCACAGCCCAGGGCCTGGTGGATGGGGACGGACCAGCTGTGTCCCAGCTTCCGCCCCAACAGGCCGTAAACCTTCTCACCCATCCGGCTCACACTTCCGCATAGCCGCCCAGGAAGTGGAACTGGGCACAGCTGCGCTCCATCTCCTCCAGCATGGCCAGCACGCTGGGGTCCTTCACGCTGGCCTCCAGCTCCAGGAAGAAGACAAATTCAAAGTCGCTCCCCGCAACCGGGCAGGACTCCAGCTTTGTCATGTCGATATCCAGCGCCGCCAGCTTAGACAGCACCTCATACAGAGCCCCCGGCTTGTTGTCCAGGGCAATAATCAGGCTGATCTTGTTGGCTCCGGCGTAGATAACCGGGTCCTTGGTGACGCAGATGAAGCGGGTATAGTTGTTGTCGCTGTCCTGAATATTGCCGTTGACGCATTCCAGGCCGTAGAGGGCGGCGCAGGGGTGGGAGGAGATGGCGGCGGCGCGGGGGTTCCCGCTCTCGGCCACCAGCTTGGCGGCGGCGGCAGTGTTGCCGCAGGGGACCACCTTCACGTCCTTCAGCCCGCCCAGGAATTTGGAGCACTGTCCAATGGCCTGCTCGTGAGAATAGATCTCAGTGATGTCCTCCGGCTTTGTCCCGGGCAGGGCCAGCAGCTCATGGCGGATGCACAGCCGGGTGGAGCGGACCACACTCAGGTCGTGCTCCTGGAGGAGCTGATACACCGCCCGGACAGAGCCGTTGGAGCTGTTTTCGATGGGCAGCACCCCGAATTTGCACAGCCCGGACTCCACGGCGGACACCACCGCCCCGAAGCTCTTTACATAGACAATGTTCCCCCGGGGGAGCAGGCGGTCGCAGGCCACCTGAGAGTTGGCCCCCTCCACCCCCTGGCAGGCCACCATCCCCGTCTGGGGGAAGACCTCGCTGTTGGACTCCAGAGAGACCCTCACCCGCTCCGCCACCTTTGTGGGGGCGGAGATCAGTTCCGCCTGCCGGGACCGGGCTAGCTCGAAGAGGGTGGAGTACAGGTGGTAGGCGTACCGCTCCTTGTCCCCGGCCTTCTCTGTGACCTTGGCCAGAATCTCCCGCTCCCGGGTCCTGTTCAGAATGGGCAGCTTGTGCTCGTTTTTGTAGGCGGCTACCGTCTCGCTGAGCTCCATGCGCTCCAGGAACAGATCCAGGAGCTGGTCGTCTACGGCGTCAATTTTGGCGCGAATTTCAGAAAGTTCCATGATTTCCCTCCAACAGTAAGTCTAACAGAACGGTGGCCGTCACCGCCTCCACCACCGGGACGGCCCGGTGGGCGATGCAGGGGTCGTGGCGGC
>CANSXE010000142.1 GCA_947650875.1 uncultured Bacillota bacterium | reverse complement strand
GCCATGTCCATGGCCCGGGCCATGAACCGGAAGCTGGCCCGCATCTCCCTGGGCGGGGTCAGCGACGAGGCGGAAATTCGTGGTCACCGGAAGACCTATGTAGGCGCCATGCCCGGCCGGATTATCTCTGCCATCAACCAGGCCCAGAGCTGCAACCCTCTGATCCTGCTGGACGAGATCGACAAGCTGGGCCGGGACCACCGGGGGGACCCCTCCTCCGCCCTGCTGGAGGTGCTGGACGGGGAGCAGAATTCCACCTTCCGGGACAACTTTTTGGAAATCCCCTTTGACCTGTCCCAGGTTATGTTCATCACCACCGCCAACTCTACTGACACCATCCCCCGCCCCCTGCTGGACCGGATGGAGGTCATCGAGCTGTCCAGCTACACCGACGAGGAGAAGGTGCAGATCGCCAAGAAGCACCTGCTGCCCAAGGAGCTGAAGCGCCACGGGCTGACCAAGTCACAGCTCAAGGTGTCCGACGGTGCCCTGCGGGAGATCATCGCCGCCTACACCCGGGAGTCGGGGGTCCGTGTGCTGGAGCGCCGGCTGGCCGCCATTTGCCGCAAGGCGGCTATGAAGGTGGTGTCCGATGGGGAGAAGGCCATCAAGGTGACCGAGAAGGACCTGGAAGAGTACCTGGGCGTGCCCAGATACCACCCGGAGCGCCAGGCCCTGGAGGAGCGTGTGGGAGTGGTCAACGGTCTGGCATGGACCTCTGTAGGCGGCGAGCTGCTGGAGGTGGAGGTCAACGTGATCCCCGGCTCCGGCAAGGTGGAGCTCACCGGCAACCTGGGGGACGTGATGAAGGAGTCGGCCCACGCCGCCCTCAGCTTTATCCGCAGCCAGGCCGGGCGGCTGAACCTCCCCGCCGACTTCTACAAGGAGAAGGACATCCATGTCCACTTCCCGGAGGGGGCGGTCCCCAAGGACGGCCCTTCCGCCGGCATCGCCATCACCACCGCCATGGTGTCCGCCCTCACCGGGGTGTCGGTGCGCCGGGGGCTGGCGATGACGGGGGAGGTCACCCTCCGGGGCCGGGTGCTGCCCATCGGCGGGCTGAAGGAAAAGACTATGGCCGCCTTCCGCAACGGCATCAAAACCGTTATCATCCCCGCCGACAACGCCAAAGACCTGGAAGAGATCGACCAGACGGTGCGAAAGGCCCTCCAGTTTATCCTGGTGGAGCGGGCCGACCAGGTGCTGGCCCAGGCGCTGAACCGTCTCTTGGAGGTCCCCGCGCCCCGCCGCCGGGGCCGTCCCAGGAAGAACGAGACCCTGCCCGACCTGCCCCCCGCACCCAAGGGGGAGGGCAGCTCCCGGCTGAGCCAGTAAAAGCCCCCCTTGTCAAAGGGGGGAGGGCCACGAAGTGGCTGGGGGATTCTTTTTTACGGAATCCCCCAGTCACCGCCTTCGGCGGTGCCAGCCCCCTTTGGCAAGGGGGCCATAAGGAGGAGAACCGAATGGTCAATTTACAAAAAGCGGAGTTTGTCCTCTCCGCCGTCTCCCCGAAAACCTTCATTCAGGATGGCCGGCCCCAGGTGGCCTTTGCCGGACGGTCCAACGTAGGCAAGTCGTCGGTCATCAATCGGCTGCTGGGCCGGAAGAACTTCGCCCGGGTGGGGGCCGCGCCGGGGAAGACCGTCCATGTGAACTATTTCAACATCGACGGGGCCTTCTATCTGGTGGACCTGCCGGGCTACGGCTACGCCAAGGTATCCAAGGCGGAGCGTGACCGGTGGGGCCGGCTGATGGAGGACTATTTCGCCCGGCCCGATCTGCTCACCCTGGGAGTGATGATCGTGGATTCCCGCCATAAGCCCACCGCCGACGACTGTACCATGTTCCGGTGGTTCAAAGACACAGGCTGTCCTCTGATTATCGTGGCCAACAAGCTGGATAAGCTGAAAAAGAGTGAGGTAGAGCCAAACCTCCAGCGTATCCGAGACACCCTGGGGCTGGGGGAGGGGGACCGGCTGATCCCCTTCTCCGCCGAGAAGGGCACCGGACGGGAGGAGCTGCTGTCGGCTATCTTTGCCGGGATAGAAAAATGACCGCCTTGTGCTTGACAGAGAGACGGACGGGTAGTATAATGAGAGCATAAAAGGGTGCCGCAGTAAACGCGGTCAGCCCTTTAGGTTAGAGGTAGTTTTATGAAACAACCGTCACCGTGCAGGGTGGCGGTTGTCCCTTTTTACCTTGATTGTAATGGTAAAACCATGCCAATGCCAGGTAATGGTAAGGGGCATATGCACACCCCCTTTCGGATGGTGTGGCTGACCGCCAAAGACGAAGCAAATACTGCGACACCCAGTTCCAAATGGAACCATTGCGATTTTAGCAGAAATAGAGAAAAATGTCAATATTTTGGAAGAACATACGTTTCTGCGATTTTATCTTGTCTTTTCCAGGACAAACTGTTATAATAACAAAAAAGATAAACCTAAAATGGGGAGGTGGGCCCTTGGAGGCACCCATTTACCACCTGGAAGGGGTGGTGAAGGCAAAAGAGGAGAACATGGAGGACTTTGTGGGCCCCCTGGACCTGATCCTCCATCTGCTGAGCAAGAACAAGCTGGAGATCAAAGACATCCAGATCGCCCTCATCCTGGACCAGTACATGGAGTGGATGAACCAGCGGCGGGAGCTGGACCTGGAAATAGCCAGTGACTTTGTGACCATGGCCTCCCACCTGGTGTATATCAAAACCCGGATGCTGCTGTCCATCCACGACGAGGAGGCTATGAGCGAGATGGAACAGCTCATTGCCACCCTGGAAGCCCATCAGCGCAACGAAAATTATTTGAAGGTCAAAGCGGTAGTCCCTGCCCTGGACGGCCGCTATCAGGTCGGCCGGGACTACCTGACCAAGGTGCCTGAGTCGGTTCAGCCCGATAAGGTATACCGCTATGTCCACGACAGGACCGATCTGCTCAAAGCCATGGCCGATGTGCTGGGCCGGCTGGACAACAAGCTGCCCCCGCCGGTGTCCGCCTTCCAGGGCATCG
>CANSXE010000141.1 GCA_947650875.1 uncultured Bacillota bacterium | reverse complement strand
GGTCCTTGCGGAAGTCGGCCAGAGTCTCGAACTCAGACACGTCCTTGGCAAACTCGTCGTCCACCTCGGGGGCCTGAGACTCCTTCACCTCGTTGACCTTCACATGGAAGACCACGGCCTTGCCGGCCAGGTCGGCGTGGTAGTCCTCGGGGAAGGTGATGTCGATATCCTTCTCCTCGCCGGCCTTCATGCCGATCACCTGCTCCTCAAAGCCGGGGACAAACATGCCCGCGCCCAGCTTCAGGTCGTAGTTCTCGCCCTTGCCGCCGTCGAAGGGGGTGCCGTTGTCGAAGCCCTCAAAGTCAATCACGGCGGTGTCGCCCTTCTTGGCCTTGCGCTTCACGCTGACCAGACGGGTGGCCCGGTCGATATAGGGCTTCAGCTCCTCGTCGATATCCTTATCGGTGACCTTGACCTCCTCCTTGGGGGCGGTCAGGCCCTTGTACTCGTCCAGCTTGGCTTCGGGACGGACAGAGACCAGCGCTTTGAAGGTAAAGCCCTCTTTGCCCACCTCCACAATCTCCGTCTTGGGGTAGCCCACGTCGTCCAGGCCCTGCTCCTTCACCGCTTCGTCGTAGGCGGCGGGGTAGACGTCGTTGATGGCGTCCTCATAGAAGACACCGGAGCCATACATGCCCTCGATAATCTTCCGGGGAGCCTTGCCCTTGCGGAAGCCGGGGACGTTGATTCTGCCCCGGGTTTTCAGATAGACCTTCTGAATGGCGGCCTCGAATGCGTCGGCCTCCACCTGGATGGTGAGCTCTACGGTGCTCTTCTCTTTCTTCTCAACACTAATGACCTTCATTTGTCAATTTCCTCCTGTCGGTCCCGCCCCGGCACGGCCGGCAGGGGGCCTTTTTACTTTCGCCACGATATTTTACCAGATATGCAGCGGTTTGAACAGTCTTTTTTTGAAAATTCCCCGAAATATTTCTAATTCACCTCTGAGGGTATCCCTAATCGGGCACTTTGACGGGGATTGGACACATGCAGGGATGGACAATGCGCGTCCCTACAGCACACATACCGGCCGGAAGCCCACATAATCCGCGGCCACCAGGCGGTAGTCCACCGTACCCTGCCGGCCGGTAACAGCCAGCCGGTGGCTCCCCCCGTGGAGGTGGCCGTAGCAGCACAGCTTAACGCCGTACCGCTCCAGCAGGTCGAGAATTTCCTGGCACCGGTAGCCCTGATACAGGGGCGGATAGTGGAGAAAACACAGCTTTTCCCGCTCCCCCGCCGCCTTCAGCGACGTCTCCAGCCGGATCAGCTCCCGGTTAAAGATTTTTGCGGAGTGCTCCCCCCGGTCCTCCTCGTAGAACCACCCCCGGGTGCCGCACAGGGCAGTCTCCCCGTAGAGGTGGCTGTTGTTGTGGAGGATATCCAGCGTATCAAATCCGTTTTCCCGAAAAAAGGCCTTCATTTTGCTGGCGGTGGTCCACCAGTAGTCATGGTTGCCTTTGAGCAGGAGCTTCCGTCCTCCTGGCAGGGCGTCCAAAAAGGCGAAGTCGGCCCGGGCCTCCTCTAGGCTCATGCCCCATGATACATCCCCGCATATCACCACTGTGTCCCCTTGGGACACAGTGGCATTAAAACCCTCTCTCAGCTTGTCCACATAGCCCGTCCAGCTCCCGCCGAACACGTCCATGGGCTTGTCGGATGCCAGGGACAGATGGGTATCTCCAATGGCGTACAGGGCCATAGGCTCACTCCAGCAGGGACCGCACCGCGTCCACCATGTGGTCCTTCTCCACCACCCGGGTGAAACGGACCGCCTTGTCCCGCAGGCCGGCCAGCGGGGCGGGGGCGGGCTGGCCCGTTTTGGCGGTGAGCTGGTCCAGAGCGTCCAGGCCGGAGACGATGCCGGTCTCTCCCAGGGCTTCCAGCACGCTGCCGCAGAACTTAAAGGGGCTGGCGGTGGATGCCACAATGGCGGGGGTGTTGTCTCCCGTCTCCCGCCGGTACTGCTCCAGGGCGGAGAAGGCCACGGCGGTGTGGGTGTCGATGAGGTAGCCATATTTATCAAACATGGTGCGGATGGTCCGCTGGGTCTCCTTATCGTCACAGAAATATCCCTTGAAGCACTTTTGCAGCCGGTCCCGGATGCGGTCGCTCACCTGATACCGGCCCGTTTCAGACAGCTGGGCCATATATCGCTTTACCTCCTCCGGGTCCTGGGTGAGGGCCAGCAGCAGCCGCTCCAGGTTGGAGGAAATCAGGATGTCCATAGAGGGGGACATGGTGTTGTAGAAGGGCCGGTTCCGGTCGTAGACCCCCTCCCGGAGGAAGTCGGTGAGCACGTTGTTGCTGTTGGAGGCGCAGATGAACTGGCCGATGGGCAGGCCCATCTCCCGGGCGTAGTAGGCGGCCAGGATGTTGCCGAAGTTGCCGGTGGGGACGCAGACATTCACCGTCTCGCCCGGGGCAATCTTCTCGTCCCGGAGCAGGTCGCAGTAGGCGGAGATGTAGTAGACGATCTGGGGCAGCACCCGGCCCCAGTTGATGGAGTTGGCGGAGGAGAAGAAATACCCCCGGCGTTCCAGCTCCTGGCGGACCGTCTCGTCGGAAAACAGCTTCTTCACGCCGGTCTGGGCGTCGTCGAAGTTGCCCACCACGGCGCACACCCCCACGTTGCCCCCCTCCTGGGTGACCATTTGCAGCTCCTGCACCTCAGACACCCCGTCCTTGGGGTAGAACACCAGAATTTTGGTGCGGGGCACGTTCTTAAAGCCCTCCAGGGCTCCCTTTCCCGTGTCCCCCGAGGTGGCCACCAGGATGCACACCGTCTTGTCCTCCTCCGTCTTCGACAGGGAAGCGGTGAGCAGGTGGGGCAGCATTTGCAGGGCCATGTCCTTAAAGGCACAGGTGGGACCGTGCCACAGCTCCAGACAGTGGGTATTGCCGTCCACCGTATGGACGGGAGCCACCGCCGGGGAGTCAAACCGGTCCGGGCCGTAGGCGGCGTTGGCGTAGTCGGTGAGCTCCTTGACGGAGAACTCCTCCAAAAACTGCTTCAT
>CANSXE010000140.1 GCA_947650875.1 uncultured Bacillota bacterium | reverse complement strand
AGCAGGCGCTTGGGGTCGGTGGACAGGGTGGTCTTGCCGGTGCCGGACAGGCCGAAGAAGATGGCGGTGTTCTCGCCGTTCATGTCGGTGTTGGCGGAGCAGTGCATGGAGGCGATGCCCTTCAGGGGCAGGTAGTAGTTCATCATGGAGAACATGCCCTTCTTCATCTCGCCGCCGTACCAGGTGTTGAGGATGACCTGCTCGCGGCTGGTGATGTTGAAGATGGCGGCGGTCTCGGAGTTCAGGCCCAGCTCCTTGTAGTTGGTCAGCTTGGCCTTGGAGGCGTTGTAGGAGATGAAATCGGGCTTGAAGTTCTTCAGCTCCTCCTCGGTGGGGGCGATGAACATGTTCTTAACGAAGTGGGCCTGCCAGGCCACCTCCATGATGAAGCGGATGGCCATGCGGGTGTCCTTGTTGGTGCCGCAGAACACGTCCATCACATAGAGCTTCTTGTCGGACAGCTCCTTGATGGCCAGGGCCTTGCAGGCCTCCCAGGCCTCCTGGGAGGCGGGCTTGTTGTCGTTCTTGAACTCGTCGGAGGTCCACCACACGGTGTCCTTGGAGTTCTCGTCCATGACGATGAACTTGTCCTTGGGGGAGCGGCCGGTGTAGATGCCGGTCATCACGTTGACAGCGCCCAGCTCGGTCATCTGGCCCTTTTCAAAGCCCTCCAGCGCGGGGTCCATCTCCGCCTCAAAGAGCTGCTCATAGGTGGGGTTGTAGACGATTTCCTTGATCCCGGTAATGCCGTACTTTTCCAGACCGTAGGTTTCCATAGATAAGTTCCTCCTTATTAAAATGGTGAAAATGGTCATCCATTCCGATCGTGCCTTATTTTACCCCATTTTTCAGGGCTTTGCAAGAGACAAGTGTGGGAAAAACACTAAATGGTTAAAAGGGTCAAACCAGGCCCCGCAAGCGGCGGGACAGTTGGGCAAATTGGGGAATGGACAGCCGCTCTCCCCGGACGTCGGCGGGCAGGGAGCAGGCCGCAATGGCCTGGGACAGCGTCTCTTTGGTGTACTGCCCGCCCAGACCGGCGGACAGGCTGTTGAGCAGCGTCTTGCGCCGCAGGGCGAAGGCCGCCCGCACCACCCGGAAAAAGTGGTCCGGGTCGTCCACCTCCGCCGGGGCGGGCCGGGGGACCATCCGCACCACAGCCGACGTCACCTTCGGGGCGGGGATGAAGCAGTCGGGAGGTACTTCAAAGAGCAATTCCGGGGCGGTGTGGTACTGGCAGTAGACGGAAAAAGCCCCGTAGTCCGCCGTACCGGGCGCGGCGCAGATGCGCTTTGCCACCTCCCGCTGGATCATCACCGTGATGCTGGCAAAGCAGCCCGCCTCGATGAGGGCGGTAATGGCCGGGGTGGTGATGTTGTAGGGCAGGTTGGCGCAGGCGATAGGGGTCAGCCCCTGAAATTTTTCCCTGGCCAGGGCGGGAATATCCGTCTTCAAAATGTCGCCGGGCATCACCTCCGCATTGGGACAGTCCCTCAGCGTCTCGGCCAGGATGGGCAGCAGGGAGCGGTCCAGCTCCACGCTGACCACCCGGTCCGCCCGGCCGGCCAGCTGGCGGGTAAGGGGACCGATGCCCGGCCCCACCTCCAGCACCCCCGTGCCGGCCCCGGCCCCCGAGACGGCGGCGATGTCCTGGGGCACCCAGTCCGCAACCAGGAAGTTCTGCCCCATGGATTTGGAGAAGCGGAAGCCGTGCCGGGCCAGCAGGGCCTTGATTTGATTGATATTGCACAGATCCATAAACTGCTCCTTTCGGCTGGAGGGACTTATGCCGCACCCATAAAAACAGGGCAACACAAAGGCTGCCCCACATGATTTCAATGCTGTTTAGATGCTGCTGTCCATGGGAATTTTAAAGTCCTCCGGCAGCTGCGGGGTGGGAATGTCCAGATATTTGGACAGACAATCCACCAAAAAGGCGTGGTCCTGTTCATGCGGCAGGGCGGAGACGGTGGCCACCATCAAAAGGCTTCCGTCCCTGGCGCGGATGGGGAATCCGCCGCCGCACAGTACATAATCTGCGTCGGACAGGCCCATACCCTGGATGCTTTGGCCCTGGAGACGGCATGTGACCATGGCCAGCAGAGAGCTGCGCTCCATGAGGGAGACAGTATGGTATTTGCGCTCCATCCAGAGTTGGTTGGTCAGGTCTGTCCCGTCGCCGGCAGCCTGAAAGACAATGTTGCCGTTGAGCTTACGGATGCAGGCGGCCAGGCTGATGCCCCGGCGGGCGCTCTCCTCCACAATCCGGCAGCCCAGCTCCCAGGCGCGGTGGTTGGAGAAGGCGTCCACCCGGAGCAGATCCTCCTGCCGGCGCAGTATGTCGGCGGCTTCTGCAAGGCTGAACGGTTTATTCATAACTTCACACTCCCCCTATTAAGCGGCGGTGTTTGTGCCGTCAGTGAGCGGAGTGGCTGTCTGTTTCTCCTGCTCCTCATCCATATCTGCCAGAAGGTAAGGGATTATGGGCACAGAAATGCGGGCCGGCTGCTGTTCGCCGTCGTTTTGAGAGGAGACAGGGGTCCCCACGGACGGAGCGGCGGTTCCTTCTGTGGGGCGGTCGTCCTCCCGCCGCCAGGTAACAGTGCCGTTTTCTACCTTCAGCGTGGGGCCAAAAGAGCTGCCGGCTATGGTTCCCCTGGATAACTGTTCCTCCCTGAGCGCTTCTTGTTCTGCCTCATACTGCCGCATGGCCCGGTTGCTCTGGAAGACGCCGAAGCCATAATAACCAACCAGCGCCAATTCCCCCACACCAACCAGAATCAGAAGGACAGTTAGAATTTTGAGGAGCGGATTTCCATCTTTTGGAACTTTTGGGGTTTCCTTTGGTTCCGGCTTTGGTTCGGTCTCGACCTTTTGCTTTTCCTTTTTCGCCATATCAGTCACCAACTCTCTATCTGTGCAGTTTGTCGGAAAAAACATCGGAGCAAGCACGAAGCTTGCTCCGATGTGGCGCAGAAGGGGGGATTCGAACCCCCGCACGGTTTTACCCGCCTACTCCCTT
>CANSXE010000139.1 GCA_947650875.1 uncultured Bacillota bacterium | reverse complement strand
TCATGGCCTCCCGGGCCTGGTCCCGGGTCCACAGCTTGCCCCGGTAGTTCAGGTCACAGCTGATTTTGACGCCCTTGGCCTTGGCGGCCTTGCAGGCCTCCCGGCAGATGTCCACCACATTGGGGCCCAGAGCCGGGGTGATGCCGGTGAAGTGGAACCACTCCACGCCGTCGAAAATCTTGTCCCAGTCGAAGTCGGCGGTGGTGGCCTCCTGGATGGCGGAGTGGGCCCGGTCGTAGATACACACGCTGCCCCGCTGGGAGGCGCCCTTCTCGTTGAAGTAGATGCCCACCCGGTCGCCGCCCCGGACGATCTTAGTGGTATCCACGCCATAGCGCCGCAGGGAGTTGACAGCGGCCTGACCAATGGCGTGGGCGGGCAGCTTGGTGACGTAGGCCACATCCATGCCGTAATTGGCCAGGGAGACGGCCACATTGGCCTCGCCGCCGCCGAAGGTGAATTCCAGGTGATCGGCCTGGACAAAACGCTCATAGTTGTAGGGCTGGAGCCGGATCATCAGCTCACCGAAGGTAACTACTTTTGCCATAATTACGTCCTCCTTATTTCTGTACCAGATGAATGGCAAAGCCGCCGACCTCACCTTTGAGGTAGATGGCCTTGGGCTTGCGGGTGGACTCGTCAAACTCCACACCCTGACGGCCCAGGTGATAAACGGCTCTGTCGATGTTGTTGGTGCCGATGGCAATGTGGCCGTTCTTGCCCAGATAGGGGGCCTTCATGCACTCCACCGCGCTGCCGGCGAAGATGGAGCTGTTGCCCGGCTTGTAGTCGAAGCCGAAGAAGGCGCACAGGGTTTTGGCCGCCCGCTGGGCTTCCACTTCATTCTCGCAGTTGATGCCCACATGGGCCAGGGAGAAGCCCAGCATGGTTTTCACGGCTTCCTTGCAGATGGCGGTGATCTCATCCCACTTTTCAGCCTTAATCATATCGCTCTTGCACATCCAGGTGCCGCCCACGGCCACAATCTGGCTGTAGCCCAGGTAGTCGTTCACATTTTTGGAGTTGACGCCGCCGGTACACATCCATTTGCAGCTCTTCAGGGCCGCGCCAATGTTTTTCAGCATGGCCACGCCGCCGTTGGCCTCGGCGGGGAAGTACTTGACAATCTCACAGCCCTGGTTCATAGCCTGCTGCATCTCGCCGGCGGTGGCGGTGCCGGGCATCATCAGGCCGCCCTGGTCGATAACGTGCTGGGTGACCTTGGGGTCGTAGCCCGGAGCCACGATAAACTTGGCGCCGGCGGCCATGGCCCGGTCGGCCTGGTCGATGGTGAGGACGGTACCCGCCCCCAGCAGCATCTCGGGGACCTCTTTGTTAATCATTTTGATGCAGTCCTCGGCGCAGGCGGTGCGGAAGGTCACCTCGGCGGCGGGCAGTCCGCCGGCCACCAGGGCCCTGCACAGAGGAACCGCTTCCTCCACACTGTTGAAGGCAATAACGGGGATGATGCCGATATCGGAAACGCGCTTGAGAATTTCATTCATAAGCTTGTACCCCTCCTACAATAAATTGTATTTGCGCAGGTTTATTGATAAATTCCGGTCTCTATTATACAACTTGCATACTAGAATACAATCGGTGGAATGACAAAAAATTGCTGCTTTTTTTTGTGTATTATATCCATACGCTGGTCGAAAATGAGGGGGTTGCTAAATTATACAAAAATAAAGGCGGATTTTCTCTGGTATACTAATAGACAAAAAATCGCCGCTGTGTTAAAGTAAGGAACAATGCAAATCAGGGAGGGCGGATAAAATCCGCCATAGCCTGAGAGACGGGAGAAATTATGAAACTGTCAGAACGCCTGCCCCGGGAGAGCGGCCGGGATTATGCGCTTCGCACCATCAAAGAAAACATTGTCAGCCTGGACCTGGCGCCCGGCAGCCAAATCAGCGAAAACGCCCTGGCCGCAGAGATGGGACTGTCCCGCACGCCGGTGCGGGAGGCCCTCATTGAGCTGTCCAAGGTGGAAATTGTGGAGATCCACCCCCAGCGCAAGAGCACCGTTCCCCTGATCGACTACGACCTGGTGGAGGAGTCCCGGTTCATGCGCAACCTGATGGAGTGCGCCGTGGTGGAACTGGTATGTGAGATGGCCGCCCCCATTGACATTGAGCGGCTCAACTCCAACATCCGTCTCCAGGGCTTTTATCTGGACGGATACTACACCAACGAGCTCATGACATTGGACAACCAGTTTCATGGGATGCTCTTCGACATCGCCAAGAAGGGCCGGGTCTTCCAGCTGATACAGAACATTGCCATCCACTTCGACCGGGTGAGGAGGATGGCCCTGTCCTCGGTAAAGGACCTGAAGGTGGTCCAGGACCATCAGGAGTTGGTGGAATTCATCCGCCAGAGGGACGCCAAGGGAGCCTGTGAGCTGATGGAAATTCACCTGAACCGGTACAAAATTGACGCAGCCGCCATTCGGGAGACCTATCCCCAATATTTTAAATGAAAGCAAAAGAAATTCATGATGGATATCCGATATATCACCGTTGTTTTAAAATGAAAGGAGCAGCAATAATGGATATGCAGAAACAATTTTCTCTGGAGGGCAAGGTGGCCCTGGTGACAGGCGGGGCCTACGGCATTGGCTTCGCCATGGCAGAAGCGCTGGCAGGAGCGGGGGCAAAAATTGCCTTCAACTGCCGCAGTCAGTCCAACCTGGACAAGGCTATGGCTGACTACGCCGCCAAGGGGATCGACGCCCGTGGCTACATTGCCGATGTCACCGACGAGGGGCAGGTTGCCGGGCTGATTGGAAAAATTGAGACCGACCTGGGCGGCGTAGACATTTTGGTGAACAACGCCGGCATCATCAAACGCATTCCCATGACCGAGATGTCCGTTGAGGACTTCCGCCAGGTGGTGGACATCGACCTGATTGGTCCCTTTATCTGCGCCAGGGCGGTCATCCCCGGGATGCTGAAAAAGGGGCATGGCAAGATTATCAACATCTGTTCCATGATGAGCGAGCTGGGCCGGGAGACCGTCTCCGCCTACGCCGCCGCCAAGGGCGG
>CANSXE010000138.1 GCA_947650875.1 uncultured Bacillota bacterium | reverse complement strand
CCGATGTGGGGCTTGTGGGAGTACTTCACGTCGGCGGGGGCCCCCGCCTCCACCAAGGCGTCCAGCACAGCGGAGATACGCCTGTCGTGGGTGCCGGTGGTCAGCTTGCCGTCGGAGAAGGCCCCCGCGCCCCCCTCCCCGAACTGGACGTTGGAGCCCTCGTCCAGCACCCCGGTGGCCCAGAAGTCTCCCACATCCAGGGTACGCCTGTCGATGTCCTGTCCCCGCTCCAAAATGACGCAGGGCAGGCCGTTTCTGGCCAGGAAGAGGGCGGCAAAAAGCCCTGCCGGGCCCATCCCCACCACCACTGGGGGGCAGGACGACCGCCGTCTCACCGCCGGAAAGCTGTAAGGAACCCGCTCCACCAGGGTGATCCCCCGGCTCGGGGCCGCGCCCAGCGCAGCCCTCTCGTCGGGCAGAGAGACCTCCACGGTGTATACATAGTGGACATTGCTCTTCTTCCTGGCGTCGATGGACTGCCGGACGATCTCCATTTCCCCCAGCGCCCCGGGGCGCACCCCCAGAGCCCGGGCCGTCTGCCTGCGCAGCTGCTCCAAATCCCCGCCGATGGGCAGGGGCAGATTTCCAATCCGCAGCATAGACATCCCTCCTGTTTCTTTTATTCTACCACAGAAGCTCCCACTCTGGAAGGTTTTCGACAAATTTCGTCATTTTAGAACATTTTTGGCTTGTATCTGGCCCTGTTATGTCCCATATTTCTTGTTAGGGAGAATTTTCCACCAATTCCGGCGGAATAGTGCCCAAAAGAAAGATATGGAGGTAAATTACTATGGCAAGAAAGACTGTGGAGCGTAACATTTCCTACGACGACCAGCGGAAAATCTACTATGTGAGCATGGATTTAGGCAAGGATAAGGACGGCAAGCGGATGAAACGCTATCAGACCTACCGCACCCTCTACGCCGCCCGGGCGGGGCTGCGGAATTTCCTCACCCACCGGGAGGAGGAGCTGCGCACCCCCAAGCACGACCTCACCCTGGCCGACTGGCTGGAGAGCTGGATGGAAACCATCGTCCGGCCCACCCGTGCGGAGACCACGGTATACGGCTACCAGAAGATTATTGACAACCACCTCCTCCCGGCCCTGGGGCATATCCCCCTGCTCAAGCTCACCCCTATGGACATTCAGCAATACTATATCCAGGTCCAGCAGAGCGCCAACCTGTCCGGCAACACCCTGCGGCGGCACCATGACCTGCTGTCTTCCTCCCTGCGGTCGGCGGTGCGGCAGGACAAGCTTCCCGTCTCTCCCATGGACCGGGTGGAGCCCCCCCGTGTCAAGCAGAAGGAGGCCTCCTACTACCGCCCGGAGGAGCTGAAACGGCTGTACACGCTGGTGGAGGGCCACCCTCTGGAGCTGTGCGTCAAGCTGGCGGGCAGCCTGGGCATGCGGCGGGAGGAGGTCTGCGGACTGAAATGGGAGTGTATTGACTACCAGCGTCAGCTGCTCTACATCCGGGAGGCCCGCACCGCCTTTGGGGCCACCATCGTTCAGAAGGAGACCAAAACCCGCTCGTCGGTGCGCACCCTGTTCCTCCCGGACGACGTGGCCCGGCTGCTCCAGCTGGAACAGGCGCGCCAGGAGACCTGGCTGCGGGAAGGCAAGCTGAAGGAGCCCAGCCAGTTTGTGGTGCTGGACCACAAGGGCCTGCCTTACTCCCCCAACGCCCTGTCTCTGGCCTTCACCCGGTTTGTGCGGAAAAACGACCTGCCCCGGGTCACCCTCCACGGCCTGCGCCACTCCTTTGCCACCGTGGCCTCCTTCCAGGGGGTGCCCCTCTTCGACATCGGTAAAGCCCTGGGCCACGCCACCCCCGCCACCACCGGCAAAATTTACACCCATCTGGTGGACCACACCCATGAGGAGACACTGATGAAGGTGTCTGACGCGCTGAAGTAATCTGTCCCTGCCCTGCACACGAAGCCTTGCGATATCCGTAAAAAAGTAGTATGATAGGGGGGACAACAACTCGCCCCTTCGGGCGAAAGGAGAGATTCTTATGTGGTTTGACGAGACAGTCATCTATCAAATCTACCCCCTGGGTCTGTGCGGCGCGCCGGCGGACAACGACGGCAGCACCCAACCCCGTATCCTGCGTCTGCTGGACTGGGTGGACCATATCAAAAAGACGGGGGCGAATACCGTCCTGCTCAACCCGGTGTTCGACAGCGACCGTCACGGCTACGACACCCGGGACTACTTCCACACAGACCCCCGGCTGGGCGCCGACGACGACCTGACTAAGGTGTGCCAGGCCTTCCACGACGCCGGCATCCGGGTGATGCTGGACGGGGTGTTCAACCATGTGGGCCGGGGCTTCTGGGCCTTCAAGGACGTGCAGGAGAAGAAGTGGGACAGCCCCTACAAGGACTGGTTCCACATCAATTTCGACGGCAATACCAACTATAACGACGGCTTCTGGTACGAGGGCTGGGAGGGTCACAACGAGCTGGTGAAGCTGAACCTGTTCAACCCGGCGGTGGTCCAGCACCAGTTCGACGCCATCCGCTCCTGGGTGGACCGCTTCGGCATCGACGGCCTGCGGCTGGACGTGGCCTACTGCCTGCCCCCGGAGTACCTCAAGCAGCTGCGGGGCTTTGTCAACACCCTCAAGCCCGACTTCGTGCTCATGGGCGAGACCCTCCACGGGGACTACAACCGCTGGATGGCCGACGACATGTGCCACTCGGTAACTAACTATGAGTGCTACAAGGGGCTGTGGTCCGCCTTCAACTCCATGAACATGTTCGAGATCGGCCACTCCCTGGCCCGGCAGTTCGGCCCGGAGCAGTGGACCCTGTACAAGGGCAAACACCTGCTGTCCTTCCTGGACAACCACGACGTCAACCGCATCGCCTCCCAGCTCACCAACCCCGACCACCTGACCCCCGCCTGGGCCATGGCCTTCGGCATGCCCGGGGTGCCCGCGGTTTACTACGGCAGCGAGTGGGGGATGAAGGGGGCCAAGGGCCACGGCAGCGACGCCGAGCTCCGCCCCGCCCTGGAGAAGCCGGAGTGGAACGACCTCACCACCTGGATTTCCC
>CANSXE010000137.1 GCA_947650875.1 uncultured Bacillota bacterium | reverse complement strand
GCGACAGCTTCGGCCTGATCTCCCTGTGCTCCATCGGGCCCATCCTGTGCGTGCTGCTGCTGGGCATTATCTATAAGCCCCAGGAGGCCGCCTCCCACCTCAGCGTCATTCCCAGCATTCCCACTACCGCCCAGGCGGCCCAGTATTTTATCCAGTCCTTCCCCACATACCTGCGGGAGGTGGCTATGGCCCTCCTGCCAGTGGCCGGGCTGTTTCTGGTCTTTCAGCTTCTCACCCGGCGGTTTAAACGGGGCCAGCTGATTCGGATTGTCACCGGCCTGCTGTATACATATCTGGGGCTGGTCCTCTTTCTGTGCGGAGTCAACGTGGGCTTTATGCCCGCCGGCCAGCTCATCGGCGCCACCATCGCCGGCGGGGTCAAGTGGCTGCTGGTGCCCATCGGTATGCTTATCGGCTACTACATCGTCAAGGCGGAGCCCGCGGTGTCGGTCCTCACCAAGCAGGTGGAGGAGATCTCCAACGGCTCCATCTCCCAGCGGGCCATGGGGCTGGCCATGTCCATCGGCGTGTGCGTCTCGGTGGGGCTGGCTATGGTGCGGGTGCTCACCGGGCTGAACATCTTCTGGCTGCTTATCCCCGGCTACGCCATCTCCCTGGGTCTCACCTTCCTGGTGCCCAGCATCTTTACCGGCATCGCCTTCGACTCGGGCGGCGTGGCCAGCGGGCCCATGACGGCCACCTTCCTCCTCCCCTTCGCCCAGGGGGCCTGTCACGCCCTGGGGGGCAACATGATGACCGACGCCTTCGGCATCGTGGCCATGGTGGCCATGACCCCCCTTGTCACCATTCAGGTGATGGGCCTGTCCAGCATCATCCACCACAAGCTGGCCCGCCGCCGCCTGCGCTCCCGCATGGAGCGTGTGGAGGACATGGTCCTCTATTTTGACTGAGAGGAGAGGAAGCAATGGAAGCAATGAAGGTAATCCTCTCCATTGTGGAGCGCGGCCAGGGCGCCGCCATGCTGAAGCTATACCGCAAACGGCAGGTGCCCATCCATATCCAGTGCGCGGGCAAGGGCACGGCTACCTCGGAAATTATGGACATTCTGGGCCTGGGCTCCAGCGAGAAGGACGTGCTCCTCAGCTTCGCCGCCGCCTCCGCCGCCAAAAAGCTACTCCACGACCTGGACAACGAGCTCCGGGGCCACACCGGCGGGGCCGGGATTGTGGTATCCATCCCCGTGTCGGGGCTGAACAGCCTGGTGGCCAACCTGGCCGCCTACCACGCAGAGAGCCTGAAGGAAAAAGAGGAGGGCAATGATATGGAACGCTCTGAAAACAGCCTGATTTTGGTGGTGTGCGCCCGGGGCTGCACCGACGACGTGATGACCACCGCCAAGGCCCACGGGGCCCGGGGAGGCACCGTCATCAAGGGGCGGCTGTCCGGCCGGAAGGAGCTGGAACAGGCCTATGAGGTGGACCTGAAGGCCGAGCGGGAGATTGTGGCCATTGTAGTGCCCACCAGTCTCCGCAATCCCATTATGGAGGCCATCAACTCCGAGCACGGCCTGCGCAGCGAGGCCCAGGCGGCGCTGTGCTCCCTGCCTATTGAACAAATCGTCAGATTGGGATAAAATAGTGGACGGCCGAGACCGTCCACTTTCTTTATGAGGTGATTTTCATGGAGCAATTACATATTGTCGATGCCTGTAGGGAACAGCATTTCCGGGACATGTCCCTCCTCCACGCCCTGGGCTGGCGGGCCGCCTACCGGGACAGCATTCCCGCCGATTACATGGCCCGGGAGATCACCGACGAGCGCTGGGTCCCGGTTTTCCGTCAAAACTACGGGGAGGGCCGCTATCACGGCCTTCTGCTGTATGACGGGGAGCAGCCCCTGTGCTGTGCCACTTATGGCCCCGCCCGGGTGGACCAATCCGCTGGGGACACCATCTGCGATTTCAGCTCCCCCGACCTGGCCGCCTGGGGGGAACTGGTCTCCCTTTACGCCCACCCCTACCACTGGGGCCAGGGACACGGCTCCGTCGTGATAGAGGAGGTCCTCCGCCGTCTGAATGCGGCGGGGTATCCCGGCTGTTTTCTCTATGTCCTCCGGGAGAATGAACGCGCCCGGCGATTCTACGAAAAACATGGTTTTGCCTGGGAGGGGCACAGTCTGAACGTAAATCTGGCGTCAGATACTACACTTACAGACCTGCGATATTGCAGACTGTTTTGATTCCCCCACGCACCAGAAACAAGAGGAACAAAACGACCGGCACGTCCAAAAACAGGTCTTCCCAAAGCCAATACCGTTCACGCAGCCTGCACAGACTGGGCTGCATCACCTTCCGCATCCTCTCCTCCCGCTGCGGGCGCTCGCTGTGCCACTCTTTAGAGCGGTGCCGTGGTGTGTCCGGCTTTCCCTGTACTTCCACCTGGACAATTATTTTGCTGCGGGGCAGATAATGAAGAACCAGCGGACTGTCCAACAAACCCGGTATGCCCGCGCCAAAAGGAGAGGAAAAGAATATCATCCGCTGGGGTCCCGTCTCTGTGTCCAGAAAGAGGTATTCCACCCACAAATGGCGTAGACAGTCCCCCAGTTCCCGTCGAATGACGTGCCCTCCAACAGTTTCGGCCCGGCCCTCCAGAAGGTCCCGGACCACATTCCGCTTGGACCACAGCGACACGACAGCGCCCACCGCAAAAAACACGGGCAGAATCCGAATGAACGTTGGCTTTACCAAGATCATCCATGGAATACTCAACAAAAAAAGCCCCAAGCATCTGTGCAAATAAGCAAAGGCTCCCTTTGCGCTCCGATACAGCTCCCTGCGTGACATTCAACCACCCCCCTCCCGGTTTTATTGAAAAAAGCGGAACAGTTTTACAACTGTTCCGCTTTGTGTAGGCACTACCTATCTTCCCGGTCCGTCTCCAGACAAGTATTTTCGGCAGAAGCGAGCTTAACTTCCGTGTTCGGAATGGGAACGGGTGGACCCTCGCCCTAATCAGCACCTACTATTTTAATCACCGAAGTGACTAAAACCGATATGAAGTTTTGAATGGTGACCCGTACGGGAATCGAACCCATGTTTGCGGCGTGAGAGG
>CANSXE010000136.1 GCA_947650875.1 uncultured Bacillota bacterium | reverse complement strand
AAACCGGGCTGAATATTCAGATGGACAACCCCTCCCAGGTGGGCAGCGACCGGATTGTGATTGCCGTGGCCGCACTGGCGGAGTATGCCCCTCCGCTGACCCTGCTGGACCTGGGCACCGCCACCACCATTGAGGTGGTCGGGAAAGGGAGCACCTATCTGGGGGGGTGCATTATCCCCGGCGTGCGGGTATCGCTGGAAGCGCTGACTTCCCGTACCGCCCAGCTGCCCGGCATCAGCCTGGACCAGCCCAAGAAGGTAATTGGCAAAAACACCGTGGACTGCATGCGCAGCGGCATTATGTACGGCACCGCCGCCATGCTGGACGGGATGCTGGACCGGGTGGAGGAGGAGCTTGGCTTTTCCACCACTGTGGTGGCCACCGGAGGGATGGCCCAGTTTATTGTCCCCCTGTGCCGCCGGGAGATAAAGCTGGAGCGGGATCTGCTGCTCAAAGGGCTTAACATTATTTATCAAAAGAATAAAAAACCTTGACAACACCCTGAAATTTGCATATAATTGACCGAACAAAGGCGACGCGAAAGAGGAGTACCCATTTGCAGACCTTCAGAGAGGGGACGGACGGTGTGAGTCCCCGGTCGGGGGTGGGGAAGGTGGCTTTCGGGCTTCGCCCCTGAACCGGCAGTAGGGGGCGGCGGGACTTCCCGTTACAGAAGGAAGAGTGTCCCCGCAGTGGGAAATTCAGGTGGTACCGCGGTTTTATAATCGCCCTGAGTCCGTTGGACTCGGGGCGTTTTTTGTGAGGTGACGGAATGATTATCATACAGACCACCATTAACCAGCGTGCAATGACTGCCCTGGCAAAAATGACCCGCAAGACGGTGCGCCGGGGGCGGAACGGCCCGGTGCGGCTGATGGCCTGGTTTGTGGTCCTGCTGGAGACCTACCTCACCGTGATCTATATCCGGGCCGGCCTGGGGGGCTGGCAGATGAATCTGCTTCTGGGGGGCATCATGCTGGCCTGCATCCTGGGGGAGGACTGGGTGAACGGGGCCATCGGCCTGCGGCGGACCGCCCCCGAGGAGCTGGAGGTCAACGCCGCCTTTCAGGACGACCGCTGCTACGTCTGCCGCTCCCAGGGCGGGGAGCGCTGGTGGCTCTACAGTCAAATCCGGGTGGTGGTGGAGACCGGGGACTATTTCGCCCTGCTTCTGGACCGGAAACACGGCCAGGTCTACGATAAGAAGGGCTTTACCTGGGGCACCGAGGAGGAATTTCGGGCCCTGATTCAAAAGAAAACCGGGCTGAAAATACAGGTAGTGCGGTAAAATGAACAGGAGGAAGACCATGAAGCAACACAAGGACATGCCGGAAAAAATTGTGTTTCAGGGCACGGCGGACCAGCTGGAGCAGGCGGGGGACTATCTGATTCTCCTCAGCTATGTGCGCAGCGTCCGCCGGGGGAGGATTATGGGGCCGCTGGTCACCCTTTTCCTGGGCGGCGCAATGATACTCCAGTTCCGAAACGGAAACCCCGCTATGACCGTTGTGTATCTGATTCTGGCCCTCTATGTGGGCATGACCGTTATGCGCAAGACCATGGGGGGAGACCCGGCAGAGTC
The DNA here is from genome assembly GCA_947650875.1 of uncultured Bacillota bacterium. Taxonomy (GTDB): domain Bacteria; phylum Bacillota; class Clostridia; order Oscillospirales; family Oscillospiraceae; genus Lawsonibacter. Next base: position 1,538 of record CANSXE010000136.1, on the reverse strand, counting down.
GGTAAGGGCCAACCGGGCGGCCCGGGAAGCGGCGGCCGCCGCCGGCAAGTACGACGGAAACCTGCCCTTCCGCATCGAGCTGGAGGAGCACCAGTGCCGGGTGTACTTCGGTGATGGCGGCCAGCCCAGCCAAATCTTCGACTGCCGCAAATTCCGCTCGGCGGTGGAGTGCGATGAGATTGTCTGGCTCACCGGAAAGCGGGGGCTGGGCCTGCCCCTGCCCAAGGAGCAGCTGGTGGACGCCACCCCCGGCCAGCTGCGCCGGTGGCTGCGCCCCTACGCCGCCATCTGGAGCATGAGCCACATCCCCGATAAGCTGAAGGAATCGCTGAAAGAGTAAGAGGTGGGCCGTGCTGTTTCAAATTGAAGAGACTGTGACCGCTACAGATTGGTCTGCATGGCTTACCGCTCACGCTTGTCACAGCGGACCTGTACGGATTGGGTTGAAGGGCACTTCTTTTGTACTGCGGATAATTGGAGGTCTCTTCATTGCGTTTGGCGCCCTCTTGGCCCTGCTTTCCCTGCTGTCCGGGGGTGTCAACCTGCTGACCCTGATTGGTGTTGTCCTTGTCCTGCTTGGGGTATCCTGGCTGCGGGGCAATCGGAGCGCCGGTCAGACAGTATCCGCTAATCATTCAAAGTGGCTGAAAGGGAAAATCTCCGATACGGCTTTACGTCTTTCTTTTGAGGATGATACGTTTTTTGTCTGTGAGAATGGAAAATCCTCCAGCTATCACTATCATGCCATATCTGATTGCTGGGAGGACAAAGATCGCTTCTATCTGTTTCTGGATGGGAAAATGAATTTTATCCTGCGCAAGGATGCCTTCGTTCTGGGAACAACGGCGGATTTTTCGACGTTTCTCTGTGAAAAGGTAGGAAATCCAACCCAATATATTGAAATAATCTAATACAAAGGAACAGGAGTGTCAACATGAAAAAAGAATTGCCCAAGGTCTACGAGCCCCAGGAGGCAGAGGGCCGCATTTATCAGAAGTGGGAGGAAAACGGCTGCTTCCGGGGCGTTCGTGACCCCAAGAAGAAGCCCTTCACCATCGTCATGCCGCCCCCCAACGTCACCGGCCAGCTCCACATGGGCCACGCCATGGACGACTCCCTCCAGGACATGCTCATCCGCTACAAGCGGATGCAGGGCTACGCCGCCCTGTACCTCCCCGGCACCGACCACGCCGGCATCGCCACCCAGGTGAAGGTGGAGGAGGAGCTGCGCAACAACGAGGGTCTCAGCCGCTACGACCTGGGCCGGGAGAAATTCCTGGAGCGGGTGTGGGACTGGAAAGCCAAATACGGCGCCCGCATCGTCCAGCAGCAGAAGAAGCTGGGCATCTCTGCCGACTGGGAGCGCTCCCGCTTCACCATGGACGAGGGTCTCTCCCGGGCGGTGCGCCATGTGTTCGTCTCCCTCTATGAGAAGGATCTGATCTATAAGGGCTCCCGGATTATCAACTGGTGCCCCCACTGTGTCACCGCCCTGTCCGACGCGGAGGTGGAGTATCAGGACAAGCCCGGCCACCTGT
>CANSXE010000135.1 GCA_947650875.1 uncultured Bacillota bacterium | reverse complement strand
CTGCGGCGCAGGGAGTTGACGGCTTTTTTGGTAGACATTTGGTAGACGGGGCGGACTGAAAATTCAGCGAAGGCGGACGAAATTGAGCTGAAAAGTGGTCACAGGCTGCTCAGGAATCGGAGAAATGCCTTTTTTCCATCAGAGGTGCGCTTATACACCCCGGCATGTTCAAGTACCTGGGCAAAGACCAGGCCGGTTTCCTTCTGGACGATATCCAGGGCGTTGTCCTGGGTGATGGTGTAGTTTTTGGCAAAGCCTTCCGCCCAATCAGCGTGCTTCTCGGTCAGCTCGCTGGCACGGAGATCGCCGCAGTCGGCCAAGCAGGCGGCCACGGCGGCCAGCTCCTCTTTCAGACGGGCGGGGAGAACAGCCAGACCCATCACCTCAATGAGACCAATGTTCTCCTTTTTGATATGGTGGAGTTCGGCGTGGGGGTGGTACAGACCCAACGGGTGTTCTTCGGTGGTCAGGTTGTTCCGAAGAACCAGGTCCAGCTCGAACTTCTCCCCCCGGCGGCGTGCGATGGGGGTGATGGTATTGTGGGGCTCGCCGTCGGTCTCGGCAAAGATGGTGGCATCCTTGTCCGTGTAATCCCGCCAGGCGATGAGAATCTTATCCGCCAGGTCGATAAGGCGGTCGGGGTTTTCAGAGCTGATCCGAACCACCGACATGGGCCACTTTACGATGCCCGCCGCCACATCCTCAAAGCCGGGGAAGGTGAAGGGGATCTCCACCGGAGCCCGCTCCATGGCGAAGGTGTAGTGTCCCCCCTGGAAGTGGTCGTGGGCCAGGATGGAGCCGCCCACGATGGGCAGGTCGGCGTTGGAGCCCACAAAGTAGTGAGGGAACTGGCGGACAAAGTCCAGCAGCTTGGCGAAGCAGGCCCGGTCGATCTTCATGGGCACATGCTCGCTGTTCAGGCAGATGCAGTGCTCGTTATAGTAGACATAGGGGGAGTACTGCAAAAACCAGGGGGAGCCGTTGATGGTGATGGGGACGATGCGGTGATTTTGCCGGGCGGGGTGGTTGACCCGGCCCGCGTAGCCCTCGTTTTCGGCACACAGCTGGCACCGGGGGTAGGCGGAAACGGGCAGATTTTTTGCCGCGGCGATGGCCTTGGGGTCCTTCTCCGGCTTGGACAGGTTAATAGTGATGTCCAGCTCACCGTACTCGGTGGGGGCTTTCCACTGCATATCCTTGGCGATGCGGTCCCGGCGGATGTAGTTGGTGTCCTGGCTGAAAGCGTAGTACCAATCGGTGGCCGCTTTTGGGTCATCTTTATAGAGGAAGTGGAACTTGTCCCGCACTTCATTGGGCCGGGGCGTCAGCCGGCCCATCAGCTCGGTGTCAAACAGGTCGCGGTAGACGACGGAATTTTCTGTCAGCACCTCCCGGGCGTAGGCGTCGTCCAGGAGCTCCTCCAGAATGGGGGCCAGCTCGATGGGCCCTGTGACCCAGTCTTGCTCCTCTGGTTCTGTATAACTGTCCAGCTTTAATACGTCCAGTATTGTGTTGATGGCCCAGGTCCGGTCACATTCCTCAATCAGCCCGGAGCGGAAGGCGTAGTCTGCCAGCTTGGCGACAGCAATATCAATCATGGTTACCCCTCCTTATTCCGCTACCACACAACCGCCCTGGGGGCGGATGTAGAGTATGTGGCATTTGCCCGGGCCGAACAGCTCCTCCATGCCGTTTTTGAACACGGTGAGGTACTCTTCGGGCACCCAGGCCTGGATGGTGCCGGCGAAGCCGCCGCCGTGGACCCGGATAGCCCCCATGCCGTCCAGCAGGTGCTCTCCCACGCTCAGGGCCAGGGGGATGGCCTGCTGCCGGGGGGCGTGGATGGACCAGGTGTTTTGCAGGCGCAGAGAGGAGGACAGACCGGAAGCGTTTACCATGTTCAAAAAGGTCTCGAAGCTGCCTCTTTTCAAAGCGACAGTCTCCTGAGCCGCCAGGCGGTCGTCGTCATAGAAGTGCATAGCCCGGAGCACCGCCCGGTCGCCGCACTCCGTCCGCAGGGCGGGAAGGGCCGCCTGGAAATCAGCCGGGGGCACATCCCGCAGGACGGCTTTGCCGAAGTGAGCCGCCACCGCCCCCATCTCCCGGGTGATGTCGGCGTAGTCGTCGGTGAGGTCGCCATGGCTGGATGCGGTGTCCACAATGCACAGGGCAAAGCCCGACTGGCTGAAATCGTAGTCCACCCGCTCCACAATGGGGTTGGCTGGGTCGTTGAAGTCAATAAACACCGCCCCCCCCACCGAGGAGCCCATCTGGTCCATCAGGCCGCAGGGCTTGCCAAAGTATGTATTTTCGGCGTACTGGCCGATTTTGGCGATGGTGACAGGGTCCAGCTTGTCCGCACAGCAGAAGTGGTTGAAGATATTGCCCACCAGCGTCTCGTAGGCGGCGGAGGAGGAAAGTCCCGAGCCGGACAGGACGGTGGAGACCACGCAGGCGTCGAATCCGGACAGGGGATAGCCCAGCTCCTTTACTCTGGCGGCTACCCCCCGCACCAGAGCGGCGGAGGTGTTTTTCTCCTCCTCCCGGGCGGACAGGTCGTCCAGGGCGATCTCCAGGGCGGGGTAGCCCTCGGACTGAATGCGGATACAGGCCAACCCGTTGGGAACGGCGCAGGCCAGCATGTCCATGTCCACGCTGCCGCACAGCACCCGGCCGTGTTGGTGGTCGGTGTGGTTGCCGCCGATCTCGGTGCGTCCCGGGCCGCTGAACAGGGCGGCGGGGGCGCTGTCCTCAGGGCAGAACGTATCTATCAGGGATTGGACCACCCGGCAGGCCCGGTCCCGTGCCTTGTCAAGGCTGTCCTGCGTGCCGTCCAGGGCGTAGAGGGCGGCGAGGGATTTGTCGTGGGCTCCGGTGCGCAGGGCGTTAAGCAGAGTTTTACAGGAATTCAAGAGATGTCACCTCATTCTCTGTATTTTATGGGGAGGAAAGGCCATTTTTAAGGAGCTGTTATCAGTCTGATTATACCACGCCTTTCCTGTGGGAGCAAGGGGATTATGGCTTTCAAAACGGAAAACATGCCGGGTCTCTCTCCATCTGTTCCGCCTTATTCCCACTCGTTGCTGGGTATCATATTCTAACGGATTTTGCTTTAGAAATATGATA
>CANSXE010000134.1 GCA_947650875.1 uncultured Bacillota bacterium | reverse complement strand
GGATTCCATCCAACAGGAGGTGACTTCCATGGTGACTATGATTGCCACCGTCGTCCAGGCCTGGGGTACCCAGGTGCTGGTGACCGACAATGCCAACGGGCAGGAGGTTCTGGTAAATACCAACAACTCCACCGGCAACCTGATGGCCGGGGAGCAGGTGCGGATCGTCTTCAACGGCGTTATGACCGCCAGTATCCCACCCCAGATCAGTGCGCAGTCCATCTGCGTGCTTCGAGTGTACTGAACAAAAAGTCCGCCGCAGACGGTCCGGTCTGCGGCGGGCTTTTGTTATATGTGGCTCTGGTATTCCTTCCAGTTGTCCTGGAGCAGCCTGGGAGTATCCAGTCCGTAGGGGCATTTGGATGCGCATTTGCCGCAGTGGAGACAGTGCTCGATTTTTTTCATCTCCTCCTGCCAGTAATCGCTCAGCCAGTCGGCGGCGGGTGCCCGGCGGAGCATCAGGGACATCCGGGCACACTGGTTGATCTGGATGCCCGCCGGACAGGGCATGCAGTAGCCGCAGCCCCGGCAGAAGTCGCCGGTGAGCTCCGCCCGGTCTCTGTCGATGACGGCCTGGAGCTCGGATGTGAGTACCGGGGGGCTCTGCACACAGGCCAGGAACTGGTCCAGCTCCCACTCGTGCTGGACCCCCCAGATGGGGACAACCCCCTCCTGCCCGGCCATCCAGGCGGCGGCAGCTGCCCCGTCCCGGAGCAGGCCGCCGGCCATCCCCTTCATGGCCACAAAGCCCATTCCCCGCTCCCGGCACTTGGCCACCAGCTCCACCTCCTGAAACCCGGAGAGATAGCTGTAAGGGAACTGGAGCAGGGCGTACAGCCCGGAGTCGACGGCTTCGTGGGCCACCGCCAGCCGGTGGTTGGTAATGGCGATGTGGCGGATTTTCCCTTGCTTTTTGGCCGTCAGGGCGGCGTCATACAGTCCGTCCTCCCCGCCGGGCCTGGGACAAAAGGCGGGGTTGTGGAACTGGTAAACGTCGATGTAGTCGGTACCCAGCATATTAAGACTGCTTTCCAGGTCCCTCCACATTCCCTCGGCGGTCTGAGCGCCGGTCTTGGTGGCAATCACTACTTTGTCCCGCATTCCGGAGAAGGCGTAGCCCACTTTTTCCTCGCTGTCGGAGTAGGCCCGGGCGGTGTCGAAGTAGTTCATGCCCCCGTCCACCGCTTTACGGAGGAGCCGGGCTGCCTCCTCCTTTGTCACCCGCTGGATGGGCAGACAGCCGAATCCGTTTTTCTCGATGGTGATCCCGGTGGAGCCCAGTTGAATTTTTGTCATGAGGGGTCCCCCTTTCTATTGTAGGGACGCATCACGATGCGTCCGCTATAGGGCGTTTTTATGTAGGGGCGGCCTGTGGCCGCCCGCTCGTGACAGGCACATCCTTTTTTGCGGGCGGCCAAAGGTCGCCCCTACAAAGTGTGCCTGAAGGATGTTCCCTCCGCTTTCAACGGAGAAACCGGGGAATGGGCGGACGCTTCGTGAAGCGTCCCTACAGGCCCTCCTGCAACCGCGTATTCGCGAGGTTTACATCCCTTTCAGCTGTCCCTCCAGCTTGGCCACCAGCTCGGCCAGCTGGACGGAGCGCTCCTTCTCGGCGGCCACTACATGCTCCGGGGCCTTGTTGACGAAGCCGGGGTTGTTCAGCTTGGTGTTCAGCTTCTCCAGCTCGGCGGACTGCTTTTTCAGCTCCTTCTCGATGCGGGCCTTCTCCTTGGCCAGGTCAACCAATTCGCCCAGGGGGATAAACAGCTGGGCGGCGTGGGTGACCACAGCCACCTTGCCGGCGGCGTCGGGGGCGGCGTCCGCGGGGACGATCTCCACCTCGCTGGCGTAGGCCAGCTTTTTCAGGAAGGGCACGCCCAGGTTGAAGGTCTCCGTCTCCATGGTGGCCACGGTGAGGTGGGCCTTTTTGGAGGGGGGCACGTTCATCTCACTGCGCCGGCCACGGATGGCCCGGATGGCGTCCATAATCAGCTCCATGGCCTTCTCCTCTGCGGGGAAGTTCATGGACTCGCTGGCCACGGGCCAGTTCTGCATCATCAGGAAGTCCCCCTCGTGGGGCAGGGCCTGCCAGATTTCCTCAGTGATAAAGGGCATGAAGGGGTGGAGCAGCTTGAGCATCTCGGTGAGCACCCAGCACAGCACCTGCTGGGCCCGGACCTTGCTGTCCTCGTCCTCCCCCTGGAGGCGGGTCTTGGTCAGCTCGATATACCAGTCGCAGTAGTCGTCCCAGATGAAGTCGTAGATCTTTTGGGCGGCCACACCCAGCTCGTACCGGTCCATGTTTTCGGTGATCTCGGCCACGGCCCGGTTCAGCTTGGAGAGAATCCACTTGTCCTCCAGCTCCAGCTTCTGGGGCAGCTCGCACTTGTCGATGGTGAGGTTCATCATCAGGAAACGGCTGGCGTTCCAGATTTTGTTGGCAAAGTTGCGCATGGCCTCGCACCGCTCGGTGAAAAAGCGCATGTCGTTGCCCGGGGAGTTGCCCGTTACCAGGTTAAAGCGCAGGGCGTCGGCGCCGTATTTGTCGGCAATCTCCAGGGGGTCGATGCCGTTGCCCAGGGATTTGGACATCTTCCGGCCCTTGTCGTCCCGGATCAGGCCGTGGATAAACACGGTGTGGAAGGGGGGCTTGCCGGTGTGCTCGCAGGCGGAGAAGATCATCCGGGCCACCCAGAAGAAAATGATGTCATAACCTGTCACTAACACATCCGTCGGGTAGTAGTAGGAAAAATCCTCGGTGTTGTCGGGCCAGCCCAGGGTGGAGAAGGGCCACAGGGCGGAGGAGAACCAGGTGTCCAGCACGTCGGGGTCCCGCTGGATATTTTTGGATTTACACTTTTCACATTCGCAGGGGTCCTCCTCGCTGACGGTCACGTGGCCGCAGTCAGCGCAGTACCAGGCGGGAATCTGGTGGCCCCACCACAGCTGGCGGGAGATGCACCAGTCGTGGACGTTCTCCATCCAGTTGGTGTAGGTCTTGGCGAAGCGGTCGGGGACGAACTTCACTTCCCCCTCGTTGACCACCCGCAGAGCCTCCTTGGCCAGAGGCTCCATGCGGACAAACCACTGGGCGGAGATGAGGGGCTCCACGTCGCTGTGGCAGCGGTAGCAGGTGCCCACGTTGTGGGAGTAGGGCTCAAT
>CANSXE010000133.1 GCA_947650875.1 uncultured Bacillota bacterium | reverse complement strand
GCGCCAAGGAAGTGGCTCCCGTGGCCGAGAAGATGATCACCCTGGCCAAGACCAACACCCTGGCCTCCTACCGCCAGGCCCTGTCCTACATCACCAAGGAGGACGTGGCCAACAAGCTGTTTAAGGAGATCGGCCCCAAGTACGCCGACCGCAACGGCGGCTACACCCGTGTGGTCCGCATCGGCCCCCGCCGCGGCGACGCCGCCGAGATGGCCATTATCCAGCTGGTGTAACAGAAAACCCGCCTTCGGGCGGGTTTTTTCTATTCCCTTTTTGTCCAAAATGCGCTATAATGTCTGCAAGTGCCATCAGATCAGGAGGAACCGCAAATGGGTGAATTTAAAGGAAGTCAAAACTATGTAGCTTCGGAGGAGCTGCTCCGGGCGGCCAACATCGCCATGGTGCTGCAAAAGCCCCTGCTTATCAAGGGGGAGCCCGGCACCGGCAAGACCATGCTGGCTGAGGCCATCTCTCAGGCCCTGGGAAAGAAGCTCATCATCTGGAATATCAAGTCCACCACCAAGGCCCAAGACGGTCTCTACGTCTACGACGTGGTCCAACGGCTCTACGACAGCCAGTTTGGGGGCCAGGGGGTGGACGACATTGAGAAATATGTCAAGCTGGGCAAGCTGGGGGAGGCCTTCACCGACGACGAGCAGGTGATTCTCCTCATTGACGAGATCGACAAGGCCGACCTGGAGTTTCCCAATGACCTGCTTTGGGAGCTGGACCGGATGGAGTTCCACATCCCGGAGACGGGGAGGACCGTAAAGGCCAACCACCGGCCCATTGTGATTATCACCTCCAACGCGGAGAAGGAGCTGCCCGACGCCTTCCTGCGCCGGTGCGTTTTCCACTACATCGAGTTCCCGGACAAGGAACTGATGGCGGATATCGTTCGGGTTCACTATCCGGATATCAGCGAAAAACTGCTTACTCAGGTGCTGGAGGCCTTCTACAAAATCAGGAACCTGCCCCAGATTAAAAAGAAGCCCTCCACCAGCGAGATTATCGACTGGATTCAGGCCCTCCAGCACGGGGGCGTGGATGTGGGCCGCGTTGTGAAAGAGGTGCCCTACCTGGGGGTGCTGCTGAAGAAGAACGAGGACATCGACATGCTGCGCCGGCAGTGGCGGTGAGGGCGGAGCCATGAGGATTATCGACGCCCACCTCCACCTCTTCCCCCCCTCGCCCGACACCGACGCCATGGCGGAGAAGGTGGGGCACAAAAATTCCACCGACCACCTGCGGCAGGTCTATGGAGAGGTGGGGATGGTCCACGGGGTGGTGATGGGCAACCGCAGTCTGGACCCCGCCTATCACAGCTATCCGGCCGACCTGTTCCACTACTGCATCGGGCTGGACAGCGCCCTCATGGGCCGGGGGGAGAGGCCCGTCCCCGACCTGGCGGAGAGGGTGGAGGAGAATCTGCGGCGGCGGTCGTGCTGCGGGGTGAAGCTGTACCCCGGCTATAACCGGCTGTGGCTGTCCGACCCGGTGTATGAGCCGGTGTATGAGCTGGCCGCCCGGTACGACAAGCCGGTGGCCGTCCACATGGGCCTTACCGCCTTCCCCCGGGCCCACCTGAAGTATGCCCACCCCCTCACCCTGGACGAGATGGCCGCCGACCACAAGAGGACCCGGTTTGTCATGTGCCACTTCGGCAACCCCTTCCTGGAGAGCGCCGCAGCAGTGGTGGAGAAAAACCCCAACGTGGCCGCCGACCTGTCCGGCCTGCTGGAGGGGCGGGTGGATATTGACCGGTATTTTCAGGAACAGGCGGGCTATGCCGGCCTGCTGACCACCTGGCTCAACGCCATAGGCCAGTGGGACGATATCCTGTACGGCACTGACTGGCCCATCGTCAATCTGGAGGAGTATATCCGGTTTGTCCAGCGGCTGGTGCCCGAGCGGTACTGGGAGAAGGTATTTTTCCAAAACGCCAACCGAATTTACGGGCTGGAACTGTAATAAAGAAAACGGACCCCTGGAGCTTGCTGCACCAGGGGTCCGGGTCATTTTTTATACCGGTCAGGAGGAGGCCTGACCGGCACGCGGGGACAAATTATGCACAGGCAGTCTTTCGACCACAGACAGTATATCATAATATCCAGGTGTTGACAAGAAAAAATAGTATTATTTTAAGAATAAATTTCCAGATAAGTAAATTTTTGTATAATAAAAAGAACATACACTTTAACATCTATTTTAGCATAGCCGCGGTGTCTTAAATGTTGTAAAATTTAGGCGAATTGAGGTGGTACTGTGACAAAAGACGCGCTAATCGTCACCATAAAGCGCCCCAAAGGCGAGGACGGGTACCGGACCTTCTCCGTCCGCCTGCGGGAGTCCGTGGTCAATCAGATGGATGATATATCCAGAGAAACCGGGCGCAGCCGGAACGAGCTTATCGGCCTGTTTCTGGCCTACGCGCTGGAGCATTACACATTGGAAGGAGGAGAGGGCGGTGCGCAGTCCAAACGAGCCTGATACGCCAACGGCGCTCTGTCACGCGGCGGTAGGCAAAATGGTGCTGGACCATATGGAGCGTCTCCATCCGGAAGTAATCTTTCAGGCGGTGGAGAGCCAGGCGGTCCAGACCCTGGAAGCCATCCGCTGCATTTTGGAAAATGACCGACTGAGCGACCCGGAGTGTGTCCAGCGGGTGGAAAACCTGGTCCGGCTGTTTTTTCAGGAGCTGGATATTAAAATTGAACGGGCCGGCGGACCGGATTGATTTTCTGGCACTTTCTCCAAAAGAAAGGGCAGAAAAAAGACAGCCTTTTGCAAAAAAACGCTGTCTTTTTTTTTGCCTTTATGATATGATGGACAGCACTGATAATGGAAAAAGGAGCAATAAAACATGATTACCGTCACCGACCTGAGCCTGAACTACAGCGGTACCCCGCTGTTTTCCCATGTGGACCTGCAATTTCTCCGGGGCAACTGCTACGGCATCATCGGCGCCAACGGCGCCGGCAAGTCCACCTTTCTAAAGATTCTCTCCGGCGAGCTGGATTCCACCTCCGGCCAGGTGTCCATCCTGCCTAACGTCCGCATGTCGGTGCTGAAGCAGGACCAAAACGCCTACGACGCCTACAACGTGATGGACACCGTCATCATGGGCAACCAGCGGCTGTACGACATCGGCAAGGAGAAGGAGGCCCTCTACGCCA
>CANSXE010000132.1 GCA_947650875.1 uncultured Bacillota bacterium | reverse complement strand
TCTGGTCGATGGAGATGGCCGGGGACAGGCCGTCGATGTAGTCCACGTCGGGCTTTTCCATCTGGCCCAGGAACATCCGGGCGTAGGAGGACAGCGACTCCACATACCGCCGCTGGCCCTCGGCGTAGATGGTGTCAAAGGCCAGGGAGGATTTTCCCGAGCCCGACAGCCCGGTGAGCACCACCAGCTTGTCCCGGGGGATTTTGACGTCGATGTTTTTCAGGTTGTTCACCCGCGCGCCTTTGACGGAAATGTGTGTGTGCATGGTTTTGTTCTCCTTTATTATCTAAGCAGAATGGGACGAAGCAGAAACAGCCAAATATCCGCCAGCAGGATAACAGCGCCTGCTAAGCCGGAAAGGATCCGGAGCATTTTAGGCGGTCTCTGCCACGTGGCAGCGCAAATCAGGACAAATGCCAGCGCCCCAATCAGTGCGGGGCCATATATCACCAAAAATACGCCCGGTAAATTCCAATATTCAGAATCCATTCGTTGTTCTCCTTGTACGCAAATATCAGATTTACAGCAACAGAGCCGCCAAGCGGGGGATAGGCTGAAAAATCAAAATCGCTAAAAAGGCAATGACGACAAAAAACTCCCAGGCCAGGCCGCAAAACAGAGCAAAACGGCCCAGAAAGCCCTTCAAGGTCGGGTCCCGCCTGGCGTAGGACGCCTTCAGCTTCCCCTCCCCCTTCCATTTCGCTCGGAGCTTCAGCAGCGCCCAGAGAATCAGCAGATTCGGTGCCAGCAGAAGGACTATAATTCCATTGAACAAAAGGACGTGGGCCGCAGCCCAGGTCAGGACCGCTTCCAGGGCCATACCGATGTAAAAGGCCGGAATCATCAGAAGAACTATCCAGCCGAACAGCGCCATAAATGCCACAATTCTCACCCTCCCGTCCGGGCGGCCACAGGCCGCCCCTACAGCCTAACGGAACTGTTTTTTAATGTCAAGCCTATTTTTTCACCGGCTTCGCCTTCATGAGAATCAGCCGCCGGACCTCTTCCAGCTCCTTTTCCTTCTTCACGTCCACCACCAGCCACTTGCCGCCGTTGAACAGGGGCGTCTTTTCATACAGCTTGCGGAAAGCGGCGGAGAAAGTGGGCAGAAGGACCTCCAGTTCGGCCACCTGTTTGGCCCCCAGTGTCACCATAGCGGTGAACCACCCTTGCCGGATATAGAGGGCGCACAGTGCCTTGCTCCCCTTCTTGTACTTGATGTTCCAGCCCCGGTCCATGGAGCACCGGCTGAACTCGATGGAGGGCTCTATCCCATAGGTCTCCCCCATCCAGGCCACAAGCTCCTCCAGAAGGGGATTCTTCACCCAGGTTCCGATGTCGTCCAGGGTGGGCTTCATCTGCTGGGGCCAGGCGATATCCCAGGGCACCGGCCCCTCCGCTTTGGCGGGGTCCTTCTTCTTCGGGGCCTTCTTTTTGGGCAGAGGGGTGACCTCCTCCGCCAGCCGGACCGCTTCCCGGAGAGTATCCCGGTCGTCGGGGTCCAGGAGGTAGTGGTCCTTGGCCCCCTCGTAGGGGGGCTCGGTGGGCCGGCCCTGGAGGAGCTCCTCCAGACAGGGCAGCATCTTCACCATGGGCCGGTCATCGCAGATGATCACCACCGGCTTGTCGTTCAGGTAGACCATATACTCCCCGAACATCTTTCGGGAGCGCACCGCCCCCAGGCCCTCCAGCTGTTCACAGATGTAGTTGACAAAATCAGGACTGCTTGCCATAGTTTCCTCCTTACGTCGTTAAATCGGCGGTGGTCCCGCCCACCAGTCCGATCAGCGCGGCGGGCTCCAGCTCCACTTGAAACCCGATCTTTCCAGCCGACACCAGGATAGTGTCGATAATCTCCGCCGTCTCGTGGAAAATTGTGGGATACTGCTTCTTCATCCCCACCGGGGAACAGCCCCCGTGGACGTAGCCCGTCAGGGGCAGCAGCTCCTTCTGCTGGAGCATGGCGATAGACTTCTCCCCTACCGCCTTTGCCGCCTTTTTCAGGTCGAGACTGTCCCCCACCGGAATATCGAACACATACAGCCCCCCGGAGACCCCCCGGGCCACCAGGGTCTTGAACACCGTCTCCGGGTCCTGCCCCAGCTGCCGGGCCACGCTCACGCCGTCCAAACCGGCGTCGGGGTCGTAGGTGTGAGGGGTGTAGGGGATTTTTTTCTGCTCCAAAATCCGCATGACGTTGGTTTTTTCTATTTGTTTGACCATGTTATTCCCCGCTTTTGCTCTCATTTTATTAGTATCCCCAGCACCTTGGGCCACCAGAGCTGATAAGTCCCACACAGGGCGACCATCAGCACCTCCCACAGGATGAAGACCACCAGCCCGTATTTCAGCACCAGAAGCAGAGCCCTGAGCCAGCTGGTTTTCCGGTCGATGTAGGCGCGGTCCATGGTGCCGCTGCGCTTCCAGGCCCAGCGGACCAGAAGAAGCACCAGCAGAACGATCAGGTTCCACACCGCGGCTATGGGCATGATCAGGGGCATCGCCACATGAAAAAAGTACAAAACGGCTATGGGCAGCAGCAGCGGCCACAACACAACAATAATCAAACCGCCCACAGCGGCCACCTCCTTTTATTTTCCCCGCAGCTCGATGATCTGGTCCCGCAGGGCGGCGGCCAGCTCGAACTCCAGCATCTTGGCGGCCTCCCGCATCTCCTTTTCCAGCCGGGCGATGCGCTCCGCCTTTTGCTGCTTGGTGAGACCCTGGACCTCCCCCCGTTTTTCGGCGGTATCCTCCCCGGCGGCAATGCTCATCAGGTCCCGCACCGACTTAATAACCGTCTTGGGGACAATGCCGTGGGCCCTGTTGAAGGCGTCCTGCTTCTCCCGGCGGCGCTCGGTCTCGTCGATGGCCCGGCGCATGGAGGGGGTAATAGAATCGGCGTACATGACCACCATGCCCTGGGCGTTTCGGGCGGCCCGGCCGATGGTCTGGATGAGGGAGGTCTCACTGCGCAGGAAGCCCTCTTTGTCCGCGTCCAGGATGGCCACCAGGCTCACCTCGGGCAGGTCCAGGCCCTCCCGGAGGAGGTTGATGCCCACCAGCACATGGAAGGTACCCAGCCGCAGGTCCCGGATAATCTCCATGCGCTCCATGGCGTCGATATCGTGGTGCATATACCGCACCTTGATGCCCGCTCCCTGGAGGTAGGTAGTGAGATCCTCGGCCATCCGCTTGGTGAGGGTGGTCACCAGCACCCGCTCGTTCCGGG
>CANSXE010000131.1 GCA_947650875.1 uncultured Bacillota bacterium | reverse complement strand
CAAACACCACGGCATCCCCTTCTACACCGCCCTGCCCTCCTCCACCATCGACCTGTCCATCCCCGACGGCTCCCACATCCCGGTGGAACAGCGGGGCGGTGAGGAGGTGTCCTGTTTTGCCGGGGTCCAGACCGGGCCTGTCGGGGTGGAGACTTGGAATCCCGCCTTTGACGTGACCCCCCATGAGCTGCTCACCGCCGTTATCACCGAGCGGGGAGTGCTCCGCCCGCCCTTTGACCGGGAGCTGGCTGGCCGCAAGGCAGACTAAATCTTGAGGTCTACCCCTCCGCTGTCAGCTCCAGCAGTCTGGCGGTGAGTTCTTCCAGCTTCATGCCCCGGGAGGCCTTCACCAGCACGGTGCAGTCGGGGCCGAGCACCTGGGGCAGGACGGCCTTGGCTTCCTCCCTGTCCCGGCACTGGAACACCTGGGGCACTCCGGCGTCCCGGGCAGCCTGGGCGATGTGCTCCGCCAGCTCTCCCACAGCCACCAGGCAATTCACCCCCGCCGTACCCAGGTACTCCCCCACTCCGGCGTGGAGGGCGGGGGCGAAGGGACCCAGCTCCAGCATATCTCCTAAAACAGCCACCTTTCTGCTCCCCTGGCTGTCGGCCAGGGCGCTGATGGCCGCCCGCATAGACTGGGGATTTGCGTTGTAGGTGTCATCCAGAATGGTGATGCCCGAGCCCCGGCGCAGCACGTTCATGCGCATCCGGGTGGGGACAAACTGGCGGATGCCCTCCTCAATCTGGTCGGGGGTGAGGCCGAACCGCTCCCCCACCGCCACCGCGATCAGGGCGGGATAGACCATGTGCTCCCCCAGGGCGGGTATCTCCACCTCCCGGTCCATGTTGGGAGTGGTCAGGCGGCAGTGGATGTGGCTCACCCCGTCGCCGCCTGTGACCTGAGCACGGTAGTCACACCCCTCCCCCTGCCCGAAGAAAAGGGCGGGAACCGGCGTGTTCCCCTTCAGCGTGGCCAGCAGGGGGTCGTCTCCGTTGAGGACCAGGACCCCGTCCCCCTTCACATGGGGCAGCAGCTCGCACTTGGCCTTAAAGATATTCTCCCGGCTGCCCAGCCGCTCGATATGGGCGTCACCGATGTTGGTGATAACCCCCACATCGGGCTCCACAATGCCGGCCAGGTAGTCGATCTCCCCGAATTTGTCCATGCCCATCTCCAGCACACCCATCTGGTGGCTGGAATCCAGCTCCAGTATAGTAAGCGGCAGACCGATGTTGTTATTGTGATTCCCCTCGGTCTTGAGCACCTTATATTTCACGCCCAGCACGGCGGCCAGCATATCCTTGGCGGTGGTTTTGCCCACGCTGCCCGTCACGCCGATGAACGGGATGGAAAAGCGGTTTTTATACCAGGCAGCCAGACGCCCCAGGGCCTTCTCGGTGTCATCCACCTCCACATAGAACTTACCCGGGAGAACGTCGTCCCGCCGGTGGGCGGTGAGACAGCCGGCGGCCCCGCTGTTCAGAGCGGGGTTGATATAGGCGTGGCCGTCGAAGCGGTCCCCCACCAGGGGGATAAACAGGGCGCCGGGGTGGATGGAACGGCTGTCGGTCTCCACCCGGGAGATGGGGGTGTCCAGGGCGTTAAACTCCCCCAGCAGGCGGCCGTCCACCGCCTCCAGCAGTTGGGCCAGGGTAATGGTCTCCATCACAGCCCCTCCTTCCGAACCTTCAGAGACATCTGGATAATGGTCTCGCACAGTTTGCCATAGCTGATACCCGCCGCTGCCGCCTCCTGGGGCACCAGACTGGTGGGGGTCATGCCGGGCAGGGTGTTGATCTCCAGAAAATAGGGGGTGCCGTCCGGGGTGACAATAAAGTCCGCCCGGGCGTAAACCGACAGGCCGATGGTGTGGAAGACGGTGAGGGCGGCGTTGCCGATGGCCTTCTCCCACTCCTTATGGATGTGGGCGGGACAAACCTCGTGGGCCGCCCCGGGCTGATATTTGTTGGCGTAATCGTAAAAGCCCTCCTTGGGAATGATCTCGATGGAGGGCAGGGCTCTGTCCCCCAGCACCGCCACCTGAATCTCCCGGCCCCGGATGTATTCCTCGATTACGGTGCGCCCCCCCAGCTTGATGCTGGCCTTCAGGGCCTCTTGCAGCTCGCCCGGCTTTTTGGCGATGTACACCCCGATGGAGGAGCCGCTGGCGATGGGCTTTACCACCACAGGCAGCTTGGTGCGCTCCATAATCTCAGCGATGTTCTCCTCCGTCACCGTGACAGTCTCCCACTGGGGGGTTTTCACCTTGCCGGCCACCAGCCGCTTGGTGAGGTCCTTGTCCATAGCGATGGCGGAGCCCAGGCAGCCCGAGCCGGTATAGGGCACCCCCAGCAGGTCCAGAGCGGCCTGGATGCGGCCGTCCTCGCCGCAGGCGCCGTGGAGGGCCAGATAGACCACGTCCGCCCCGGCGCACATCTCCAAAACGCCGCTGCCGATGGCGGAGGGCCCGGGCCGGCTGGCCCGCAGCTGCTCCAGATCAGGCGCTTCCCGGGCCACCCGCTTGTAGGCATCGGGAATGGGGGCCACATAGAGATTTTCCCCGTTCAGCGCCCCGTCCAGACCGTAGAACAGGTCCATCAGCGCCACCTGATGGCCCCGGTCCCGCAGAGCCTGGCACACCATAGCCCCGGACGACAGGGATACATTGCGCTCCGGGCTCAAGCCGCCCGCCAACACTAAAACTTTCATCTATCAATCCCTCATTTCAGAATCTGGGGAAGGCACCTTCCCCGGCGATGGGCATACCAACGTCATTTTATCATTAGTAAGATATTCTAACACATTCCCAAAAAATACTCAACCCGGAGAAGAAAATTTTTCCTGGCATTTGACATCCGGCCCATTTTCCTGTATGATACCCTTTGCAGTAAGCTGGACAGCCGCGCGGGCGGGGCGAAAGGCCCGCCTGTGAGGAAAGTCCGGGCTCCGCAGGGCAAGGATAACGGGTAACACCCGCCGGGGGCGACCCCAGGACAAGTGCAACAGAGATATACCGCCGCACCCCTTCTCTGGAAGGAGCAGCGCAAAGCGGGTCGGCTCCCGATGCAACTGTGGAGCTTCGTTTTGGTGGTGCGGTAAGGGTGGAAAGGCGAGGTAAGAGCTCACCCGATGGCGCGTGAAAGTGCCCATCGCTGTAAACTCTATCCGGAGCAACGCCGTGGGAACACATACAGACCGGCCCGGTCGTGTTCAGGAGGCGGCTGGAGCGCGTCAGCAATGGCGCGTCGAGATAGATGGCTGTCTTAAA
>CANSXE010000130.1 GCA_947650875.1 uncultured Bacillota bacterium | reverse complement strand
TTCCCACTGTGTGAGGGTTTATCCTGTGTTCAGGAACCGGTTCCCACAACAAAACGCCCTCAATGTGTGCGTTCCCGCCCCGTAGGGACGGGAATTGCAAAAGAAGTTTCCAGGCCAGAAACATCCACAAGAATCGGGGGACAAATTCAGGAGGAATGTGATGCTGACCATCGGTGATTTTTCCCGGCTGAGCCGGGTCACCCCCCGGATGCTGCGGCACTACGACGCACTGGGCCTGCTCCGTCCCGGGGAAGTGGGCGAAAACGGCTACCGCTACTACCGGCAGGAGCAGTTGTCCGATCTGGTAAAAATTCAGTGGCTCAAAAGCTACGGCTTCTCCCTGGGGGAGATCGGTCCGCTGCTGGAGCTGGATGACGGACATCTGATCGCTCACCTGCGGCAGCGTCGGCTGAAGCTTTACCAGGAGCTGAACCGGCAGCAGGGACTCATCCACCAGATCGAAGCTGACATCCTCCGCATGGAGGGAACAAACATGATTCAAACACCTTACCATGTGGTTCTGATTGAGGACCCGGAGCAGAAAGTCTTCTCCATTCGGGAGACCATCGGCGTAGACCAGTACCACAACTTTTTTGAGCGGCTGTTCCGCGAGACAGCCGCCCGTGGGCTGACCCAGGCGGGCCCCATCCAGATGCTCTACCACGACGAGGAATTCAACCCGGAGCGCTCCGATGTGGAAGCCCAGATGGTGGTGGCACAGGACGGCCCCGACGTCAGGATCAAGCCTGCCTGCACCTGTGCGGCGGTACGGCACAAAGGGCCCTATGAACAGCTGCAATATGCCTACGACGCACTGTGTGCCTGGCTGGGAGAGCACACTGAATACCGAATGTGTGGTCCTGCCATGGACCGCTACTTCGGTGACCCCGACAACACGCCCCCGGATCAGCTGGAGACAGGGGTGCTCTTCCCGGTGGAACGGGTATAAGCAAACGGGACGGCCTTAGGGCCGTCCCCTTTGTCGTCTGTCCATATGTGCCAGGGCAAACATGATGCAGCATGCGGTCAGCGCATCTGCCGCGGACTGGCACCCCCATATGATCTCCCGCTCCAGGAGGGTGGGCAGAACCAGAAGCAGCAGCGGCGGCAGCACCACACTGCGGAGCACCGCGGCGGCCAATGCCCGCCCGGTCTGCTGGACGGCCTGCCAATAGGCAATCACCAGGATATTGAAGCCGGTGAGAAAGAAACCGGAGAAGTAGAGGACCGATTTCTCCACCGCAAAACCGACGAGCTCCGGGTCCGCCGGCGCAAACAGGAGGAAAAACCACCGCGATCCAAGGAGAATCAGCCCATAACAGACCACCCCCACCCCCAGAAACACCTTAGCGGAGAACCGCCGCATGGCTAAGGCCCGGTTCTCCTCCCCTGCCGCCGACAGACGGCTGAACACCGGCTGAAGACCTTCCGCCAGGCCCAGGAACAGGGTCATGATAATCAGCATCAGGTAGCCGATCACCAGATAGGCCGCCAGGCCCAGCTCGCCGTAGCCCCAGCGGGTGACGGCGATATTATATAAAAAGGTGACAATCCCGATGGAGAACTCCATCACAAAGGAGGGGGTGCCGCAGGCCAGAATACCGCCCGCGTCGGACAGCCGGGGCCGGCAGGGGGCAAAGTACAGCTCCCCTCTCCGCGCCAGGAAGTGGGGCAGGAGAATCACTACGCTGAAAATGGGGCCCAGGGCGGTGGCCAGGGCGGCCCCCCGAATGCCCATGTTTAGAGGATACATGAACAGATAATCCAGCACAATGTTGGACACCGCCCCGGCAATCAGGGCGGTCATGGCCAGCTTGGGCCGGCTGTCGTTCCGGGCCATTCCCCCCAGTAAAAAGCTGAACAGCTGGAAGGGGGCGAAGGTGACAATAAACCACAGGTAGCCGCAGGCCAGCTCCAGCACCTCCGGCCCGGCCCCCAGCAGTTGGGCCAGGGGCTCCAGAAACAGGTTGCCCAGCAGACAAACCAGTCCCCCGGCAAGGGCCAGCATCCAGGCGGCGGTGTTGAACAGCCGGCGGGCCCCCTCCCGGTCCCCCGACCCCAGGCGGGCGGCGATGAGCACTCCGGCCCCCGAGCCGGCGGCAATGGCCACCGAGATCAGTATTTCAATCAGCGGCACCGCCACAGCGGCGGCGGCCATGGCCTCCCGGCCCAGGCGGTGGCCGATGAAAACGCCGTCCACAATGGTATACACCGAGTTGAACAGCAGCCCGATCATCTGGGGCACAGCGAATCGAAAAAACAGCGTGCGGGGTTTGCCCTCATACATGAAAACGACCTCCAAAGCAAAAAATAAAACGCCCCCGGCCGCTCCTTCTACGGCCTATAGAGCGGCAAAGACGTTAACCAGGTTACCCGGCGGTAACTTATTCAGTTTGTCACACTATACCAGAGACTGAAGCAAAAGTCAAGCGGGCAGCTCCGTCGGAGCTGCCCGCAAATATTATGACCGCACCACCGCGTGGAGCAGGGACCAGACGGACCAGAGGAAGCCGGCCACAAAGAGGACAGCCAGCACAGGGACCGACAATTCAACGGAGGAGACCAGCTCCTGGGGAAAAATCTGGAGCAGGAGCATGGGGACAACGCAGATCCCCCAGATGATCCAGCCTCCCTTGCCGCCGAAGCGCTGAATCAGAGCCCCGACAATCACGCCCCCGCCCACGGCCAGGGCAAAGATGAGCAGCCACCAGTACCAGTCCAGGGTAAAGTCCTCAATAATCAGGGTCTTTTCCGAGACCAGCGCGCCATTCACCGTCGTGCCTTCGGGAACGGGCATGATGTTTCCCATCGCCCAGCCATTCATCCCGGACAGCCTGGCCCACAGGGGGACGCAGAGGAACCGCTCCGCTAGGGCCAGCAGGCCGCCCAGCACCAGGGCGAAGGCGGACTCGAAGGCGCACAGACCCAAGGTCAGCACCAGGGCCCGCTTCCGGGTCTGGCCGAAGCGGAGAGCCTGGTCGAAGCTGACCCCCACGTGGGAGATGCCCGCCACCAGAGCGGTGAAGCCGCCCACAATGGGAAACAGGGTACAGGCCACAGTGACGCTGGTGTCCGGCCGGCCAAAGTGCATGACGCACCCAACGATAATTTGAATCACCAGGAACAGGCCCCCCTCCACCCCCAGGTAGAGGGCCAGGTCGTCCAGATTCAGCCTTATCAGCTTTTGAAATATTTTCAGCATCGCAACTCACCTCACAACATAGCGCTGGATGACCTTCCAGATCAGAAATTCCCCGGCCACTGCGCCGACGGCCAGCACGGCAATCATCATCCTGGGCAGAGTGGTCCACAGCCATCCCCACTCTGTCTCCACCAGGTAGTCCATAATCCCGGTGTCGGCGGAGAGGATCATAAACACCGTGACCCCAATCATCACAAAGACGGACAGGGTAACCAGAATGGCGCCCAGGACCTTGTTTTTCACCACGACCATTCCGCTGAGACAGCCCAGCACCATCAGCACCATGCACACCAGGGGGAAGGCCCACACCCGGCCGTC
>CANSXE010000129.1 GCA_947650875.1 uncultured Bacillota bacterium | reverse complement strand
GCTGCGGCTCCAGCCGGGAGCACGCCCCTCTGGCCATCAAGTCCTGCGGGGTGAAATGTGTGATTGCCCCCTCCTTCGCCCGCATTTTCTACCGCAACGCCATCAATATCGGCTTTCCCATCGTGGAGTGCCCCCAGGCCGCTGAGGAAATCCAGGCTGGAGACCAGGTGGAGGTAGATTTTGCCAGCGGCGTGATTACCGACGTGACCACCGGTAAGACCTACAAGGCTGCCCCTTTCCCGGAGTTTATCGACGGCATTATCCAGAGCGGCGGGCTGCTCAACTCCCTGAAGGAGCGAGGGGTGGCGAAATGAAAACGCCCAGACGGACGCCGCTGACCTTTGAACCGGGGGAGAAGGTAGTTTTCCTGGGTATTGACGAGGCCGCTGTTCGGGTACATGTTGAGCTGGCGGAGATACCATCGAGCTGTGCCCTGGAGGGGGATGACCGGTCTCTCTGTGCGCAGGTCCGGGATACTGCGGTGGGGGAGAAGCTGAAGGCCCTGTCCTGCTTTTTCCCTGGCGATGCAGTCACCGTCCAGGCTCTGGTGGGGGCGTTGGAGCCGCTTGGATTTTCCTGTGAGCTCCGCCAGGATTTTCTGGAGGAAAACCGCTTGATCCGCCTGCGGTTCCAAAAGATGCAGTCCATCATCATCAGCATGGACTCCCGCAAGATGGAAAACCCGGACCTGGATATCCGCTACACCCTGCCCGACCGGATTGAGGAGTGGTCCCAGGGTGCAGTCCAGGACAACGGTTATGACTATGTGGACGAGGACGGCCATATCCTGGCCGTCTGGCTCAAGACCGAGGACGCGGAGGGCTGGTGGCCCAAGATTGTGGAGCTTCTGAAAACGGAGCGGTTTGAGGAAAACGACCTGTCTCAGTCCGTCCAGGTGCTGGTATCCGAAAAGCCCAACGCCGAGCTGGCCGACTGCCGCCAGGTCTGGCCGGAGTGAGGGGTGAGCGATGGAAGCAGAACACCGAGAGCGGCTGCTGGCGCTGCTGGAAAAGATTCCGCACGGCGTGCCTGCCGGCTGGGAGAAGGAGACCTTCGCGGTGGGCGGGCTGACATACCTGGGCTTTTCCGCTGTCCAAACCGAAAAGCTGGTGGTCATCTCCACTCAGGAACAGAGCGTCATCGACTGCCGGACCTGGGAAATGACCTGCTGCGCGGAGAACTATGACGAGGATGATCTGATTGCCTGCGCCGAGCCCCTGGGGGACGAGCTGATTCCCATCGCGGGCGAGTGGGGAGGGGGCCTGCGCAGGTTCTCTCCGGCGGGAGAGCATTTGGACCGGGCCGCTCCTTTCTGGCCCAGGGAACAGATTATTTTCATGCCCCGCTATACCATATGGCAGCAGCGTCCCGAAGCCTGCACCGTGATTTTTGACGACTATGAGCCGCAAACCTTTGGATTCAGCCGGTGCGGCAATTATATGGCCGTCGGAACCTCCAGCGAGGTGGATATTTTTAGAAGGATAGGAGAATCAAGCTATGAACTATAAAATTGCCCTCATCAAGGGCGACGGCATCGGCCCCGAGGTGGTGGGGGAGGCCGTCAAGGTGATGGACGCCATCGGCAGGAAGTTCGGTCATACCTTTGAATATGTGGACGTCCTCATGGGCGGCTGTGCCATCGACGCGGTGGGCAAGAGCTACCCCGACGGCACCGCCGAGCAGTGCAGGGCCTGCGACGCCGTCCTGCTGGGGGCGGTGGGCGGACCCAAGTGGGGCCACGCCACCGACCCGGACAAGCGCCCTGAGACCGCTCTGCTGTCCATCCGCAAGGACCTGGGGCTGTATGCCAACCTGCGCCCCGCCGCCCTGCGGCCCGCCCTGGCGGAGTCCTGCCCTCTGAAAAATGACAGGGGCATCGACCTGATGATCGTCCGGGAGCTGACAGGCGGGGTGTACTTCGGCAAGCGGGACCGCTACCAGACCGAGGACAGGGGGGAGGAGGCCAGCGACCTGATGGCCTACTCCGAGAAGGAGATCGAGCGCATCGGCCGCCGGGGCTTTGAGCTGGCCCGGCTGCGACGGAAAAAACTGGCCAGCGTGGACAAGGCCAACGTGCTGGAGACCTCCCGGCTGTGGCGGCAGGTGATGCACCGGCTGGCGGAGGCGTACCCCGACGTGCAGTATGAGGACGTGCTGGTGGACAATGCCGCCATGCAGCTGGTGAGGGACCCGGGGCAGTTCGACGTGGTGGTCACGGAAAACATGTTCGGGGACATTCTGTCCGACGAGGCGTCTATGATTACCGGCTCCATCGGTCTGCTACCCTCCGCCTCCATCGGAGACGCTGCCCCCGGGCTGTATGAGCCCATCCACGGCTCCGCCCCCGACATCGCCGGCCAGGACAAGGCCAACCCCATCGCCACCATCCTGTCGGTGGCTATGATGTTCCGCTACTCCTTCGACCTGCCCGCCGAGGCCCAGGCCATCGAGACGGCGGTGGACGCCGTCCTCAACGAGGGCTGGCGCACCGCCGACATCGCCAAGTCCGGCGAGGAAGTTGTGGGCACCGTAAAAATGGGCGAGCTGATTCGGGCGAAGCTGTGAGCTGTGCACCAAAAGGCTCCTGTAAAAGACCTTAAAAAAGAATGTGCCGGCCCCAAAAAAGGAGCCGGCACTGTTTAATTTGTGGTAGAATGAACCTGTTATGAAAAACCAATTACAGAAGCTGGAGGTATCATTATGTTTTGGAAACTGCGGATGCACCCCGGAGAAGAGGAACGAAAGGTATACGCCGAAGCGGAGGAATACGGAATTATCTGTAATGTACAGGACTTACAGGGAATTGCTGAAAGGGTGGATAAATATATAAAAAAGACAAAAGTGCGTGGAGCAGGGCTAAACAAATACATTGGGCGCAGCCATCTCGTGAGTGGCGGTGAAAACTGGTATGAGTGGAGCATAGGTGTTTCATACTCAAAAGAGGGATGTTTAAGTAACGAGCAAGGCCGGTTGTGGTATTTTGAGTTAATGCCAAATCGGCACTATCATCTGGAGCAGGATATATCAGAGGAGGTATACGAATTTCCTGAACGAAAAGATGTGCTGTACTACTTTATTTTGGTTAAATATTATTGGTATTATGAAGAAAATGGCAGGATTGTATGTGCCGATTCTGATGACGCGCGAAAAAAGCGGGAGAAGTTTTTTCAAGGATTATTTGACTGCATTGGATTTCCGGTAGAAGTTTTGTATACTTACCCCAAGGATTCCAACGGTATCTTCGATAAATAGGAAGAGAAAGATTTCTCCACAAAGGCTTCCTTAAACTTTTATGAAAATTTTCCCCAAGGGTGGCAAACGGGGGAAAAATGCGGTATAATGGAAAAAATAAACCCAAGGATGCGAGGTCGATTTTATGAACCGCTATGAGAGCCCCTTGTCCTCCCGCTATGCCAGCGACGAGATGAAGTACATCTTTTCCCCGGACAAGAAGTTTTCCACCTGGCGCCGGCTGTGGGTGGCCCTGGCCAGGGCGGAGATGGAGCTGGGCCTGCCCGTCACCCAGGAGCAGGTGGAGGAGCTGGAG
>CANSXE010000128.1 GCA_947650875.1 uncultured Bacillota bacterium | reverse complement strand
TTCAGTTCCATTCCCTTATTATAGCATATCTTTGTTTGTGTGAACAGACTCTAGTTGCTCCACCGTCTATCCCCGCCAAATTTCCTCCTCTCCCAGCAAGGGACGATTCTATCAAAAGTTCTTTGCTGAGTTTGGCTTTTCCCGCAAGGTCCGGGTCTCCTTCGGACGGCTGGTGGCTTGCGATGATCCGGACCAGGAGCTTCTGGCGGAGGGGCCCTGGGAGTTGTCTTTCGTCCGGCGCTACCCGGACACCACCCGCAGCGTACCGGTAAACGGCCTCACTGTTACGGACCAGTCCGGCCAGAGTCTCCATATCCGCACCCTATCGTTCTCCTGTCTCGGACTGACCATCACCGGGACCACCGAGTCTGACGTTCGGCAGGAGCCCACTGCGTCTGTTACCATGAAGGACGGTTCCGTTCTGCCACTGGACGCTGGTTTCTCGGCCGAAGGTTCCGGCCCTGTCTGGTCATTTGACTGCCATGCCAGATATCGGGATCAGGACGGCTTTGGGCTGCTGGACCTGGACAACATCGCCGCCATCACCTTGTGCGATGTCACCATTCCGGTCCAATAACACGAAAGACGCTCCGCCGTAGCGGAGCGCCTGTATTTTTATGAGATGAACATCGCGTCCCCAAAGGAGAAAAATCGGTATTTCTCCCGCACCGCCTCCCCGTAGGCGGCCAGGACGTGCTCCCGCCCTGCCAGGGCGGACACCAGCATAATGAGCGTGGACTGGGGCAGATGGAAATTGGTAATGAGGGCGTCCAGCACCTTGAATTTGTACCCCGGATAGATGAAGATGCTGGTCCATCCGGAGCGCTCCGACATGGTCCCGTCCTCCGCCGCGAAGCTCTCCACCGTGCGGCAGGAGGTGGTGCCCACGCAGATGACCCGGCCCCCGTTTTTCTTTGTCTCGTTGATGGTGTCGGCGGTTTCCTGGGAAATCATGCAGAACTCAGAGTGCATCTCGTGGTCGGTAATCTCCTCCGCCTTCACAGGGCGGAAGGTCCCAAGGCCAACATGAAGTGTAACGTAGCAGACCTTTACACCAATTCTCCCCACCTGCTCCAGCAGCTCCGGAGTAAAATGGAGCCCGGCGGTGGGGGCAGCGGCGGAGCCCACCACCCTGGAGTAGACCGTCTGATACCGCTCCTGGTCCTGGAGCTCCGCCTTGATATAGGGCGGCAGCGGCATCCGGCCCAGCTGCTCCAGAATCTCCAGGAAAATCCCCTGGTAATGGAACCGGACCGCCCGTTTTCCGTCGTTCAGCTCCTCCTCCACGGTGGCGGTGAGCTGTCCATCGCCAAATATCACTTGGGCCCCCGGCTTCAGCTTCCGCCCCGGCCGGACCAGACACTCCCACAGGTCGCCGCCCTTATCGACAAGGAGAAGTACTTCACAGGCTCCTCCGGTAGGCCGATGTCCGATAAGCCGGGCGGGGAGCACCCGGGAGTCGTTCAGCACCAGGCAGTCCCCCGGCCGGAGGAACCGGGGCAGGTCGTAAAAGTGGTGGTGGCCGACGGTCCCGCTCTCCCTGTCCAGGGTGAGCAGACGGGAGGCGTCCCGCCGTTCCAGAGGGGTCTGGGCGATAAGCTCCTCGGGGAGCTGGAAATCAAAATCAGAAGTTTTCAAGGCTTACATCCTTTTCAGTACGTTGTAATTTGAACGCCGGGGAGATAGAAGGTGACGATTTCATCGTAAGTAAAGCCCCGGCGGGCCATGGCGTTGGCGCCGAACTGGCTCAGGCCAATCTGATGGCCCCAGCCGCCGCCGTTGAAGGTGTAGGTGTCCCCGGAGACGGTCACCGTCCCGCTCCCGGGCTGGGGCGCGGAGGTATTCCCGCCGGACCCGCTTCCTTCCAGCTGAGACACCGAGCCGGTGCCCGAGATGATATAGGCGCTCCCGCCGATCTGAGACAGCGAGCCATTTCCGGTAATGACATACTTGCCCTCCATACTGTCCGTCGTCCCGAAACCGTCGATGGAGATATCCCCCGTCTGCTCCGGCGGCTGTGTGCCCGTGGTCCCGGCGCCGTTGACGGTAAAGCGGATGGAGTCCACTCCGAAGCGGCTGCGGATATTGCCAGCATTGATGGTGTTGCTCTGGCCATTCTTCCAGTGGACTACCGCCTTAATCACGTTGCCCAGCCTGGAGTAGGTCAGCTCCAGGCTTTTTACTGAAGTCCCCGTCCCCATGCCGGCCTTCTGGAGCTGCTGCGTCAGCTGGGCGGCGGTGTAGTTCACCGTCCAGGGGCAGTGGGAATTGCGGTCGTTCAGGTCGGCCTCGTAGGGGTCCTCCACCCCCCGGAGGTATGGGTGCTCGGTGGTGGTGTTGGTGCCCCAGACATAGTTGGCGTCCTCACTGGCCCCGCCGAAGCTGGAGGAGTAGGGAGTCTCCGCCAGGCGGCCATTGTATTTGATCACCAGGCCCGCCGTCTCGGCCACCGCCCGCATACTGGTCTCGCTGGGGCCGTAGTCCGCCTTATTGCTGCCCATGCCGTGGTAGACCTGGCAGTTGGCGGAGGTGCAGATATCA
The DNA here is from genome assembly GCA_947650875.1 of uncultured Bacillota bacterium. Classification (GTDB taxonomy): domain Bacteria; phylum Bacillota; class Clostridia; order Oscillospirales; family Oscillospiraceae; genus Lawsonibacter. The sequence goes on along the minus strand of CANSXE010000128.1, from coordinate 1,028 downwards.
AAGCCGTAGCTGTTGTGCTTGTTGAGATTTTTCAGCACATAGGTGCGGGCACACATGGCCTGAGCCTTCAGGGCCTCCAGCGGCCAATCCCGGCCCATCTCATAGCAGATGACGCCGTTCACATAGTCCTCCAGCCCCACCACGTTGACCACGGTGAGGTTGCCCCCGGTCTTCCGGTGGTACTGAAAGCCCCCCCGGTATTTATAGCCGTCAAACCAGGTGCGGGTCTCCCCCGCCCCGGTCACATCGGGCTGGATGGCCAGCCGGCCCGACTGGCCGCAGTCATACTGGAACAAAATCTGATTGGTGCCCGTTTTGACCACGCTCATGCCGTAGGAGCTGGTGCCCACCACGGTGCCGCCGATCCCGGCCGTCTCGGCCTCCTCCTTGGAGGGATACGCCCCCACCCGGACCTGATAGGCCCCGTCGATCCAGGCCACAAAGCCTCCACTGTAATCGGCCGCCGCCGCTGCGGCTTCCTCGTAGCCGTTATAGCTGCCGGGGATCTGTACATGGTAGCATCCCACCAGAACACCACCGCCCTCGGAGGAATAGCGGCTGCCGTCATAGCGCAGATTCTGGGTCTTCAGCACCGAAACACTGATGGTATTCCGGTCTGTGCGCGCCAGCTCCACAAAATTGAGATTCCCGTCATAGTACCCGAAGCGGTAGCCCCATCCGAAGCCCTGGCTGTTGTTGTTCTCCAGATTGGCGGATTCCAGCTCTCCGGTGGGCACATGGCTGCTGGTGGAAGCCAGCCCTACCCGAATCATAATCTCTCCGTTCTGGTTGGTGGTCACCGCCCCCGCCGGAGGGACAGACAGGCACAGGGTCAAAAGAGCGGCGGCAAGCTGCATAAATCTTTTTCTCATAATGTACTCCATTTCTCTGGTTTCCTGGTGGTATTTCTATTGACAACATAGTTGAAACCATGGTAGGATAGCAACAATGTGGAGGGCCGCGGCTTTGCGCAAGCAAATTGCCCTCCCCGACATTATAGTACAAAATCAGCCGCTTGAAAAGCCGCT
>CANSXE010000127.1 GCA_947650875.1 uncultured Bacillota bacterium | reverse complement strand
GAGGCGACATTTTCTACGCCGATTTAAGCCCCGTGGTGGGCAGCGAGCAGGGGGGCGTGCGCCCTGTCCTGATCGTACAGAACGATACCGGCAACCGGCACAGCCCCACGGTTATTGCCGCGGCCATCACCTCTCAGACCGGGAAGGCCCGGCTGCCCACCCACATCTCGGTGGCCCCGCTGAGCTGCGGCCTGCCCAAGGAGTCGGTGATCCTGCTGGAGCAGGTGCGCACCCTGGACAAACGGCGCCTGCGAGAGAAGATGGGCCGACTGGACGACGGCGTGATGAAGCAGGTGGATACCGCCATCGCGGTGAGCTTCGGTCTCCACCCGGAGACGATGGTGTAATTAAAATCTGTGGGACCCGCTGCCCTCAGCGGGTCATTCCAAAAGCAAGGGGCCGGGTCCCACAGGCCGCCGAGGGCGGCGGCCCCTACATAAAAGGAGACATACCTATGAAAAAAATGGACAAGCGTTGGACCATCCGCCTGGGCGCTATGGCCCTGTCCGCCGTGCTGCTGGGCACGGTGGGCGCCCTGGCCACAGGGGGCGATCAGAGCGACCCCCTGATTACCCTGAGCTATCTGAACCAGACCGCCATCCCTCAGATTGTCAAGCAGGTGGAGGAGAAGACCGCCGCCCGGCAGAAGGAGCTGGAGCAGAACTTTACCAACCAGATCAACCAGTATAAGCAGCAGGGCGGACAGACCACCAATCCCTCCGGCGGCTCCGCCGCTTACACGCTGGTGTCTATGACCAGCGGACAGGTTATGTCTCTGGGCGTGGGGTGCGAGATCCTGCCCCGCATCGGCACCATCACCGTGAAGGCCAACACCACCCCCGCCCTCATTGACCTGTCCACCGGCGGGACGGTGAACTCCGGCGCAGCCCTCACCAAAAATCACCTGTATATGGCCACCATCGCCGACCGGACCCTTACCGCTTCCGGCGATGTGAAGCTGCTGGTGCGGGGGAGCTACTCCGTTGCGTAATCCAGACAAAATACGCCCGCCCGGGTGCTCCCGGACGGGCGTTTCTGCGCTATTCGATACTTCCCGACCCGCCCATGAGGGCGGTGAGCCGCTCAATGTGCTCCAGGGGGAAGGGGGGCTGTGCCAGGGGCTTTAGCGCCACTGACATCAGCTTCATGGGGTTGTCGTCAGCGGCGGTGCGGTTGGAGTTCAGCCTGCCGCACCGGCGGCACCGGTGGATGACGGCCCATTCGCCGCCCCTGCGCACCCAGACGCCGATGGGCTCCATAATGCCGCCGCAGTCGGAAGCCCGGTCGCCCGGCTCCTCGTCCACGTGGAGACTGCACAGGCAGTTGGGGCAGTGGTTGCGGTGGGCGCTACCCGCCGTCTCCGGGACCACCGGACGGCCGCACACCTTGCAGGTGAAGCTGTCGTGACAGGGGTGGGTTTTAAAATAGCCTTTTTCAAATGATTTTCGTTTGTTTTCCCGATTCATGGGGTGATTTCCTCCTAAAAGACTGGTTTTTCTTTTGGGAGGTGTCGCGGAACAGTTGGGCGAAACCTCCCGGCTTAACCCACAAGCTCCGAATCAAAATGATATTTCATAAAGGTTCCTCTTTAATTCTTATTTATTGTGCCGGCCACAACGACAGGCATTATAACACAGAAAAATATGTTTTGCAACTCGCCGTTTCAATGGCTTTTTTTATTGCAATTCCAGCCTGCGGCGAGTATAATGGGAAAATCCAAGGAGAAAAGGAGCTTTTGTATGAAAGAGATTAAACTGCCTCAGGGGTATAAGCCCCTGTTGTCCATTTATGAGACCCAGCGGGCCATCGACCTGGGCAACCGGCTCTTTGCCGACAAGCTGGCCGGAGCCCTGCGGCTGCACCGGGTGTCCGCCCCCTTGTTTGTAGCGGTGTCCTCCGGCCTGAACGACGACCTGAACGGCGTGGAGCGGGCGGTGGCCTTCGACATCAACGGCGTGGAGGGGGACGCCGCCGTGGTCCACTCTCTGGCCAAGTGGAAGCGGCTGGCCCTGAAGCGCTACCAGTTCCACGCGGGGGAGGGGCTGTACACCAACATGAACGCCATCCGCCGGGATGAGGAGCTGGATTCCCTCCACTCCGCCTATGTGGACCAGTGGGACTGGGAGAAGATCATCACCCGGGAGGAGCGGAACACCGACTTTTTGAAAAAGACGGTGCGCTCCATTGTGGATGCCCTGTCTGAGACCCAGTCCTTCCTGTGCACCGTCTTCCCCCAGCTGAATGTGCTGCCCCAGGTGTCCACCGACGTCACCTTCATTACCACCCAGGAGCTGGAGGACCTGTTCCCCGACAAGACCCCTAAGGAGCGGGAGGACGCCTTCGTCAAGGACCACCCCACCACTTTCCTGATGGGCATCGGCGGCAAGCTGAAATCCGGCAAGCCCCACGACGGCCGTGCCCCCGACTATGACGACTGGGACCTGAACGGCGACCTGCTGGTATGGGACAGTGTGGGGCGGCGGTCCTTTGAGCTGTCCTCCATGGGCATCCGGGTGGACGAGGAGAGCCTGGCCCGCCAGCTGGAGCTGGCCAGCTGCGAGAGCCGCCGGGAGCTGCCCTTCCATAAGATGCTTCTCAACGGCGAGCTGCCCCTGACCATGGGCGGCGGCATCGGCCAGAGCCGGGTGTCCATGCTGCTGCTGGGCAAGGCCCACATCGGCGAGGTCCAGTCCTCCCTGTGGGACGAGGCCAACGTCGCCGCCGCCGAGAAGGCGGGGATCACCCTGCTGTAACAGAGACGGATAATCCCTGTAGGGACGCTTCATGAAGCGTCCGCCTTCTATCGCGCATAGGTTTTTCAGCGGCGCGGACGCATCATGATGCGTCCCTACATTGAAATGGCCGGTACGGCGGCCCCTATAGGAGGTGCCCCATGCCCATCACCCTCACCCAACTGAACACCGCCGAAGTCCTGCGGTACATGGGCTGTCCCCCTGATAAGGCGGACGGGGCTCTGACGGCCCAGGTGGAGACCTGCGCCCGGGAGCTGCTGGGGGCCGTCCGGCCCCGGTGGAGCTGGCGGGCGGTGGATATTTCCTTTGAACCGGGCGGCGTCCGGCTGGAGAGCGGCCTGTTGCTGCCCGGCGGGGACCTGAAAGCCCACCTGGCCGGCTGTAAGCGGGCGGCCCTCTTCTGTGCCACCCTGGGGGCGGAGACGGACGCCCTCATCCGTCGGGCGGAGCGGCTGGACATGGGTCGGGCCCTCACCCTGGACTGCTGTGCGTCCGCCGCCGTGGAGGAGGTCTGCGACCAGATTGAGGGGGAGCTCCAGGGGAAATTCCCCGGCTGCTCCTTCCCCTTCCGGTACAGCCCGGGCTACGGCGACCTGCCCCTGGAGATCCAAGGGCCCCTGTTGGACCTATTGGATGCCCCCCGCCGGGCGGGGCTGTGCGCCACGGCAAACCATCTGCTCACCCCCCGGAAGTCGGTGACTGCCATTCTGGGGGTGGCCGAGGGGGAGATTGAACAAAAGAAACGCAGCTGCCTGGGCTGTCCTGCCCAGGGGAGCTGTCAATATCGAAAGGCGGGCGGACACTGTGGAATTTCGTGAA
>CANSXE010000126.1 GCA_947650875.1 uncultured Bacillota bacterium | reverse complement strand
GACTGTCTGGTGAAGCCCAGAGTCACCGCCCAGAGCAAGGGGATCGCCGCCTACAAGGGGGTATTCCAGTCCCTGGAGGAGGCCCGGGCCTCGGACAAGACCATCTGCCTGCTTCCCTCCGGGGACGGCAGGGTCTATGAGCTGCGCAAGACTGAGCTGGGCGAGTTCGTCGCCCCCAAAGACAATGTGGTGGAGTTTCCCCAAGTCAGGGCCGGGTTTACCCCGGCCCTCCCCCTGATTCCCGCCTCCCTGCTGAGCCAGATCATCTCTTTTTTTCGCTGCTACATGAATGAGACAGCGGAGTTTGAGGCCCTGGCCCACATCCTCTGGGATAAGGAGTCGGAGGAGTTTGTGGTCCACATCCCGCCCCAGGAGGTCTCCAAGGCCAGGGTCAACGCCGATCTGAGCCGGGATGGTCTGGATGAAACGCGGTATCTCCACTACATGGACATCCACAGCCACAACAGCATGGCGGCGAAATTCTCTCCTGTGGACGACCAGGATGAGCGGGCCACCCGGCTGTATACCGTGTTGGGCCGGTTGGACCGGTTTTTCCCGGAGATCACGGTGCGGATGTCCTGCGGCGGCACCTACTGCGAGTTGGACCCCGGCCTGATTTTTGAAGGTCTGGGCGAGGTGTTTCCCCGGGAATGGCGGGATAACGTCAAAACCGGGGAGACAAGAGCCATAAAGGATGCCAAAGCCCGGCTGCGCGAAGTTCTGTTATCTGGGACATTTTTGGAGGGTGAGTTATGAGATTCTCCCAGACCCGCCCCGTGAAGATCGTTCAGCTGGGCGCCGGCGGCACAGGGGGCCACATTGCGCCCCACCTGTACCGGCTGCTGTACTCGCTGGACCGTCCGGTGCGGTACATTATCTGCGACGGCGACGTGGTGGAGCAGAAAAACCTGGTGCGGCAGAACTTTACTCCCGCCGACCAGGGAGAGAACAAGGCGCAGGTGCTGGCGGAGCGGTACTCCTCCGTGTTCGGCATGGAGACGGAGTACGTCCCCGATTTCGTGGAGGATGAGGACCGCCTGAAGGACCTGCTGATACCCATGCGGTTCCAGCAGAGACGGCCCAATTCGTACCGCGAGGAAATTGTGGAGGAGATGGTCATCCTGCTGGGAGCTGTGGACAACAACAAGTCCCGGCAGCTGTGCCACAGAGTGTTCACCCAGGCAAAGGAGCTGATCTACATTGACAGCGGCAACGGGGAGTACACCGGCCAGGTAGTCTGCGGTGTGCGGCGGAGTGGTAGGACCTACTACCCGCCCATCGGTGTGGTCTACCCGGACGTACTGGAAGAGACGGATAAGTTTCCCACGGAGCTGTCCTGCGCCGAGGCGTCGGTGTCGGCTCCCCAGAGTATGGCGGCCAACATCACCGCCGCCACCGCTGTGGTGGACATGATCTACAACATTCTGGCCGTGGGTGAGAGTACGGTGCGGAAAGTGACATTCTCCACCAATACCATTAATGTGCGGCCGGAGATTCAAAAATCGAAAAGGAGGAAAACCGCATGAGAGCAACCGTAGACGCGAAGGAATTTTCCCAGGCACTGAACAAGGTAATCAAGGTGATCAAGCAGGCGTCCATCCCCGAATTGGAGGGGGTGCTGGTAAGCATCAGCAATGACCGCTGTACCCTGACTGCCACCGACTTTACCACCTGGCTGACCACAACGATTCCCGCCCGAGGCGATGATCTGAGCTTCGTGTTTCAGCGTCCCAAGGACGCCGCCCGGGCCTGTGGCCACTTTGAGGGTGAGCTGATTTTGGAGGCGGAGGAAAAAAGCAATCATAAAACCCGCTGTATCCAGCTCACCATGTCTTGCGGCCCCCGGGCCGCGCAGATGGACGCCTTCCTGCCCGAGGACTACCCCGCTATGCGGGAGGAACCGGCTCGGTATACCTATACGGTCAACGCCGCCCGGCTGCTGGAGCGGGTGGAGCATGTCAAATACGCACTGAGAAAACCCGATGATAAGCTGGAGGCCCAGCGCACCCATGTGCAGTTCGATGGCAACAAGGTGTTCGCCGTGGACGGCTACCGGCTGGCCTGGGATGTGGATGAAGGTCTGGCTGTCCGTCAGCCATTTATGGTCCTGCCTGAAGCACTGAAATACCTGAAAATGTTCGGCAATCAGGAAGTGACTGCCAGCGTGGGTGAGTGGTATCTCCAGGTAACGGATGGTACAACAGAGCTTCAGACCCGGATCGGAGGACCGCTTGTGTTCAATGTGGACGGCGCCGTTCCCAAGGAATTTAAGGAGGAGTTCTGCGTCTGGCCCGAAGAGTTCTTGAGAGAACTGGACTATCTGAAAAATCTGACCCGCAGCATAGGCAGCGCCTGCGTCCGTTTTTCCAATGGCAAGCTGTCAATGTTAACGCCCAGCGGAGGTTATTGCACGCAGATTCAGATCGACGGGGAGAGCAGTATCGACTTCGGCTTTGATCTGCGCTACATGATCGACGCCCTCCGGCAGTTCCGGGGGGAGCCCCAGGTGAAGTTGAAGGTCATCAGCCCTGTGGTGCCAATCATTCTGGAGGCCGAAGGCCGCAGCGACTTCGCTATGATCCTGCCTGTCCGGATGAAACAGGCCGCGGCGGCGTGATTGGAGGCCGGCATGGAATTCAAGGACATTGCGGGTGTCTGCCCCGTCTGCGGCGGGCCCCTGATCTACGGGGAAAATGCCGCTGCCGACCACAACGGGGCCATAGGCTGGACTTGTCAAGATTGCGGCGCTACCGGAAAGGAAGTTTACCGCCCGGTATTCGTCAGCCACCAGGATGTGCGGCTGGGCGATGGCCGCCCGGTGCCGCCGAGAGAAACGTGAAGGAGTGTATCACTATGAAAACTGTCTACATCCCCAAGGGGGAGACCGTGAGCTATGAGACTTTGGAGACTGACCGTCTGCTGGTCAAGGGCTGCCTGAAGGTGGCCTACGGCATCAAGGCCAAGACCATCAGCGGAGGCGGCATGATCATCGCCGGCACCGTGTCCGCCGATGACATCCGGGTGGATGACCTGGAGGCCGCCAGCGTGACCTGCCAGCGGCTGATCGCCAAGCGGGTGCAGACCCCGGAGCTGTTCGCCTTTGAGAGCGCGGCGGTGTCCTGTTTTCTGTCCTCCGCCTTTGTGGCGACTGGGAAGCTCACCGTGGCTCTCAGCGAGATTGACGAAGTGAAAGCCGATGAGGTCATCCATCTGAAGCCCAGAAAGCGGAGCCTGTTCCGGCTGCTGCTGGTGTCGGCCCTGCGGTCCTTCTGGACTTCCCTGACCACCCGGACCCAGAAAGCGGAGGCCATGGATGCGGACTTTGAGCCTGTCGAGGAACAAAAGGATGATGAAGCTGTAGATGAGGAGCTGAACCGCTTCATCGGAATGTTCAGACTGGCCCGGGAAAACGGCTATACGCTGAAAATCATTCCCGGCACCCCGGAGGAGAACGCCCCTATTTTCAATCCGGAGAAGGGGAAAGTCATCAGACCGGCGGCGTAACTGCCGCTGAGAAATATGGAGAGCAAGGGAGTTTTGTGCCCTTGCTCTCTCGATTTTTAGGAGGTTTTTAAAATGTCGGTACAATCCCAGGAAAAGAATATGCGCAAACTGGCCGATTTGCTCAGCCAC
>CANSXE010000125.1 GCA_947650875.1 uncultured Bacillota bacterium | reverse complement strand
CCATCGAAAACGGACGGATCATCAGCGACGAGACAGGTGGTTACTACAATGTCGAGAAAATTTAACGCGGGATATTATGTCAGCGAGGGGTTTCACTCTATCTTCACCCACGGCTTCATGTCCTTTGCCGCAGTTTGCATGATTGTGGCCTGCCTGATTATCATGGGCTCCTTCACCCTGCTGGCGGTGAATCTGGACAACACCCTGGGCGACCTGGAGAGCGAGAACGAGATGCTGGTCTACATAGACGATACCCTCACCCAGGACCAGGCCAGGGCCCTCCAGACCACCCTGGCCCGGGTGGACAACGTGTCTCAGCTCACCTTTGTCACCAAGGAGGAGGCCCTGGCCGATTTCAAGGCCAAGCACGGGGATACCACGTCGGTGCTCAACGACCTGCCCGACGAGGCCCTCCGGGACCGCTATCGGGTCCATGTGGTGGATATCGAGCTGATGAAGCAGACCAAGGCGGCCCTGGAGCAGGTGGAGGGCGTGGGCTTTGTCAACGCCGCCACCGAGATTGCCGACGGCTTTGTGATGGTGCGCAACATCGCCACCGGCGTAGCCATGGTGCTCATCGGCATTCTGCTGGTGATCTCCCTGTTCATCATCGCCAACACCATCAAGCTGGCCACCTTCTACCGCCGGGAGGAGATCGCCATTATGAAGATGTGCGGCGCCACCGACGGCTTTATCGAGTGGCCCTTTGTGGTGGAGGGGATGCTGCTGGGACTCACCGGAGCCCTGATCGCCTTTTTGGCCCAGTGGGGCCTGTATCAGATGGTAGCCAAGTTTGCCATCCAGGGCAACGGCCTGTCTCTGGTGAATATGATCAGCTACGGGACCATGGCCCCCACCATCCTGGCCGTCTTCTGCGGCGTGGGCGCCTTTATCGGCGTGGCGGGCTCCCTGTTCGCCATTCGGAAGTTCTTACAGGTCTAATAAAATGTTAGGGAGGTCGCGGTTATGAAGCGGCAGAAAAGACAGAAGCTGATTATGTCCATTATGGCCGGATTTTTGGCGCTGTTGATGGTGCTGCCCATTTTGGCAAACATCTTTCTGGCCCACTGAAAAGGAGGAATCTGGATGAAACGAGACAGGCTGCTGCGCCGCGCTGTTGTGCTGCTGCTGGCGCTGGCCATGTTCTTGCCCCTGACGGGGCCGGGGATGGTGCTTGAGACCTCCGCCGTCACCCAGGCGGAGATCGACGCCCTGAAGGGGAACGCCGGAAAGCTGGCCGAGCAGAAAAAAGACATTCAGGCCCAGTTGAAGGCCGTCCAGGCGGACAAGAGCAGCGCCCTGAAGAAAAAGGAGCTGCTGGAGGACCAGATCGACCTGATCCGCCAGGAGATTGCCAACATCAACGAGCAGATTGCCATGTATGACCAGCTCATCACCGAGAAGACGGTGGAGCTGGAGCAGGCAGAAGCCGACGAGAAGGCCCAGTTTGACCTGTTCTGCCGGCGGATGCGGCACATGGAGGAGCAGGGGGAGACCTCCTACTGGTCCATCCTGTTTGCGTCCGGCGATTTCTCCGAGCTGCTGGACAACTACATGATGATCGAGGAGATCATCCAGTATGACAACCAGGTGATCGACAGTCTGGTGTCCCTCCAGGAGAAAGTCTCCAACGACCGCACCGCCCTGGAGGAGGCCCAGTCGGAGCAGGAGGAGGCCAAGGCCCGGCAGATGGCCGCCCAGGACGAGCTGAAGGCCCAGGAGGACGAGGTGGACAAGCTCATCGCCGAAATCAGCGCCCAGGAGGACCTGCTGGAGGAGATGGAGGAGGAGCTGAACAAGGCCGCCAAGGCTCTGGACGCCCAGATCAAGGCCAAGGAGCGGGAGTACGCCGCCCAGGTCGCCAACGTGCCCAGCGAGTCGGGCTATCTGTGGCCCCTGCCGGGGGGATATAACACCATCTCCTCTCTGGCCGGCGGGCGCATCCACCCCGTCACCGGCAAGCCGGGCAACCACGCCGGCATCGACATCCCCGCCCCCTCCGGCACCAACATCTATGCCGCCAAGAGCGGTGTGGTTATCCACGCCGCCAAGGGCACCGGCAGCAGCTGGTCCTATGGCAACTATGTCATCGTCTCCCACAGCGACGGCACCAGCACCCTCTACGCCCATATGAGCCGCATCGGCTGCAAGGAGGGCCAGACCGTAAAGCAGGGGGATGTGGTGGGCTATGTGGGCACCACCGGCCGGTCCACCGGCAACCACCTCCACTTCGAGGTCCGGTCGGGCAGCACCCGGAAGGACCCGGTCAATTACTTCAAGGACAAATCGCTCTATGTTCAGAGCAGCGGCAAAAAAGTGCCCATGTGGGACTGGATGAAATAGCGAACCGGGGCCCCGCCATCCGGCGGGGCCTTTTGTTACCAAATCTTCATAAAATTGTCACCGCAAAGGGCTTGCCATCGGGGGCGTAGGGGGCTACAATAGAGCTATCAATGTCGAAGCGCGTCGAACGCTGGAGAGGATGGCCCCATGTCTGAAGAACTTTCTGTGGAACGGTCCCCGATCGTAAAAAAAAGTCCGTCCCGGCTGAAGAAGACGCGGTACCGGCTCACCAAGCAGGGAAAAATAGCGGCCACAATTTTACTTGTGCTGGCCGTTCTGATTCCCACCAGTCTGGCCGTGGGACTGGGGAGCTCCCTGGAGCAGGCGAAGGCTGAGCTGGACCAGCTGCGCCAGTCTCCGCCCGGCCCGCCTGCCCAGGGGGGAGACAGTGCCCCTCGGGGAGAAGGCGCCCCCCAGGGGAGCGGTGCGCCCCAGGGAGACAGCACCCCCCAGGGGGACAGCGCCGCCCCGGTGGAGAAGCCGGAAGACCCCGGTCCGGAGGTCCCGGCCTATCAGGCGCTGCACCCCGAGCTCTACGCTGCGCCCCACGAGTGGAACACCGTGGAAAAATCAAAGGTGTGTTACCTCACCTTTGACGACGGCCCCTCCGCCCGCACCCCGGAGATACTGAGGATTTTGGAGAACTATGGCGTCAAGGCCACCTTTTTTGTGGTGGGCAAGGATACCGGACAGGCCAGGCAGTGGATGCGGGACATTGTGGACGCCGGCCACACCCTGGGCGTCCACAGCTACACCCACGATTACCGGACAATCTACGACTCGGTGGAGGCCTATCTGGACGATTTTGCCCGGGAGTACGCTCTGATTGAGGAGGTCACCGGCGTTCCGCCCCAGATTTTCCGCTTTCCCGGGGGGAGCATCAACGCCTACAACGGCCACATCTACCAGGAGATCGTGGCCGAGATGACCCGCCGGGGCTTTGTCTACTTCGACTGGAACCGGCAGAGCGGCGACGCCGTGCGCAATCCCCCCGCCGCGGCCACGCTGGCCAGAAACGCCCTGGACAAGCTGGGGACCTCCAGCCGGGTGATTCTCCTGATGCACGACAGCAAGGGCCACTACAACACGGTATCCGCTCTGCCCGCCATCATCGAGGGCTACCAGAATGCGGGCTATACCCTGGAGGCCCTCACCCCCGAGGTCCGGCCCATCGTCTACGCCTACCCCAATCCCTGATTCTCATACGCCCCGGTGTACGCGCTGGGGCGTTTTTTATTTTTATAGTTGCGGGAAAGAAAAATTGTGATATAATGGATGTGGAAGGGTACCCTTCCAGTCTTTGCAATGCAAAGACTGAGGGCGCTCAAAAAGA
>CANSXE010000124.1 GCA_947650875.1 uncultured Bacillota bacterium | reverse complement strand
ATGAATACCGCCAATAAGCTGACCATCCTGCGGGTGGTGATGATCCCGGCCTTTCTGCTGGTGCTGTACCTGGATGTGCCCCACGCCAACTACTGGGCGCTGGCCATCTTCGCCGCCGCCAGCGTGACAGACACGCTGGACGGCTACATTGCCCGGCACTACAACCAGATTACCGACTTCGGCAAGTTTATGGACCCCCTGGCCGACAAGTGCCTGGTGACCGCCGCCATGCTGTGGTTTGTGGAGGTGGGCCAGATGCCCGCCTGGGCTTTGCTCATTGTGATAGTCCGGGAGTTCGGCGTGTCCGGCCTGCGGATGGTGGCCGCCGACAAGGGCCGGGTGATTGCCGCCGGCTGGTCGGGGAAGGTGAAGACCGCCGCCACTATGGTGTGCATTATCCTGATGCTGTTGCCCCTGCCTGAGATTGTCAGTCAGATCGGCACGGCGGTGATTGTGCTGACCACCATCTACTCCGGGGTGGAGTACTTTATGAAGAACGTGGATGTTCTGGCTGAGGCCAGGTGAATAGGAGGTCTCCATGACAACTGCCAACCAACAGGCCAGGCTGAAGGAGTTTGTTACCCGTGTGCTGGTGATTGCGCTGTCTTCTCTGATTGTTGCGGTGAATCTGAAGAGCTTTGTGGCGGCGGGGGACCTGTTTCCCGGCGGCTTCACCGGCGTTACCCGTCTTATTCAGCGGTGTGCCCTGGAGTTTGCCGGGGTGGAGCTGCCCTTCGCCCCCATCAACCTGACCCTGAACGCCATCCCGGCAGCTATCAGCTTTAAGCTGGTGGGCAAGCGGTTTACCCTGTACTCCTGCCTGACCATTGTACTCACCAGTATTTTTACCGATATGGTGCCTGCCCTGACCATTACAGAGGATATCCTTCTGATCTGCATTTTTGGCGGCATGATAAGCGGATTTGCCTGTAGTCTGTGTCTGGGGGTGCGGGTGACCAGCGGCGGCACTGATTTTATTGCCATTCCGCTGTCAGAGCGGAAAAATGTGGATGCCTGGGGGTATATCTTTGCCGGCAATGTGATTCTTCTGGCCATTGCCGGGGCCCTGTTTGGCTGGGATAAGGCGCTGTACTCCATACTGTATCAGTATGCCTCCACCCAGGTGATTAAGATCATGGACCCGGACGGACGGCGGGCTACCCTGCTCATCATCACCGGACGGGAGAGCGCCGGAGGGGTCTGCGCTCAGATTCAGGATACCAATCATACCGCCACCCTCATCGAGGGCGTGGGGCTGTACAACGGCGACCCCTGTGTGATGATCTACTCGGTGGTGTCCGACAGCGAGGTGCGGGCGCTGGCCCGGAAAATTCGCCAGTCTGACCCGAAGGCCTTTGTCAACGTTCTGCGCACCGAACAGGTGGTGGGAAAGTTCTATCGAAGGCCGAGAGATTAACAAAGGACGGGAGCGGCTTTTTGCCGCTCCCGTTTTTATCGGATGTGGAATGAATTTTGGAGAATATGTGCAAACCGGCAGGGAGGGGGCAGCCTTGCGGATGTTGACATAAAACGGGGCTATTGGAGCAGTATCTGGTCCCCGGATTGGTACTCCTTGGCGTACCGGCCGGGGGTCAGTCCGGTGAGATGGCCGAAGGTGCGGATGAAATGGGAGTTGTCAGAGAAGCCGGACAGCTCCCCGGCCTGCTGGACGCTGACCCCCTCTTGAAGCAGCTGCCGGGCCTTGAGTACCCGGCTGTAGATGATATATTCCATGACGGAGAAGCCGGTGGCCGCCTTGAAGATGCGGCACAGGTAGTGCTTGCTGATATAGAACTGCCCGGCAATCTGGTCCAGGGTGAGGGGCTGTTCCAGGTGGTCCCGGATGTAGTCCAGGATGGGGGCGACCCGGAGGAAGTCCTTGTTGTGGATGGATTCGCCGGCCGTGGCTACGTTGAGGATGGGGGCGACGTGGACGAGCAGGTTGAGCAGGGCGACAAGCTGACGGGTGTCACTGCCGAAGGAGCCGTCGTTTTTGTTGCGCTCCAGGGCCTGGAACAGTTCGATTACCTCGGTCATTTCCCCGCCGGACAGCTCCGCCCGGCGGAAAGAAGCCCCGCAGAACTGGGTCAGGTCGGTCTGAGGGGTGGACAGATGGTTCAGCGTTTTTTTGTTGATATGGAGCACATACCGGGCGTGGAAGCCCTCTGCCATGGTGCGGTGGAGGGTGTTCTCCCCGATGAGATACAGCGTCCCCCGGCGCAGGGGGTAGACCTGGTCACTGACGAAAATATTCCCCGGGCTGACCAGGGGGAGGAGCAGCTCGCAGTGGTCGTGGAAGTGCAGCCGGCTCATGTTCCAGGTCTCGTTGTGGTTCAATTGCAGATGGAATTCCACGTTTGTCATGTCGGATACCTCCTGTCTCTTGTGGAGACGGTCCTATTATACCACGCCAGTTCAAGATATGCAAACTTTATGCCAAATTACAGGCTAGACCAATTGTGATATATGTGGTAAAATGGCTACCGTAGAAAAGCGCGTTGCGGCACCTTGACAACCAGCGAAAGAAAGAGAAAACCCAAAAATATTTTGTAATGGGGGTATTACTATGAACAAGGTATATTCCATGCACGACGCCGTGGCGAAGTTCGTCGAGGACGGAGATGTTCTTGCGATCGGCGGCTTCACCACCAACCGCAAGCCCTATGCCACAGTGTCAGAGATCCTGCGCCAGGGCCAGAAGGACTTTATTGTCTATGCCGGCCCCGGCGGCGGCGAGGTGGACATGCTCATCGGTGAGAAGCGGGTGGCCGCCTATATCAACTGCTACACCGCCAACTCCGGCTACACCAACGTGTCCCGCCGCTTCCGCGCCGCCATTGAGAAGGGGGAGCTGACCTATGAGGACTACTCCCAGGACGTGCTGATGCTCATGCTCCACGCCGCCTCCCTGGGGCTGCCCTTCCTGCCTGTCCGCCTGATGCAGGGCTCCGGCCTGATGAAGTTCTGGGGCATCAGCGAGGAGAAGCGCAAGACCATGCCCAAGCTGGAGGACCTGAAATGCGCCGAGATCGAGAATCCCATGGTCCCCGGCCAGAAGGTGGTGGCCGTCCCCGTGCCCAAGATTGACACCGCCATCATCCATGTGCAGCAGGCCAGCCCTGACGGCACCTGCATCATCTGCGGCGACGAGTTCCACGACATCGACATCGCCGTGGCCGCCCGCAAGACCATCGTCACCTGCGAGGAGATGGTCTCCGACGAGTACATCCGCCGCGATCCCACCAAGACCCGCATCTTCGGCGAGTGCGTCCAGGCCGTGGTCTGGGCCCCCTACGGCGCCTGGCCCTCCCAGTGCTATGACTACTATGACGACGACGACGCCGGCCTGAAGGAGTACGACAAGGCTTCCAAGTATCAGGACGCTGAGGACGCCAAGGCCCAGCTGGCCAAGGCCGCCGCCAAGGCGCAGAAGGCCGCCGAGACCAAGCCCGAGGACGAGAAGGCCGCCGCTGCCGCCGCCAAGGCCCAGAAGGCCGCTGACGACGCCGCTGCCGGGACCGCCATCCCCGAGACCTTCAAGGACTATGTGGAGAAGTGGGTCTACAGCTGCGAGGACCATGCCGCCCTGCTGGACAAGATCGGCGGCTACCGTCTCATGCGCCTGAAGAACGAGCCCCACCTGGGCTATTCCACCCGGCACTAAGAAAGGGAGGTAAATCAAAATGGCTGAGTATAAGATCACCAAGCAGGAGCGTCAGGCTTATGCCATCGCCAAGAACATCAAAGAGAACCAGATCGTCATCGTGGGCACCGGCCTTC
>CANSXE010000123.1 GCA_947650875.1 uncultured Bacillota bacterium | reverse complement strand
TGCCTTCCACAACAATCAACCCCACCCGGCAGGAGCTGAACCGGCTGAAAAACCGCCTGCGCACCTCCATCCGCGGCCATAAGCTGCTGAAGGACAAGCGGGACGAGCTGATGAAGCAGTTCATGGACGTGGTCCGTGAGAACCGCGCCCTCCGCAAACGGGTGGAGGAGGGTCTGATGAAGGCCCACGGCGCCTTTACCGTGGCCGCCGCCCTCATGTCCCCGGAGATGCTGGAGCAGTCTTTGCTCTACCCCAAGCAGAGCGTGGAGCTGGACATGACCTTCCAGAACATCATGTCGGTGGATGTACCCCAGTACCAGTTCCGTACCAGCAGCCAGGACCCCGGGGAGGTCTACCCCTACGGCTTTGCCCAGACCAGCGGCGAGCTGGACGACGCAGTGGACGCCCTGTCCCGGGTGTTCAGCGACATGCTCCGTCTGGCCGAGATTGAAAAGACCTCCCAGCTGCTGGCTGAGGAGATCGAAAAGACCCGCCGCCGGGTCAACGCGCTGGAGTATGTGAAAATCCCCGAGATGCAGGCCAACATCAAGTATATCACCATGAAGCTGGATGAGAACGAGCGCTCCAACACCATCCGGCTGATGAAGGTGAAGGACCTCATCCTGAAGGAGGCCATCGAGGAGAAGCGGGCTGAGACCGCCCACGCCATTGAAGCCTTTGGGGGAGAAGCACCCCGGTCCGTGTAAACTGTTTAGGCGGTACTGCCCTGAAAAAATTGGGCAGTACCGCCTTTTATGGGAAGGAGAAAGCGGCCATGAGTTTAGTACAAGCGGTAATTTGCGACCAGTTCGCCCTTGTCTGCGGCGAGCAGCAGCTCACGCTGAACAACGGCAGTGTGCTGCACAATTTCAGAAAAATTTTTAAGCTGAACGAACATGTGATGATCGGTCTGTCCGGTTCCATGGATGACAACTACTACCTGTTTCAGGATTACCTTACCATTGATTTTGAGATAAAAGAGGACTGTTCAGACAGCCTGATGGAGGTCTTTGACAAAGTGACCGCAAGATACCGGGAGATGACGGAGCAGGGCGAGTGCGATGTGTTCAGCCTGGTCTGCGGCTGGAACGGCTTTGGCTTCGAGGGCAAGACCTTCTATATCAATTCCCAGTTCGGGGAGGAGAGCCGGATCACCAGCGTGAAACCGGAGCATGAGAAGGACGCAAAACTGATCTCCTGCGGCGATAACCGCCACTTTGATAACTTTATGGCCAGCGTATACCGGTACGGAGCTGAACTCTACGGCCTGCAGAGGGCCTTCCGGGATACATTGGCTCAGGGGGTTATGTTTGACGAATTTATTGACAAAAACGCCCAGTTTGAGTTGATTAGAAGACCGGAGAGGGACACGGGATATTGATAAGAAGGACTGTCTGAACTTGATTCAGGCAGTTCTTTTATCGTTCCAGCCGCCCTGCACTGGGACTAAAGTAAAAAGCGGACCGCCCCCGCAATCTGGGGCAGTCCGCCTGGCTGAAGCGGCGGTTACAGATGTTTTTCCAGCACCTGAATAAATGCGTCGGGGGGCATGACACCGACCAGACGGTCAATCTCCTTGCCATCCTTGAAGAAGATAACAGTGGGAATTCCGGTGATCTGGAAGCTCATGGCCAGTGCCTGCTCCTCGTCGGTGTTGATCTTGCCGATGACCGCCCGGCCCTCGTACTGGTCGGCCAGGCTCTCAATCACCGGGCCCAGCATCTGGCAGGGGCCGCACCACTCGGCCCAGAAGTCCACCATCATCAGCTTGCCCTCGGCCAGGGTTGCTTCAAAGGTCTCCTTGTTGAAATGAATCATAATCGTCTTCCTTTCTTCTGTATCATTTTGCAGGGGGGGCCTGTGGCTGGCCCTGCAGGTCCAGATATTCGCAGGCGGACAGGGCGGCCACATGCCCCTCGCCCACCGCCTTGGACACCTGAAGGGGTCCGCCGGTGCAGTCCCCGGCGGCGAAGACCCCGAGAATGTTGGTAGCCATGCGGCGGTCCACCTTGATAACCCCCTCCTCTGTCTCCAATGTGGGCAGCAGGTCGGTGGGGGCCACCGCCCGGCGGAGGATGAATACCCCGGCACAGGGAAGGAG
This sequence comes from uncultured Bacillota bacterium, assembly GCA_947650875.1. Classification (GTDB taxonomy): domain Bacteria; phylum Bacillota; class Clostridia; order Oscillospirales; family Oscillospiraceae; genus Lawsonibacter. The sequence goes on along the minus strand of CANSXE010000123.1, from coordinate 1,701 downwards.
GGCGCCGTCCGCCTCCAGCCCGGTAACGGCCTGTTCTCCCCTGACGGCCAGCTTTCCCGCCTTCACATAGGGGATCCCCTCATCCAGCCCCTGGGGCTGCCGGGGCGAGACGTAGACCACCTGACAGCCCAGGCTGTGGAGGTAGTTGGCCTCCTGAGGGGAGTCGGGGGCCAGACCCACCACGGTGACAGGCCGGTTCCGGTAGAGCATCCCGTCGCAGGTGGCGCAGTAGCTCACCCCCCTGCCTAAGTATTCCGTCTCGCCGGGGTACTTCGCCGCCCGGATGACGCCGGGAGCCAGAATCAGCGCTTTCCCCTGATAGACCTGACTGCCCACCGTGAGGGAAAAGCCGTTCCAGGCCAGCAGAGACAGGGCCTTGCCCACCACAAATTCCACATTCAGCGCCTGGGCATGGCGGTAAAACTCCTCCAGCAGCTCCAGACCCGTCCGGCCGGGGAGTCCGGGGTAGTTGTCCACCCGCTCCGCCTTGGCCAGAGGGCTGTCCTGCCAGGGATTTCCAATCACCAGAACGCTCTTGTCCCGGCCCCGGGCGGCCACCGCCGCCGCCATCCCGGCGGGGCCGGAGCCCAATACAATGATATCATATACCATACCATTCACTCCTATGTCCCCTATTATACCCCTATTTCCCGGCGGGAACAAGACTTTTCCGAAAACAGATTGAACATCATGCGGTCCTGTGATAAAATTGGAGCAATCAGCGGAAAATCAGGATGGCAAGCGAGGAAAGAATGGGGGATATGATGAGCGACATTTTAGAGTTTCACGACAGAGAGACCTTTCGGTGCTGGCTGTCTGAGCACTGCCTGACCAGTGCCGGCGTCTGGCTCTTATTCGGCAAGGCCGGCGGTCCAAAGACCATCAAGGCGGGGGAAGCGCTGGAAGAGGCCCTGTGTTTTGGGTGGATTGATGGGCAGATGCAGCGCATTGACGATAAATCCTATCGGAAATACTTTTCCCAACGCCGGGATAAGAGCAAGTGGTCGGAGAAAAACAAGGCGCTGGTCCAACGCTTAGAGGAGCGGGGGCTTATGACCGACTTCGGCAGAGCGAAGATCGCGCAGGCCAAGGCGAACGGCCAGTGGAACGCGCCCAGCCCCATGGCGGTGACAGAGGAACAGATTGCGCAGGTTTCCGCACTGCTGGAGGGCCATGAGCCCGCCTGTTCCAATTTTAAGGCTATGTCCCCATCTGTGCAGAAAACCTACGCCCGGGCCTACTTCGACGCCAAGACCGACGCCGGACGGGAGAAGCGGATTTCCTGGATGGTGGACCGGCTCAATCAAAATCTGAAGCCCATGTAACGGCTCCGCGCCCGGCGCAATCGGAAAAGGGAGCCGAAAACACTTGCCAGGATATGTTTTCTGGTGTAAAATATCCCCATTGACAAAGGAGGAGAGAGCCCATGTCTGAGGAAATCAAAACTGCCGCCCCGGAAGAGGGGGAGAGCCAGAATTTTATCCACCAGTTCATCACGGAAGACATCGCTGAGGGGGGCCGGTGCGCCGGGATGCAGGTCCACACCCGTTTCCCACCCGAGCCCAACGGCTACCTGCACATCGGCCACTGCAAGGCCCTGATTATCGACTTCGGCTCCGCCGAGAAATTCGGCGGCATCTGCAACCTGCGCATGGACGACACCAACCCCGCCAAGGAGGACACCGAGTTTGTGGACGCCAT
>CANSXE010000122.1 GCA_947650875.1 uncultured Bacillota bacterium | reverse complement strand
GGTCGGCGGCGATGACAGCGGTCTTGCCCATGGGCTTGCCGGCGGCGTCGATGACATACCACTTCCGCGCGATGCTGCCCTTGTTGGCCATGAACGTGGACATAGGTGTTACCTCCAATTTCCTTTACATTTATGTGAAAAATGCTCTCTTGCAAACATTTTACTCCGAAAACCGTACGGACGGAGCGTTTTGTATTATAGTACGGGGGAGACGGGGTGTCAACGGTTTTTTCGAGAAATTTTTATAAAAACTTTATTATCTCCTGTTTTCTTTTGTTTTCTAATGAATACTCCAGATATCTCTGATTCGATTTTTGTTTTTTACTTGCGGAATACTGGCATTCTGTGGTAAAATGTCAATATTCAATGGGAGGCTGAACGATGAACAAGATACTTTCCCTCACGCGCCGGTGTGTGGAGGACTACGATATGATTCGCTCCGGCGACCGGATTGCGGTAGGGGTGTCCGGGGGGAAGGACTCCTTGATGCTGCTGGTGGCGCTGGCCAAACTGCGGGAGTTTTACCCCATCCCATACACAGTAGAGGCCTTTACCCTGGATATGGGTCACGCCGACGGGATAGAACCCCTGGATTTTTCCCCCATCGGGGCGCTGTGCCAGGAGCTGGGGGTGCCCTATACCATTTTAAACAGCGAGATACAACACATCATCTTTGACCTGCGCCGGGAGAAAAATCCCTGTTCCATGTGTGCCAAGATGCGCCGGGGCGCCCTTCACGCCGCCCTTCAGGAGCGTGGAATCTCTAAAATTGCTCTGGGCCACCACTACGACGACGCGGTGGAGACCTTTTTCATGTCCCTGATCTTCGAGGGGCGGCTGTCCTGCTTCCAGCCCGTTACCTGGCTGGACCGGACGGGGATCACCCAGATACGCCCCCTGCTCTACTGCGGGGAAAATCTCGTCCGCAATACCGCCCAGCGCTTGGCGCTGCCGGTGGTGGAAAATCGCTGTCCCGCCGACGGGAACACCAAGCGCCAGGAGATCAAGGAGCTGATTTATGAGCTGCAGGGCCGGTATCCCGGCCTGAAAGCCCGGACCTTTGGAGCGATGCAGCGGCTGCCCCTGCCCCAGTGGGGGCCGGTGGAGCACCGCCGCCGCCCGCTGCCGGAAGAATTGGAGGAGTGACGGATGAGCCGAAAGAGACAAAAGCAGCAGTCCGGCTGGGTGCTGGTTTTCCTGTTTATCATGCTGTTTCTGGCAGTGGCCTATGTCCTGTTCAACCGGCAGGAGCAGTCCGCGCCTGTTCCTGCGGGGGAGGGGGGCCTGGAGGTCCATTTCATCGACGTGGGCCAGGCAGATGCCGCTCTGGTGATCTGTGACGGGCACTATATGCTCATCGACGGCGGCAACGCTGAGGACTCCGACCTGGTATACGCCTACCTGGAGCGCCACGGGGCCAGCCATCTGGACTATATGGTGGCCAGCCACGCCCACGAGGACCACATCGGAGGCCTGTCCGGCGCGCTGAACTACGCCAAAGTGGATACCGCCCTGTGTCCGGTGACGGAATACAGCTCCAAGGTGTTTCAGAATCTGGTAAAGTATCTGGAGGGGCAGGGGAAATCCCTCACCGTCCCTGAGCCGGGGGACAGATTTGAGCTGGGCTCTGCCCAGGTAGAGATTCTGGGCCCGGTGCAGGAGTATGACGATACCAACGACACCTCCATTGTCCTGCGCATTGACTACGGGGAGACCTCCTTTTTGTTCACCGGGGACATGGAGACGGGGGCGGAGGGAGACCTGCTGGACTCCGGAGCAGACGTGCGTGCCACTGTTTTGAAGGCGGGCCATCACGGAAGCGATACCTCCACCGGCTACCGCTTCCTCCGGGAGGTCAGTCCCAGGTACACGGTGATCTCGGTGGGGGAGGGGAACAAGTACGGACACCCATCCGAAGAGGTACTCAGCCGCTTCCGGGATGCGGGGACGGAGGTCTACCGCACCGATATGCAGGGCCATATCATCGCAGAAAGCGACGGTAAGACGGTTACCTTCCGCACAGAGAAGGAGGCGGACACTGCCACAAACCCGACAGGTAATTCCACTTTACAGACGTACATCGGCAATACTTCCAGCAAAAAGTTCCATCTGCCTGACTGCACCTCGGCTAAGAATATTCAGGAGGATAAGCAGGTGGTGTTCTACTCCCGCCTTCAGGCCGTACTGGAGGACTACGAGCCCTGCGGGCGGTGCAAGCCATAGACGCAGTACAGCCCCCGGTGAAAACCGGGGGCTGTCGTTTATCCTCTGGCCACCGCTGCGGCGATGGAGACATTTGTGGGCAGGTAGGGAATCAAAGTGGCCTGGAAGGCGTGGTACAGGTCGGATTTGCCAGGCCAGACGGTGCCGATCAGCTGGTTGTTTTGATCCAGCTGGTGGAACCAGGAGCCATTCTTATGATCCAGTACCGTCCCATCCAGGTAGGCCATAAACATGGCAAAATCGTCGGCGTACTGCTGTTTGCCGGTGGCCCGATACAGTACAGCGGAGGTGTTGATGGTCTCGGCCAGGGTCCAGTGCATCCGGTCGTGGACCACCGGCTTGCCTGTCCAGTCGGTGGTATAGACAAGGCCGGGGGCGCCGTCGGCGTTCCAGGCATCGTCGATTGCGGTGGTGTACAAGTGCTCTGCTGACTCGATGTAGGGGGCGGCCTTTTCCCGGTCTGTGGACAGGGCCCACTGGACGATAAGCCGGGCCCATTCGATGCCGTGGCCGGGAGTGGCGCCGTAAGGCTTAAACGGGTCGTCAGGGCGCTCCCGGTTCAGTTCGGGCTGGGGGACCCAGTCACTGGAAAAGTGTTCCGGGATACGCCAGCTGTTCTTCCTGGCCCAGTCCAGCACCCTGTCAATGATCCGCCCCGCCCGGAGACGGTATGTTTCCTCCCCAATGGCGTCGGCCACGGCCAGAAAGGCCTCTACCGTGTGCATGTTGGCGTTGAGACCCCGGTAGCTGTCCAGGGTGGTAAAGCCGGTGTCCCAGGTGTCCAGAGACAGGCCTTCGTCCTCATCCCAGAAGCGCAGGTTGTAGACAGCCAGGGCGTCGTCCAGCAGCTCTCTGGCCCCGGGGCGGCCCGCCAGCAGGGCAGAGGAAGCGGCCAGAATCACAAAGGCGTGAGCGTAGCACTGTTTGGTGGGCATGCAGCTGCCGTCGGCGTTGAGACCGGCGTACCAGCCGCCGTGTTTCCCGTCGTGAAGCTCTCCGCACAGGCCTTTCAGGGCCGCGTCAACCAGGGATGCGGATGGAATATCCCCCAGCATGGTCCCGATGCTGTACACATGGGTCATGCGGCTGGTAATCCAGGTTTCCCGGCCCTTCTCAGGCCAGGGGGTGCCGTCGTCCCCCAGATAGTAGGACCCGCCGCCAGGGGAGGGGAACCTCCGCCCAAAGTCCAAAAGATTTTGGCGAATTTCCGCTAAAAATAAGCGATTTCCCTCTGTGTCCAGCTGGTATTTCCGCTCCATAGTTAATATCTCCTTTCGCGGCAGGACGCCGCAAGTATTTTGAGAGGTATGTGACAGCTCTCGCGTGCAAAACATTCTTATTTTTAATATATCTGAGCGGGCCAGAAATTGCAAGACATTTCTGGTGAAATGAAAAACCTTTCTGAAAGCGCTGTACGGGAGGAGATTTTTGTGCTATAACAACAGCAAGGGGTGAGAGGATTATGGAATATATCCCCGCCAAGCACCTGCTCCACCGGAGCAAATCCACAGAGTGGTTCGGCACCGACCACACCATGAATCTCTACCGGGGCTGCTGCCACGGCTGTCTCTACTGCGACAGCCGCAGTTCCTGCT
>CANSXE010000121.1 GCA_947650875.1 uncultured Bacillota bacterium | reverse complement strand
GCCATGTGGCCATCCCCCACGGCACCAACGACGTAAAACCCCTCATTAAGCGCACCGGCGTTGTGGTCATGACCTACCCCGAAGGCATCGACTGGAACGGCGACAAGGTAAAGCTGGTGGTGGGCATCGCCGCCAAGGGCGAGGAACACCTGGAGGTGCTGGGCCGCATCGTGGCCATCGCCTCCACCGACGAGGACACCGACAAGCTGGTGGCTTCCGCCGATACCGAAAAGCTGTTCAAAAACCTGAACGGCCTGGCATAAAACCACTGGACTGTCCAAAAGAACATTAACGGGAGTGGCGCAGCTTAAGCTGCGTCACTCCCGTTTTAAAACGGTTCCTTTTCTACATCCTCTCAATCAGCGCCACCGCATGGGCTGCCATACCCTCGCCGGAGCCGGTGAAGCCCAGGCTCTCCTCGGTGGTGGCCTTCACGTTGACCTGTGAGACGTCCACCCCCATCACCCGGGCCAGGTTGTCCCGCATTTGCGGGATGTGAGGGGCCAGCTTGGGCCGCTGAGCCAGAATGGTGGCATCCACGTTGCCCACGGTAAATCCCCGCTCCTTCAGCAGCGCCGTAACATGGGCCAGCAGCCTCAGGCTGTCCGCCCCGGCGTAGTCGGGGTCGGTGTCGGGGAAGTGCTGTCCGATGTCCCCCAGGCCCGCCGCCCCCAGCAGGGCGTCCATCACCGCGTGGGTGAGGACGTCGGCGTCGGAGTGGCCCAGCAGGCCCCGCTCCCAGGGGATGTCCACCCCGCCTAAAATCAGCCGCCGCCCCTCCACAAGGCGGTGAACATCGTAGCCGTGGCCGATCCTCATTCCCTGCATCGCCACTCCCCCTCCTCCACTCTGGCCTGAAGGATGGCCTCCCCCAGGATCAGGTCCAGAGGGGTGGTAATCTTGATGTTCTCCCGGCTACCGCTGGTAAGGGTCACCTTCATGCCCAGCCGTTCCACTGCGCCGCAGTCGTCAGTGAGCAGCTCACCGTCCTCGATGGCCTTTTGGATGGCTCCTCTGATCAGGCCGGCTTCAAAGACCTGGGGGGTCTGCACCGCCCACAGGGAGGAGCGGTCCACCGTCTCCACCACCAGGCCGTCCTCGGTGCGCTTGACGGTGTCGGTGAGGGGGATGGCCGGGGCGGCTGCCCCGGTGAGGGCGGCCCGAGCCACCGTGTCCCGGATGATCTCCTGGGTCACCAGGGGGCGGGCCCCGTCGTGGATGGCGATCAGGCCGGCCTCGGGGTCCACCTCCCTCAGCCCGGCCTGGACCGAGTGGATGCGCTCCTGTCCGCCCACAATCACCTTGCGCACCTTGTCCAGGTTGAACTCCCTGCACAGCCGGCCCACATCCACCACCAGGTCCTCCCGGGCCACCACGATAATCTCGTGGATGACCGGGCAGTCCTGAAAGGCGTAGAGGGTGTGGACCAGCACGGGCAGCTCCCCCAGGGGGGCCAGCACCTTGTCGATGCCCCCCATCCGCCGGGCCAGGCCGGCGGAGACAATTACCACCGAGCACTTGGGCTCCTCAGACTCCTTTTTTCGCTTGAACAGAGAAAACAGGCCCATTATCCTCGCTCCTTATGTTCCAATTTTTTCTCCTGTACCAGTTCCAGAATCCGGTCCGCCGGAAGGGTAAAACCTCCCGGTGAGCCGTCCTCTGCACTAAACGTTTTGAAATGGAGAAGACCGTTTTTCCCGAACCGTTCCAGGTTGATGTCGTCATAGAGATCGTAGTCCGGGTCCACCACGTTCTGAACGTCCAGCCATACCTTCCAATCCTGTTCCGCAAGAGGGTCGGCAAAATCCAGCAGCAGCGTCCCATTGGGGCAGGCCCAGTAACAGCCGGAGACGGCCAGCAGGTTGGTGGCCGCGTCGTAAGCCACGCCAGTCCAGATGAAGGTCTCCTCCCCCTGCCGGCCGTCCAGCGGCCAGGATTTTTCCGGGATGTAGTGCATGGTCCGCCCGGTTTCCACCTCTAAAACGCTGTAGCCGTACAGGTCCTCCCGGAAGACCAGGTAGTGGTTTCCGTTGGCGTGGGGAAGGAGCCGGTAAAACTCCCCGTCGTCGTTGATATTGTCCCAAGTATACACCACCTGTCCCCCGCTGTCCAGCAGCCGGTGCCGGGCGGCGTGGAGCTGATGCCTTCCCTGGCCGGTGTAATAGTCCGTGCGGACGGAATAGCCCTCCGAAAGCAGCTCGGTCTTCCCGGGCAGACTGGAGCGGTGCTCCTCGGAAAACACAAAGGCGCACTCCTGGCGGTACGCCTGATATTGCGGCGTGTGGTAGACGTTCATGTGCTCCTCCTCAGGTCTGCTGGTGGTGCATGGAGACCACACGGCAGTCGGGGCAAATCTCGATGTACAGGGTGCCCTCCATGTAGTCCAGGCTGTCCCACTGAATTTGGGCCAGGTACTTCATGGTTTTCCCGCAGTCGGGACAGGGGTAGTAGTTGGCGTCCTGAATCCAGTTGGCAAAGCCGCCCACCGTGCTCAAATCGTCGAAGTGGGCGCCGTAGAACAGGGGGACGGGTTCCGTCCCCAGGACATAGAGGTTGTTGGCGTACTCCTCCATGCCCCAGTCGCTGTCGTCCTCCTCCCCCGCTCCGTAGGAGTAGGGGAATACCGCTTCACTTCCACCGTCCAGGGTAAAGCGGGAGTAGGCCGGCTCCTCCCAGGGGATGCAGTTGGGGCAGCAGGTGGCGGTGATCACGCCGTCCAGCCCCAGGAAGCTCAGCCGCGCATCCCGACCGTCCAGGGTCAGGATGTCCACCACCCTTCCCTTGCAGTGGGGACAGCGGTCCTCCCTGGGGCGGAAGACCTGGGCGGCCTTGTCTCTGCTCCGGTCCCCCTTGATGAGGGGGTAGCAGGTATCGAAGTTGAGCTGTCTCCGCGCCCCCGCCTTGTCGAAGGTCCAGCCGCCGGTATGGGCGTAGACCGAGGGGTCCACATACAGCTTCTTTCGCCAGGGGCGGGGGTGCTCCTCCAGCTCGTGGAGGACCTCCAGCGCCCGGTCGTCCCCCTGCATGGCCAGACAGCACAGCAGATTTCCCGCTTCCCCGGAGTCCTCCGTCTCCAGAAGGGCCTGGACAAGGGCGTCCCCCACGTCCGCCGGGGCGCGGTAATATATCTCGCTGGGGTAGTACAGCTCCGCCGCCAGCGCGGCCCGCTGGAGCTCAGGGGTGATGGCGTTGTGATAGCACAGCAGCGCCCAAAAGTCCTTGTCCCAGGCGTCTTCCTCCAGCCGTTCCACATGCTGAATCAAACCGCTCAGCTTCTCCTGAATCTGCTCCGGCGTCCAGGCCAGCATCTCCCGGCGCTCCTGCTCCGCCTTGCAGCTCCAGCACAGCCCCTTGTAGCGCAGCTCCCGGCCGCATTCCGGACAACGGTACATCTCCCTCATGCTTTCTGCTCCCTTTCTCAGTATACAAAATATGGCGGCCTTTTCATTCCCATTCGGAACAAAAAAGCCGCCCTGATTCTTCAATCATGTTTATGCCAGCGCGGTGTTCAGCTCCTCCTCCACCGACTCGTAGCTGACGCTTTTGGACAGCACAATCTCGGAGATAAGTATCTGCCTGGCAGAGTGGAGCATCTTCCGCTCCCCGGTGGACAGCCCCCGCTTCTGGTCCCGGATGGTCAGGCCTTTGATGACCCGGGCCACCTCAAACAGGTCGCCGCTTTTCATCCGCTCCATATTTTCCCGATAGCGGTGATTCCAGTTCGCCGTCATCTCCACCTGTATCTCGGAGATGGCGGCCAGCACACGGTCGGCCTGCGCCTCGTCCACCACCGGACGCACGCCGATCTCCTCGCAGTTCTCCGTGGGGACCATCACCACCATGGACCGGTTGGGCAGCTGAAGGATGTAATAATCCCGCAC
>CANSXE010000120.1 GCA_947650875.1 uncultured Bacillota bacterium | reverse complement strand
ACGGCATCGCCATGGGCCATGTGGGCATGAAGTACTCCCTGGTCACCCGGGACCTCATTGCCGACTCCACCGAAGCCATGGCCATGGCCCACCAGTTCGACGGCCTGGTAATGATTCCCAACTGCGACAAAAACGTCCCCGGTCTGCTCATGGCCGCGGCCCGGGTGAACGTGCCCACCATCTTTGTCTCCGGCGGCCCCATGCTGGCCGGACGGCTCAACGACGGCCGCCGCACCTGCCTGAGCCACATGTTTGAAGCGGTGGGCTCCTACTACGCCGGCAAGCTGGACGAGGAGGGCGTGGAGGAGTACGAAAACGCCGCCTGTCCCACCTGCGGCTCCTGCTCCGGCATGTACACCGCCAACTCCATGAACTGCCTCACCGAGGCCATCGGCATGGCCCTGCGGGGCAACGGCACCATCCCCGCGGTCTGGTCCGCCCGCCTGCGGCTGGCCAAGCACGCCGGCATGAAGATTATGGAGCTGGTGGAGAGGAATATCCGCCCCCGGGACATCATGACCAAGGCCGCTTTCCACAACGCCGAGACGGTGGACATGGCCCTGGGCTGTTCCACCAACACCATGCTCCACCTGCCCGCCATCGCCCACGAGTGCGGGGTTGAGCTGTCCTTCGACATGGCCAACAAAATCAGCAGCAAGACCCCCAATCTGTGCCACCTGGCCCCCGCCGGCGACACCTTTATGGAGGACCTGGAGCGGGCAGGCGGCGTCTACGCCGTTATGGCCGAGCTGGCCAAGGGCGGGCTGATCGACACCTCCCTGCCCACCTGCACCGGCAAAACCATCGCGGAAAACCTGGAGGGCGTGGTCAACCGGGACCCCGAGATCATCCGTCCCCTGGAAACCCCCTACTCCCAGACCGGCGGCATCGCCGTCCTCAAGGGCAACCTGGCCCCCGACGGCTGCGTGGTCAAGCAGTCGGCCGTGGCCCCCGAGATGATGGTCCACACCGGCCCCGCCCGGGTCTTCAACTCGGAGGAGGAAGCCATCTCCGCCATCTACGCCGGCAAGATCAAGGCGGGGGATGTGGTGGTGATCCGCTATGAGGGCCCCAAGGGCGGCCCCGGCATGCGGGAGATGCTCAACCCCACCTCAGCCATTGCCGGCATGGGGCTGGACAAGGACGTGGCCCTCATCACCGACGGCCGGTTCTCCGGGGCCACCCGGGGCGCGTCCATCGGCCACGTCTCCCCGGAAGCCGCTTCCGGCGGCAACATCGGTCTGGTGGAGGAGGGCGACATGATCGCCATCAACATCCCCGCCCGTACCATCGCTCTGGCCGTCACCGATCAGGAGCTGGCTGTCCGCAGGGCCAAGTGGAGATGCCCCGAGCCCAAGATCAAAACAGGCTACCTGGCCCGCTACGCCAAAATGGTGTCCTCCGCCGACAAGGGCGCGATTTTGAGCTGATACGCTTCCCAAGGCCCCCCTTGCCAAAGGGGGGGCTTTTTTTCTGCAAATATGTAAAGTCCCCTTGACATAGAATGTAAAGCGTGCTATACTCAAAGCAGTAAAGCGCACTTTACATTTTTGCTTTGACGGAGGTGGTCCGGTGACCAATCGAATCGCGGAGCTGCGCAAGGCCCGAAAAATCTCCCAGGCGGAGCTGGCCGACGGGGTGGACGTCACCCGGCAGACCATCATCTCCCTGGAAAGCGGCCGGTACAACGCCTCCCTGCTGCTGGCTCACAAGATAGCGAAGTATTTCGGGCTGACCATTGAGGAAGTATTTTTGTTTGAGGAGGAGACGACATGACGAGAAAAAACGCCGCTCTGTGGGAGCAGGGGATAAACTGTGCCGTGGTGCTTTCGGTAGCGGTCAGCAATTTCCCGCTCATTCCCCCCGCCATAAGGCACCCGTTCTCTCTTTTTTTCATTCTGATCCTGATAGCGGCGATGTTTTTTGACTACTGGAAGCGGGCCAGCTATAGCGAGAAGGAGCTGGAGCGGGAAAGGCGCGATGAACGCAATCAGATGATCCAAATGCAGGCCGTCTGGTACTGCCATTTGGCGGAGGACTGGATTCTCCTGGGGGCGTTTGCGGTATTTGCCCTTTTTTTGCAGGATGATGTGATTGCCCACGTCGCAATGTGCCTGTTGGCCGCCCGCAGTCTGCTTTGCTTCGCCATCCGCTGGTGGCTGAGCCGGAAATATTAAGAATGTGAGGTTTTTGCTATGAAAGACTTTTTGAAAAAGACATCGCCCTATGTGATGTTCGCGGCGGCTTGGACCTTGATTCTTGCTGCGATTCTGCTGGGTGAGCGCGTCCCTGCGCAGATCAACCTTGTGCTGTTTACCCTGGGCGGTGTGCTGATGGGCTTTGGCGCGGTGGGAATCGCGCTAAGCCGCATCCGGCTGTCCCCGGAACAGCAAAAGGAGTATGAGCGGGGCGAGACCGACGAGCGCAACGTGGCCATCCGGGAGAAGGCGGCCATGTCCTCCTGGTACTGGACGCTGTACATGCTGTGGGCGGTGTTTATGGTCATCCAGATTTTCGTAGGCGGGTTGTGGGGCGTGGCGATTTCGGTGGTGATCGTCCTGCACTGCGCCTTCTATATGGTCAACATCCACCGCTGGAATAAAAAGCTGTGAGCCGCCGGCTGGAGCTGGTCATCACCCCGGAGCTGGCGGGTATAAAGGTAGATACCCTGCTCAAGCGCCATTTACACCTGTCCGGGACGGTGGTCCGGCGGGTAAAATGGCTGGAGGACGGCATCCTGGTGGATGGTCGACGGGTAAACACCCGGTTCTGTCCGGCGGCGGGACAGGTGCTGTCGGTGCGGCTGTCCGACCCCGTTCGGAACAGCGGCATCGTCCCCACCCCAGGGCCGCTGGATATCGTCCACGAGGACATCGACTTGATCGTCCTGAACAAGTCCGCCGGGGTGCCGGTCCACCCGGGGCCGGGGCACTTCTCTGATACGCTGGGTAATTTTCTGGTGGATTATTACGAAAAAACGGGGCAGGAGGCGGATTTCCACCCCGTCCACCGGCTGGACCGGGGGACCTCCGGCCTGCTGGTGGCGGCCAAGCACCCCCACGCCCAGGAGGTGCTGAAGGGGCAGCTCCACACAGAGGACTTTAGGCGGGTCTACCTGGCGGTGTGCGAGGGCGTGCCCGACCCGCCCTCCGGGGTCATCGATGCCCCCCTGGGCCCGCGCCCCGGCTCCCTCATGGAGCAGATGGTCCGACCCGACGGCAGGCCCGCCTGGACAAAATACGGGATGCTGCGCCGCTGGGGCGGCCGGGCGCTGGTGTCTCTGGAGCTGGAGACGGGCCGCACCCATCAGATTCGGGTCCACATGGCCCACATCGGCCATCCCCTCACCGGGGACTTCCTATACGGCGCGGAGGACCGGGACCTTATCCCCCGGCCCGCTCTCCACTCTGGATATCTGTCCTTCCGGCACCCCATTACCGGGGAAAACATGCAGTTTTCGGTCCCTCTGCCCGAGGATATGGCCCGGTTGAGACTGTAAATTATGACAAAAAAGCTCTGGTAATCTTGTCCTCCTTGTGGTACAATGGTAAATGTAAAATTTCAGGCACTGGAGGTATGTCAATATGTCCTATCGCGATACTTACAAGGCCTGGCTGGCCAATCCCGCTTTGACCGCTGAGGAGAAGGCCGAGCTGGAGGCCATCCAGAACGACGACAAGGAGATCGAGTCCCGGTTCTTCTCCCAACTGGAGTTTGGCACTGCCGGTCTTCGGGGGACCATGGGGGTGGGCCTGTACCGGATGAACCTCTACACCGTCAGCCACGCCACCCAAGCCTTTGCCCAGGTGATTCTGGCGGAAGGTCCCGAGACGGTGAAGCGCGGGGTGGCTGTGTGCTACGACTGCCGGAACCACTCTGAGGAATTTGCCCGGGCGGCCGCTCTCATCCTGTCCAACAACGGCATCCCCGTCCGGCTGTTTGACGCCCTGCGCCCCACCCCCGAGCTGTCCTTCGCCATCCGGGAGTACGGCTGCATCGCCGGCA
>CANSXE010000119.1 GCA_947650875.1 uncultured Bacillota bacterium | reverse complement strand
GGCGTGTTCAACTTCGAGGGCGGCTGCTACGCCAAGGTCATCAACCTGGACAAGGACGCCGAGCCCGACATCTACAACGCCATCCGCCGCAACGCCCTGCTGGAGAACGTCACCGTGGACGGCGAGGGCAAGATCGACTTTGCTGACAAGTCCGTCACCGAGAACACCCGCGTCAGCTACCCCATCGACCACATCGAGAAGATCGTAAAGCCCATCTCCCGCGGTCCTGCCGCCAAGAACGTGATCTTCCTGTCCGCTGACGCCTTCGGCGTGCTGCCCCCTGTGTCCATCCTGACCCCGGAGCAGACCCAGTACTACTTCCTGTCCGGCTTCACCTCCAAGCTGGCCGGCACCGAGCGCGGCATCACCGAGCCCACCCCCACCTTCTCCGCCTGCTTCGGCCAGGCCTTCCTGGAGCTGCACCCCACCAAGTACGGCGAGGAGCTGGTGAAGAAGATGGAGAAGTCCGGCGCCAAGGCCTACCTGGTGAACACCGGCTGGAACGGCACCGGCAAGCGCATCTCCATCAAGGACACCCGCGGCATCATTGACGCCATCCTGGACGGCTCCATCCTCAAGGCCGAGACCAAGACCATCCCCTACTTCGGCTTCGAGGTGCCCACCTCCCTGCCCGGCGTTGACCCCGCCATCCTGGACCCCCGGGACACCTACGCCGACGCCGCCGAGTGGGACACCAAGGCCAAGGACCTGGCCAGCCGCTTCGTGAAGAACTTTGTGAAGTACACCGGCAACGACGCCGGCAAGGCCTTGGTGGCCGCCGGCCCCAAGGTGTAAGCAGCACCCTTCCACCCGCCCCTCACCGGGGCGGGTTTTTTGTTGCAATCCTCCGGAACCCGTTGTATAATAGCCCCATCGGATCCACAACAAGCAAGGAGGAAAGCAATATGGGACTGTTCAAAAAGAAAAGGCCGGAGAAAGAGCCGGAAGAGAAAAAATCTCCTTTGGACGAGATGGACTCCTCCATCCGTCCCGGCGGGGTATTTATGGTCCAGCTGCTGATGAAGGAGAAGTGCGAAATGCCCTCCCTGGAGCGGATGACCGAGGTGCTGGAGCGGCACATCGGCAAGGTGGATGCGGCGAAGCCCGACGACAAGCTGTCCGGCTCCATGAAGGGCATCGCCCTCTTCGCGGCTCTGGAGCACATCGCCAAGTTCAGCAACGGGGAAGGCCCGGTGCAGGTGTCCGTCATGCCCTGCGACACCTTCCACCCGGAGACCATCGACGAGATGAAGCGCAGCCAGATGTGGGACTGCCTGGAGGACCGGGACCGCATCCTGTCCGAGTGCCAATACTGCGTCTTTGCCAACGACATGCTCACCGGCGCCCTGGACCCCCTGGAGCGGGCCGACTTCGACATGGACTACCTGGAGGCTCTGCTGGAGCTTTTCCCCACCTGCGAAGCGGTGTACTCTCTCAATACCGGCAAGCTGATCCTTGCCGACCTGGTGCGCAGCAGAGAGGTCACCGGCCTGGACCGGTACATCCGCTATATCGTCAACGCCCGTTTCTTCAACATCAGCGGCACCAACGACCATGTGGTGGACACGCTGGGCATGTCTCTGCTCTACATGGAGGACCTTCAATATCACTTCCACAGCATGGACCCCAACTGGGTGGTGACCCACGCCTATAATATCGCTTCCTACTGCCTGGACAACCGCCGGCCCATCAAGGACGGGGACACCATCGACGGCATGGTG
Source organism: uncultured Bacillota bacterium (assembly GCA_947650875.1). GTDB lineage: Bacteria > Bacillota > Clostridia > Oscillospirales > Oscillospiraceae > Lawsonibacter. The sequence goes on along the minus strand of CANSXE010000119.1, from coordinate 2,289 downwards.
GACGGGCATATCGAGCCCAGTCTCCAATGGAAGTGCCGGTTTGAGGATGCCCTGATCGGTCCGGGCCGGCCGGTGCTGGACATCAACATGGCCCAGTACGCCGCCGGGCGGTAATTGAATTCCCCTTTCATCAGGGGCCCTCTCCCTGTGGGGAAATAAAGGAGGAATCTTCCATGTTAAAGGGAAAAACCATTCTGCTTGGGGTCACCGGCGGCATTGCCGCCTATAAAGCGGCGGCACTGGTCTCGGCGCTGGTGAAGCAGCACGCCAATGTAGAGGTGGTCATGACCGCCCACGCCACCCAGTTCATCGCCCCTCTCACCTTTGAGCAGCTCACAGGAAACCGGTGCATGGTAGACACCTTCGACCGGAACTTCTCCCATCAGGTGGAGCACATCGCCCTGGCCGACCGAACCGATCTGGTGATGATTGCCCCCGCCACCGCCAACGTGTGCGCCAAGCTGGCCCACGGCCTGGCCGACGACATGCTCACTACCACGGTGCTGGCCTGCACCTGTCCCAAGCTCATCGCCCCCGCTATGAACACCAAAATGTTTGAAAACCCTGTCACACAGGACAATTTGGACATCCTGCGCCGCTACGGCTGGGAGGTAATTTCCCCCGTCTCCGGCCGTCTGGCCTGCGGGGCGGTGGGAGCGGGCAAGCTGCCCGAGCCGGAGCTTCTCCTCCAGCACATTCTGCGTCAAATCGCCCTGCCCCACGACCTGGCAGGAAAGCGTGTCCTGGTCACTGCCGGCCCCACCCAGGAGTCCCTGGACCCGGTGCGCTGTCTCACCAACCACTCCACCGGCAAAATGGGCTATGCCATTGCCAGGCTGGCCATGCTCCGCGGGGCGGAGGTGGTCCTCGTCTCCGGGCCCACCTCCATCGCGCCGCCCCCCTTTGTGGAGGTGGCAAACATCGTCTCCGCCCGGGATATGTTCGAGGTGGTGGCCGCCCGGCAGGACTGGGCCGACTTCATTTTCAAGGCCGCAGCCGTGGCTGACTACACTCCCGTCCAGTACGCCGACGACAAGCTGAAAAAGAAAGACGCCGACCTGTCTATCCCCCTGAAGCGCACCCAGGACATCCTCAAGTACCTGGGCGAGCACCGCCGGGCGGGACAGGTACTGTGCGGCTTCTCTATGGAGACCCAAAACATGGTGGAAAACAGCCGGGCCAAGCTGGAGAAAAAGAATCTGGATATGATCTGCGCCAACAACCTGAAGGTAGCCGGAGCCGGCTTCGGTACTGACACCAATGTAATAACCGTCATCACTCGGACGGGCATGGAGGAGCTGCCCCTCATGTCCAAGGAGCAGGCCGCCGGGCGGATTATCGACATTGCGGCGGAACTTATGGTGAAATAAGATATCAAAATGATTAAATATATAGAGAGCAGAGAAGGACAGTATAAACCGAAGAAATCAGAGCCATAACAGAGAGGGAAAATCCCCTCTCTGTTTTTTTAAAAGATACTTGACAAATATCCGAAATCGGACTAGACTATATTAAGTCCGATTTCGGATATTATTTTTCAGGAGACCCTGCCATGGAGGAGCTGACCTTTCAGCAGTTTATCACCGAAGTAAACCGCACCTATAAGGAGGAAGAGGACTTTTACCGGCGTCTGGCCCGGCGCTCCGGACTGTCTGATGCCGCCTTCTGGGTCCTGTATTCCATCGAGACCGCCCCGGGTCCGGTCACCCAGACCGACATCGGCAGCACGCTGATGCTCAGCAAACAGACCATCAACTCCGCCCTGAAACAGCTGGAGCATTCCGGCCACATCTGTCTCACCGATGGGCCGGGGCGGAAAAAATATCTCCAGCTCACCCAGCAGGGCCGGGCCCTGTCGGAACGGGCCATCCGCCCTACGCTGGAGGTGGAGCGAGAGGCCTTCCTCAGCCTGGCCGAGGAGGAGAGGGCCAGCCTGCTGGCCCTGGAGCGCAAATATCTGTCCCTGCTGCTCCAAAAATCGGAGCAAATTTTCAACACACCCCAGGAGGAATAATTTTTTATGCAAATCAAGCTTTCTGACCACTTCACATACAGCAAGCTGCTCCGCTTCACCCTGCCGTCCATTATTATGATGATCTTCACCTCAGTGTACAGCGTGGTGGACGGCCTGTTTGTCTCCAATCTGGTGGGGCAAAACGCCCTGTCGGCGGTGAATATCGTCTTTCCGGTGTCCATGATCCTGTCCGCTGCCGGCTTTATGCTGGGCTCCGGCGGCAGCGCCGTGGTGGCCCGCACCATGGGAGAGGGCAAGCCCGAGCTGGCCAACCG
>CANSXE010000118.1 GCA_947650875.1 uncultured Bacillota bacterium | reverse complement strand
CGCCCTCCCCCATGGGGATCATGGACATGTCCACCCCCAGGGTGAACAGCCCCATGCCCCCCACCAGCAGGATGGCCCCAAAGAGGAACAGCACCAGGGTGCCCGGGTCCAGGGGGGCGATGGTGATGGACAGCAGGAAGACAATGGCCGTAATAGGGAGCACAGAGGCCATCGACTCCCGGGTCTTTTCCATCAGATGTCTGTTGATTCGCATGGGCTCCGCTCCTTATTTCATAAGATAATGCCATTATAACGGAGGAACCGGACGGATCCTAGATTCTTTATGGAATCTTTACACAGGACCATCTTTTTTAACATAGACCGGCCCCAAAAATAAAGATTGTAATTTGGCGGGGAAAGAAATATAATAGGGACAGGAGACCTGCCAAAAAGAGAAGGAGGAACTGAGATGGCAATGGAGTACAGAAACCTGATGGAGGATATTGTCCTGCAAAATTTAGACACGGTGATGGCGGCGGAGGGGGGCTGCACCTGCGACGCCTGCAAGTCAGACGTGGTGTCCTACGCCCTGAATCACCTGACCCCCCACTATGTGGCCACCCGGCAGGGCCGGCTGATGGTCAAGCTGCAAAGCTACGAGATGCAGTCCCGGGCCGACGTGGTGGCCGCCGTCAGCGAGGCGGCGGTGATGGTGGCCAAGAACCCCCGCCACGGACGGGAATAACTGTGTCCATAGAGACCGCTCCGCCTTTGGCGGGGCGGTCCTTTTATCGCAAAAACAGCCGCAGCAGCCGGTCTTTCCCGGGGCCGTAGGGGGCGTATCGCACGGGCAGGTCCAGCAGGGTGGACTTTTTCACAACGTTTTTCCGGTGGGAGAAGGTTTCAAAGCTGTCCCGGCCGTGGTAGCTGCCCATCCCGCTGTTCCCCACGCCGCCGAAGCCCATGCGGCTGGTGGCCAGGTGGATCACAGTGTCGTTGATGCAGCCGCCGCCGAAGGAGGCCCGGCGAAGGAACTGCTCCTGGGTGCTCTTTTCCCGGGAAAACAGATACAGGGCCAGGGGACGGGGCCGGGCGTTGACAAAGTCCAGCGCCTCCCCGATCTGATCGAAGGTGAGGACGGGGAGCACCGGCCCGAAGATTTCCTCCTGCATCACCGGGTCCTGGGGGGACACGTTGTCCAGCACAGTGGGCTGGATTTTCAGCGTCTCCGGGTCGCCCCGCCCGCCGAATACCACCTTGGCCGGGTCGATAAGCCCCATCACCCGGTCGAAGTGCTTCCGGTTGACCATACGGACATAGCCGTCGTTGTCCAGGGGGTCCTCGCCGTACATCACGGTGATCCACCGCTGAACATAGGCCAGGAAGGGGGCCTTCACCCGCCGGTCAATGAGCAGGTAGTCGGGGGCCACGCAGGTCTGGCCGCAGTTGAGCAGCTTGCCGAAGACGAGGCGTTTGGCGGCCAGGTCCAGCCGGGCGGTGCTGTCCACAATGCAGGGACTCTTGCCCCCAAGCTCCAGGGTGACGGGGGTGAGGTGCCGGGCCGCCCGGGTCATCACCTCTTTGCCCACTTCCACCCCGCCGGTGAAGAAGATATAGTCAAATTTCTGGTCCAGCAGGGCCTGATTTTCCGCCCTTCCCCCCTCCACCACCGCGACAAACTCCGTCGGAAAGCACTCCGCCAAAATCTCCCGGAGGACCGCCGAGGTGGCAGGGGAGTAGGCCGAGGGCTTCACCACGCAGCAGTTGCCGGCGGCAATGGCCCCGATCAGGGGCTCAACGGTGAGCAAAAAGGGGTAATTCCAGGGGGACATAATGAGCACCACCCCGTAGGGCTCCCGGACGGTAAAGCTCCTTGCGGGAAACTGGGCCAGGGGGGTGAGGTGGGGCCGGTCAGCCATCCAGCGGCCCAGCCGCTTCTCCACAAAGGACAGCTCCGACAGGGTGAGACCCACCTCACACATGTAGCTCTCGGTGGGGGACTTGTTCAGGTCGGAGCGCAGGGCGGCGGTAATGTCCCCCTCGTGGGCTGTGATGGTCTCCCGCAGGCGCTGGAGGGCCGCCCTGCGGGCGGACAGGGGGAGGGTGGCTCCGGTATTGAAATAGGCCCGCTGGGCCGTCACAAGGGCTTGAATGTCCATAGAAGCACCTCCTCAAGGCCCCCTTGTGAAAGGGGGGCTTTTTCCAGCATACCATAAAATGGTCTATCCGTCAAAAATTTATCTTGACAAGTTTCGTGGTAGCTAGTATTATAATTTTAACAGTACTATATTTTTATCACTAGAAGAACGGAGGAGCGCATGATGAAACAGCAAAAGCCCCTGACGAAAGAGCAGTACCTGAAAAAATTCAGCCGGGCGGTGCGGTGGCGGTTGCCGCCCCAGGAGTCGGAGGAGGCCATCGCTGACTACCGGGAGCTGATTTTCCAGCCGGAGCGGGACGAGTCCAGGCTGGTGGAGGAGCTGGGCGAGCCTGTCCAGGCGGCCCACCTGCTCACCGATGTGAAAGCATACCGCCGGTGGCTGAAAATCTTCGCTGTATTGGCCTTCGGCCTGTTCCTGCTGGCCAAGTGGGCCTGGATGGGTCATAGCAGTTTCTACTTCAGCTTTGCTGACCAGTGGTGGTATCCTGTGTGGGTGATGGCGGTGGGGCTGGCGCTGTCCCTGTACTGGTTCCGGCGGTACGGACAGAAAAATGGGCCACTGTCCAAGCGACTGGTGCTGGCTCTGGTTGTGGTGCTGGCTTTTGGCGCGGGAACAATGGCATGGAACTGGTATGTATTTGATTCGAGCTTTTTGGATAGTTATGTGGAGAGATATCCCCTCATCATCCCCTGGCAGGTCATCTTGCAGCGGGAGCTGATTATCAATGGCGGAATGATATGCGCTCTGATTGCTTTGGCTGGGCTGATATTAGCCAAGTGCTATGATCGCAGGTGGCTGGCCCTATACACGCTGGCCGTTACGGTGGCGGCAGTATGTGGCTTTATAATTTTTTTCTGTAGAAGTATAGACATAGGATATGCTGTTCGCAGTTCCGCCCAGTCCTACCTGTTTGCCCGCCTGATCCCCATCGGGGCTGCGGGCCTGATCGGAACGGGGGTGGCCCTGTGCTGAAGAAGGACCTGCTGGAGCTGTGCCTGCTCCAGCTGCTGGCCGGGGGGGACAAATACGGATACGAGGTTCTCGCCCCCCTGCGCACCGCCTTCCCGGACACCCAGGAGAGCGCCATTTATGCCCTCCTCCGGGGGCTGGGCAAGTCGGGGCTCACGTCCTGGTACATGGCCCCCGGGGGCGGCGGACCGGACCGGAAATACTACCGGCTCACCCCGGAGGGCCGGGCCCGGTTGGAGGAGCTGCGCGCAGACTGGCGCAATATGCGGGACGCTATTGCGTCCTTTGGGGTGGAGTAGGGCCGCATCACGATGCGTCCACCCCAATCAGGTGTGTGTTGTTGCGGACGCTTCGTGAAGCGTCCCTACAACGTTGCGTTAATTTGCCAAAAAATATTTACAAGCTCGGGAAATCGTGGTATCATATATCGTTGTGGGATTTTTTCCATGCAAACGATATGAAAACGAGGAGTGTTCCTTTATGAGCCGTATGGTCGGTACAGTATCCCGGGGTATCCGCACCCCCATCATCCGCAGCGGGGACGACTTGGCGGAAATTGTTACCAATTCCCTGCTGGAGGCCGCAAGGGAGGACGGCTTTGCCCTCCGGGACCGGGATATCGTGGCCATGACCGAGGCCATTGTGGCCCGGGCCCAGGGCAACTACGCCACTGTAGACGATATCGCCGCCGACGTCCGCGCCAAGCTGGGCGGGGAGACGATTGGTGTGATTTTCCCCATCCTCAGCCGCAACCGCTTCGCCATCTGCCTGCGGGGCATCGCCAAGGGGTGCAAAAAGGTGTTCCTCATGCTCAGCTACCCCTCCGACGAGGTGGGCAACCATCTGATCAGCCTGGACGCGGTGGACGAGAAGGGGGTGGACCCCTACAAGGACGTCCTCACCCTGGAGCAGTACCGGCAGCTTTTCGGCTATGAGAAGCACCCCTTCACCGGCGTGGACTATGTGGCCTACTACCAGGAGCTGATTCAGG
>CANSXE010000117.1 GCA_947650875.1 uncultured Bacillota bacterium | reverse complement strand
CCGCCATGGTCCGGCTGGCGGAGAAGGGGGTCAACCGGCTGCGCAAGGACCTGTTTGACGCCCTGCAAAAGCTCCCCCTGTCCTACTTCGACCAGCATCCCCATGGGGAACTCATGAGCCGGTTCACCAACGACGCCGACAATGTGCAGATGGCCCTTCAGCAGAGCATGGTCTCCCTGTTCTCCAGCTGTCTCATGTTCGTGGGGCTGGTGACCCTCATGCTGGTTATCAACTGGAAGCTGTTCCTTGCCACCGCCCTGGTGCTGGCCCTTACCATGTTCCTGTTCAAGCAGCTGGGCAGCCGGAGCCGCCGGTTTTACCAGCAGCAGCAGGCCGCGCTGGGGGCCGTCAACGGGGAAATTCAGGAGACCATCGAGGGGTTGAAGGTGGTAAAGGCCTTCACCCATGAGGAGGCGGCCAAGGAAAAATTCCAGGCGCTGAACAACACCTATCGGGACGCCGCACAGAAGGCTAACTTCTATTCCGGGGTTATTATGCCGGTAGCCGGCAACCTGATGAACATCAGCTATGCCCTCACCGCCGCCTTCGGCGGACTGCTCTCCGTCCTCCAGGGCTTCGACCTGGGCGGGCTGGCTATCTATCTCAACTACTCCCGGCAGGTGGGCCAGCCCCTGAATCAGATTTCCCAGCAAATGACCACCCTGCTGTCCGCCCTGGCGGGTGCGGAGCGCATTTTTGAGGTGATGGACACCGCCGGCGAGGTAAATGAGGGCTCCGTCACCCTGATTCCCGCCGAGAAGGACGCCAACGGCACCCTCTCCCCCTTTACCGGGACGGGCCGGCCCCGGACCTGGGCCTGGAGGGTCCCCCGGGGCAACGGCATGGAGCTGGTCCCCGTCTTTGTGGGGGAGGACGAGGTCCTCACCGAGATTACCGACCCGGAGGCCGTCCCCGACCCCGCTATGCTGGCCGACCACGGCTGGGCCTGGAAGTACCCCGACCCCGACGGTGCGATGGGGCTCCACCTCATTCGGGGCACGGTGCGCAACGTCCCCGGGGAGGACTACTGCCTTACCGAGCTGCGGGGGGCGGTGCGGTTCAGCCATGTGGATTTCTCCTATGTCCCGGGCAAGCGGATTTTGAAGGACGTGTCCGTCTATGCCGACCCGGGGCAGAAGATCGCCTTCGTGGGTTCCACCGGGGCTGGCAAGACTACCACCACCAACCTGATCAACCGGTTCTATGAGATTGAGGGGGGCATGATCACCTACGACGGCATCCGGGTGAAGGCCATCCGGAAGGAGGACCTGCGCCGGTCCCTGGGGGCGGTGCTTCAGGACACCCACCTGTTTACGGGGACCATTATGGACAACATCCGCTATGGCCGGCTGGACGCCACCGACGAGGAGTGCATCGCCGCCGCCAAGAGCGCTAACGCCCATTCCTTCATCCGCCGCCTGCCTGAGGGGTATCAGACCCAGGTCACCGGCGACGGAGCCAACCTGTCCCAGGGACAGCGGCAGCTGCTGGCCATCGCCCGGGCCGCCGTGGCCGACCCGCCGGTGATGATTCTGGACGAGGCCACCTCCTCCATCGACACCCGGACCGAGGCCCTGATTCAAAAGGGCATGGACACCCTTATGGAGGGGAGGACGGTGTTTGTCATCGCCCACCGGCTGTCCACCGTGCGCAACTCCAACTGCATTGTGGTCATTGAGCACGGCGAGATTGAGGAAAAGGGCAGCCATGAGCGCCTTCTGGAGGAAAAAGGCCGGTACTACCGGCTGTACACCGGACAGTTCCAGCTGTCCTGACACGAAAGGGCCCCGCCGACCGGCGGGGCCCCTTTGCTATACCGTCACATATTTCTCCAGCGACTGTTCCACTAAGCTGTTCAGCGACATATTGCGGGCGGCGGCGCAGATGGCCGCTCTCCGGTGCAGCTCCGGAGAAATACGGACGTTAAAGCTGCCCTTGTAGGCCCGCTCCGGCTCGATCCCCTGGGCCTGGCACAGCTCCAGATAATCTTCTACCGCGCCGTGGAAGTCCTCCAGCAGCTCCTGGGCGGTCGTCCCCTCGTAGGAAATCAGACTTCGAATGCCCATCACCTGCCCAAACAGCACCTTGTCCTCCTCGGAAAATTCCACGCTGCCCACGTAGCCCTTATATTCCATCGTATTTTTCACAGCAATCCCTCCTGTTCCAAAACCTCCAGCAGCTGCTTGACCTGATACTCCAGAAGCTCTTTTCTTGGGTGAGGCTTGTGCAGCAAAATCGGTGCGCGGCCCTCGCTGTAAAACAGTATGCGAGAACCACTGGTCTTTCCCTTATTGAATCGCTGATAGGTCAAATAGCCCAACAGGGTCTCAGTCTCTTGGAAAGTAAAGTCCCGTGGCTTTGATTTCAGTCTTTGAATTAGCTTTTCCTTTTGCCCCATCGTATATCCCCTCACTGGATTTATTATACACGCTCAAAAGCAGTTTTGCAACTATTTTTAGTTGCAAATGGGCCCCGCCGGCGGGGCCCTTCCCTATTCTTTCTGCTTTCCTCCTCTGAGCCACAGCCCAGCGGCGAAGCCGGCCCCTTTCGGCAGGTTCTCTTTCACGGCTCCGTCCTCCTTTTGGGCACCGCCCGGCGGTAGAGCCAGCCCAGCATGTTGCCTGCCAAGGCGGGGACGGCAATCATAAAGCAGTGGAACAGGGCGGTGTAGTTATACACCAGGTAGACCATGGGCAGGTAGCACACGAAGCAGGCCACGGGGTACAGGGGGCACACCCCCTGGCGCTTGCCCAGGGACAGTCCGGAGCAGAAGCCGGCCACAGGGAGCATCAGGTAGGGCAGGAGCAGGCCGGACAGGACGGGCACGTCGGCCACCGCCGCGTGGTCAATCCAGTTCAGCACCGGGGGCAGGACATCGCACAGCAGCAGGACCAGGGGCAGATAGGGCAGGGTCTCCCGCCACTTCAGGGGGGACGGCCCGGGGGCCAGCCCCAGCAGGGCGCGCAGCTGCATCACCTCTACATACCAGCCAATCCACCGACCCAGCCAGATCACGGCGTAAAACAGCACCAGCATCCCCATCCACAGCGCCCAGGCCCGGCCGTCCCGCAGGTCCACGCACAGCCACAGGACCAGCGCCACCTCCAGCGCGGTGACCCCCAGGTGGAGCAGCGACCGGCGGACCAGGGTGGGGCCGTCGTCGGCAAATGGCAGGGTGGCCGCCCCCAGCGTGGCCCCCAGAGCGGTACACAGCAGGCAGGCCGCCAGGGAGGGGCTCCGGGCGTTGGTAAGATAGGGCACCAGGGCCACACTGGCCACCAGTCCCAAAATGCCCCCCATGATGATCCGGGCCAGGCAGGCCTTGTCAAGCTTTTTCATGTCCGTTCCTCCTCCCCAGGTTCAGGGTCTCCTTGATTTTCTTCACGTACCGCCGGGACACATAGACCTTTACCGCCCCGTCCAGGGTCATGCAGATGGTGCCCGACAGAGACAGGTCCACCGCCGTGACCCGGTTCAGGTTGATGATTTCACTGTTGGAGATGCGGACAAACCGGGTTGGGTCCAGCCGCTCCTCCAGCTCGTAGAGCCGCAGACGGACGGTGAAGGTCTCCGCCGCCGTCTGGGCGGACACCCCCTTGCCGTCGGCATAAAACCGGAGGAAGTCCCCCTGGGGCAGGAGCAGCTTCTCCTCCTCCCGCACCACCGGAACAGGCCCCAGAGCCAGTTTGGACAGGCTGTCCGCCAGACGGCGCAGCTCCTCGCTTTCCTCCCCGGCCAGAATTACAATTTTGGGCTCCTGACGGCCCGGTTCGGTCCTGATCTCTACCTCCATGGGTCTCCCCCCCTCTCTTGTCCCCAGTATAGCCCCTCTCCCCTGCCCTGTCTACTGTTTTGGGACAGTCGGTCATTTTTCCGGGATAGTCGGTCGTTTTTTCGTTGACAGATGGACCAAGTTAGGCTAAAATAGCATAGGCGCTTGTGCAATTTCATATGCCCGCGTAGCTCAGCTGGATAGAGCGACCGCCTCCTAAGTGTGGAACAGAGCGCCCCACTCCGGGGGCACAGGTGTACGGCTCCAAGTTCAATTTCATTCGCGCAATTTCATATGCCCGCGTAGCTCAGATGGATAGAGCGACCGCCTCCTAAGAAAGTGTTCCAACGCTCGCCTTGGGAGGGCAAGGAAAATGTTGC
>CANSXE010000116.1 GCA_947650875.1 uncultured Bacillota bacterium | reverse complement strand
CGGTGCTCCTCGTCCCGAAACGTCTTGCCGCACTGGCAGTAGGCAATAAATACCTCCTGAAATACGTCGTCGGCGTCGGCACGATTGCCTGTCCGGGCCAGGGCCAGGCCGTACACCGTGTTTTGATAGCGGTCTATAATCGAATCCATCTCACCGCCCGCGCGCAGCGGCAGAGCTTCCATACGCAAGACCTCCTTTCACCCATAACTCAAAGCTGAAGGGGGAAATGTCACAGTCGAAAAAACTTTCTTCCCATTTTACCACCCTTGTGTTATAATTACCATGTCAAAGTATAGATGGGAGCCGCCCTCCGGGCGGCCCCCGCACCGTAACATATGTGGGCAGGAGGGAAGCAATGATCGTTCTAGGCATCGACCCGGGGGTGGCCACCATCGGCTTCGGGGTCATCCGGGCGGACCGGCAGAAAAATACCCTCCTGCGCTACGGAGTGATTACCACCCCGCCGGGCATCCCCCTGTCCCACCGTCTCCTCCAGATTGCCGGCGATATGGAGGAGCTGATCCACACCTTCCACCCCGACGAGATGGCGGTGGAGGAGCTGTTTTTCACCAAAAACATCACCACCGGCATCGCCGTGGCCCACGGCCGGGGGGTGATCCTCCTCTCGGCGGAAAAGCTGGGGGTGCCCATCTTCGAGTACACCCCCATGCAGGTGAAGCAGGCGGTGGCCGGCTACGGCGGGGCGGACAAGCGGCAGGTCATGCTCATGACCCAGCGGCTGCTCAACATGAAGGAGGTCCCCCGGCCCGACGACGCCGCCGACGCCCTGGCCATCGCCATCTGTCACGCCCGGTCGGCCACCAGTCTGCTGAACACCGAGCGGGTCTTCGACCCGGAGAAATACGATACGAGGTAACGCATATGTTTTACTATCTCAACGGAACCGTGGCCCACATCGAGCCCTATCTGGCCGTCATCGACTGCAACGGCGTGGGCTACGCCTGCCGCACCACCAGCTATACCCTGTCCGCCCTGAAAAAAGGTGACAAGGGAAAACTCTTTACACATCTCAACGTCCGGGAGGACGCCATGGAGCTCTACGGCTTCGCCACTGCGGAGGAGCTGCGGCTGTTCCAGCAGCTGATCTCCGTCTCCGGCGTGGGCCCCAAGGCGGCCCTGTCCATCCTCTCGGCCAGCACCCCGGCCAATCTGGCTTTGAGCATCATCACCGGGGATGAGAAGGCCCTCACCTGCGCTCAGGGCATCGGTAAAAAGATCGCCCAGCGGGTCATCCTGGAGCTGAAGGACAAGCTGGCCAAGGGCCAGACCATCAACGCCGCCGGGGAGAGCTACGGCGGCACCGGCGTCACCGTAATCCCGGAAAATAAGCTCTCCGAGGCCACCGCCGCCCTGGCCGTGCTGGGCTACTCCCAAGGGGAGATCAACCTGGCCCTCAAGGGCATTGACCTGGACGGCCTGACCCTGGAGCAGGTCATCAAACAGGCGCTGAAAAAGATGGTGAAGGGGTGATCCCATGGCAAAATTTGAGTGTACCCTCCAGGGCGACTACGACCAGGCCCTGCGCTACTTCCACGACGGCATCCTCGATGGCAGCGCGACGGCCAGCTTTGAGGACGAGAGTTATTTCCAGTCTGCCGGGGTGCAGGTGACCGTCCGGGTCTATGAGCGGTACAGCATGACCGGCGGCAACCGGCTGTCCATGACCCTCACTTTGATGGGAGACGGGGACAAGATTTATCTCTCCGGCATCACCGCCGGCGGCAGCCAGGGGATGCTTTTCAAATTCAACACCTTCGGCGAGGAGGCCTTTCTGGATACCCTCCGGGATTTGGCGCAGCGGTGGTAGGGACGCGGAATCCCCCAGTCACGGCTTCGCCGTGCCAGCCCCCTTTAGCAAGGGGGCCTTTGGATGAGGACAGCGACGTTCCGCATAAAAAAGCCCCCCTTGCCAAAGGGGGGAGGGCCACGAAGTGGCGGGGGGATTCCGTGAGACGCAAACATGTACCAGTGTTGACATCAAGAGCAAAAGAGCTGCGCAAAAATATGACGCCGGAGGAGCGGCGCCTGTGGTACGATTTTTTAAAAGATTATCCCGTTCGCTTTTTGCGGCAAAAGGTGATTGATGGATACATCGTGGATTTTTACTGTGCCAGCGCCAAAATTGCCATTGAATTGGACGGTTCTCAGCATTATACGCAGGCCGGAGTTGAGTATGATGAAGAACGGGACAGACTGCTTCAGGCGTGGGGAATAGAGGTTATTCGGTTTCCAAATGATGTGCTGAGAGATAAATTTGAGGAAACTTGCAGATATATTGACCAGATAGTTACATCAAAAATAAAATCCACAAATAGGAAGTGACATTTTGAGCATTGATTTTTCCGGCGGCGGCTTCGACGCCGAGGAGATGGAGCCCCTGGTGACCACCTCCCTGACCCGTGAGGACGAGGGGGAGTTTTCCCTGCGCCCCAAGACCCTCCGGGAGTACATCGGCCAGGAGAAGGCCAAGGGCAACCTGGAGGTCTTCATCCAGGCGGCCAAAATGCGCAATGAGCCGTTGGACCATGTCCTGCTCCACGGCCCCCCGGGCCTGGGCAAGACCACCCTCTCCGGCATCATCGCCAACGAGATGGGGGTGAACGTGCGCATCACCTCGGGCCCCGCCATCGAGAAAGCGGGGGACCTGGCTGCCCTGCTGACCAACCTCAACGAAAACGACATCCTCTTTGTGGACGAGATCCACCGCCTGAACCGGGCGGTGGAGGAGATTCTTTACCCCGCCATGGAGGACTACGCCATCGACATCATCATCGGCAAGGGCCCCTCGGCCAACTCTATCCGGCTGGACCTGCCCAAGTTCACCCTCATCGGAGCCACCACCCGGGCGGGCCAGCTCTCCGCCCCCCTCCGGGACCGCTTCGGCGTCACCCTGCGGCTGGAGCTGTACACCCCGGAGGAGCTGGCCCTGATCGTCACCCGGTCCGCCGGCATTCTGGAGGTGCCCATCGAGCCCGATGGCGCCATGGAGATCGCCCGCCGGAGCCGGGGCACCCCCCGCATCGCCAACCGGATGCTCCGCCGGGTGCGGGACTTCGCCCAGGTGCGGGCGGGGGGCGTCATCACCAAAAAGGTGGCCGACGAGGCCCTCACCGCCCTGGAGATCGACCACCTGGGCCTGGACTCCATCGACCACCGGATGCTGCGGTCCATCATAGAAAACTACCGGGGCGGCCCGGTAGGGCTGGACACCCTGGCCGCCACCATCAACGAGGAGGCAATCACCCTGGAGGACGTCTACGAGCCCTATCTCATGCAGCTGGGCTTCCTGACAAGAACCCCCCGGGGCCGGTGCGTCACCCCCAAGGCGTATGCGCATCTGGGCCTGTCCGTCCCCGGCGGACAGTCGGGGTTGGACCAGCTGAGCTTTTAAGGAGGATATATGGACCAGAACACCCTGTTCTTTTTCAACCAGAAGCCGGAGGCCATCCCACTGTACGAGGCCTTCGAGACCCGTCTGCTGGCCGAGCTGGAGGGGGTGGTCATCCAGCCCCAGAAGAGCCAGATTACCCTGAAAAACCGCCGGGTGTTCGGAGCGGTGTCCTTTCTCCCCGCCCGGAAGGCCAAGGACCGGCCCGACCCCTACATCACCATCACCCTGGGCCTGAACCGCCGGGAGGGCTCCCCGCGCATCGACCAGGCGTCGGAGCCCTACCCCGGCCGGTGGACCCACCACATCGTGATCGGCTCTGTGGAGGAGATCGACGACGAGCTGATGGCCTGGGTCCATGAAGCGTATCATTTCGCAGAGACCAAACGTTAATATGCAGGAAGCAAAACGAAGTTTTGCGCAAATAGTTTTCTTTTGGTTCTTTTCTTTTTCAAAAGAAAAGAATAAGAAAAAACCAATCGAGGTGTATCAACATGGGCAAATTATTTGGAACGGACGGCATCCGGGGCGTGGTGAACGCCGGTCTGGACGCGGACCTGGCCTACAAGGTAGGTCTGGCGGCGGCCATTGTGCTGGCGAAGAACAAGAAGCCGGGGGAGAAGCCCCTGGTGACCATCGGCAAGGACACCCGCATCTCGGGCGACCTGCTCAAGGGCTCGCTAATCTCCGGGCTGTGCACCGCCGGGGCGGATGTGCTGGACCTGGGCACCCTGCCCACCCCGGGCGTGGCCTGGGTGACGG
>CANSXE010000115.1 GCA_947650875.1 uncultured Bacillota bacterium | reverse complement strand
CGCGGACGGTCTCGGTGGGCTGAGCGCCGGTCTTGATCCAGGCCTGGGCCCGGTCTACGTCAACCTTCAGCTCAGTGGGATTGACGGTGGGATTATAGAAGCCGATCTCCTCGATGAAACGGCCGTCACGGGGATAGCGGGAGTCAGCCACCACAATGCGGTAGAAGGGGGCCTTCTTGGCGCCCATGCGGCGCAGTCTGATTTTAACCATGTATCTTCACCTCCAAATGAATTTGTTTGTTTATATGGAAAACACGCAAACGTGTCTTACCCGATTTTGTAGGGACGCATCACGATGCGTCCGCACAACGGAACAGCAATGTTTCCTCGGACGCTTCATGAAGCGTCCCTACATCAAAATGGCATTCCGCCCATTCCGGGAAAACCGCCCCGGCCTTTTTTGCCCATCATTTTCCGCAGGTTTTTGGGCATCTTGCCGCCGGAAAACTGCTTGGTCATGGCTTGCAGCATATCGAACTGCTTCAGCAGCCGGTTGATATCCACCACCTGGGTGCCCGACCCGGCAGCGATGCGCTTTTTCCGGCTGGAGTTGAGCAGCTTGGGGTCCTCCCGTTCGGCGGGGGTCATGGACAGGATGATGGCCTCCATCCGCTGGAGGAGCTTCTGATCCATGCCGACCCCCTCCAGGTCGCTGGCCTTCACGCCGGGGAGCATCCCGGCAATCTCGGTGAGGGAGCCCATATTTTTCAGCTGCTTCATCTGGTCGTAGAAGTCGGTGAGGGTAAACTTGTTTTTCCGCAGCTTTTCCTGGAGCTCCAGGGCCTTCTGCTGGTCGAAATTCTGCTCCGCCTTCTCGATGAGGGAGAGCATGTCCCCCATGCCCAGGATGCGGCTGGCCATCCGGTCGGGGTGGAAGACCTCGATCTGGTCCAGCTTTTCCCCCATGCCCACAAACTTGATGGGTTTTCCCGTCACCGCCTTAACGGACAGGGCCGCGCCGCCCCGGGCGTCGCCATCCAGCTTGGTGAGCACCACCCCGTCGATATCCAGGGCGTCGTCAAAGGCTTTGGCGGCGTTTACCGCATCCTGGCCGACCATGGCGTCCACCACGAGAAGAATCTCGGTGGGGGCCACCGCGGCCTTAATGTTGCGCAGCTCGTCCATCAGAGCCTCGTCCACGTGGAGCCGGCCGGCGGTGTCCAGAAACACCATGTCGTTGCCGTGGGCTGTGGCGTGCTCCACGGCGGCTTTGGCGATGTCCACCGGGTTGGTCTGGCCCATCTGGAAGACGGGGATGTCCAGCTGCTTGCCCACCACCTCCAGCTGCTGGATGGCGGCGGGGCGGTAGATGTCGCAGGCGGCCAGCAGGGGACGCTTGCCGTTCTGTTTTTTCATCAGGCCGGCCAGCTTGGCGCCGTTGGTGGTTTTGCCCGCGCCCTGCAGGCCCACCATCATCACCACCGTGGGGGGCTTGGAAGCGATGGCCAGCTTGGCCGCCGACCCGCCCATCAGCTCGGTGAGCTCCTGGTTGACGATCTTGATGATCTGCTGGGCGGGGGAGAGGGCCTCCAGCACGTCGGCCCCCACCGCCTTTTCGGTGACCTGGGCCACGAACTGCTTGACCACCTTGAAGCTGACGTCGGCCTCCAGCAGGGCCAGGCGAATCTCCCGCATGGCCTCCTTCACGTCGGCCTCGGACAGCCGGCCCTTGCCCCTCAGCTTTTTAAAGGCGGCGGACAGCTTTTCAGAAAGTCCTTCAAATGCCATGAGCTTACTCCTTCAGCAGGGCGGCCGCGGTGTCCCGGACCCGGAGAGCGAGGGCTTCCAGCTCCTCGCTGTCCTGCCGGGCGGACAGCTCCACCATCCGGCAGGCGTCGGTATGCACCTGCTCCAGCTGGGCCCGCATGGTGTGGAACCGCTTAATCAGTCCGGTTTTGTCCTCCAGCTCGGTGAGAACGGCTTCCGCCCGGACGATTACGTCCCGCACGCCCTGACGGGTGATGCCGTAGTTCTCCGCAATCTCCCCCAGGGACAGGTCCTCGTTGTAGTAGAGGTCGTAAAACTCTTTCTGGCGGTCTGTCAGTATGTCGCCGTAGAAATCAAAGAGCATGGTCATGCGGTAGGCCTGACTTTTCATGGAGTACGACCCCCTTCACAGTAAAAATGTAAAGCTGAATAACTTTACATTTGGAAGTCTACCACATTTTGCCCCGTTTGTCAAGCCAAAATACTTGACGGTGGTAGCTACCCTTTTGGTATATTCCGCCAGAGAAGGGGGAAGCTTTAAAGGATAATGGTATGGGGGCGGTCTCTGTGCTGCCCCTGCGGCAGCATTCAGGTACGGGGCGGCGCGGAAACCGCCCCCCTGCAAGGAGGTATTCCCATGTCCAACACCCCCCACGTCCCCATGGACGACGCCCATTTGAAGCAATACGCCGCCAACGCGGCCCGAGAGCTGAAGCTGGAGGGGACGGTCTCCTGCCGCGCCCTGTCCCGGGGGCTGAAGGCTGGCTTGAAACGGGTGCGCCGGGCTCAGGAGGTGCTGAATCTCTGGAGCGCCGGCCAAACCACTACCCCCGGGGCGGTGGAGTGGCTGCTGGACAACCACTACCTGGCCGTCCGGGAGGGGGAGCAGGCCCGGGAGGCGTTCAAAGGCGGAAAGCCCCTCCGGGGGAGCCGGGAGGGCGGCGCACTCCTCCAGCGGTGCGCCCGGAGCGCCCTGTGGGCCGCCCCCGACCTGGACCAGGAGCGGCTGGCCCTCTATCTGGAGGGCTTTCAGTCGGTGTGTCCCCTGACGGAGCGGGAGCTGTCCCTGTTCGTCCCCGCCCTGGCGGAGGCGCTGGTGGAGCGGCTGGCCGGGCTGTGCGGCGATGTGAGCGCCCTCAAAGAGAACCGGGTGCCCCCCGAGGAGATGGGGCCCATCTTTGCCGCCCTGCGGGCCCTGTCCGGGACGGAGTGGAGCTCCCTCCTGGAGGGGGCCAGCCGGGTGGAGCGGGTGCTGAATCAGGACCCCTCGGGCCACTACCCCCACATGGACGAGGACACCCGCCGCCGCTACCGGCAGAGGGTGTGCAAGCTGGCCAGAAAATACCGCATGGAGGAGGGCCAGACCGCCCGTCAGGCCATTGACCTGGCAGGTCAGGGGGAGGGGCCCCGCCGCCACGTGGGCTGGTATCTCTATCGGGAGACCCTGGGGCGGATGGAGCGCCCCCGCTCCGGGGTGAGCTACGGGGGTGTGGTGATGGGGCTGTCCCTGATTGCCGCCCTGGCCCTGTGGCGGGCCGCGGGGACCCCGCTAGCCGCTCTGTTGCTGATTTTGCCCCTGTCCGACATCGTAAAAAACGTGCTGGACTTCCTGCTGGTTCGGCTGGTTCCGCCCCGCCCGGTGCCCCGGATGGAGCTGGAGGGGGGCATCCCCCGGGAGGGGAGGACCCTGTGCGTGGTGGTGTCCCTCCTCACCGGGGAGGACAGCGGCCCCAAGCTGGCCGCCCTGTTGGAGCGCTACCGCCTGGCCAACCGGGATGCGGGGCCGGAGCTGCGGCTGGGTATTCTGGCCGACCTGCCCGACAGCAACACCCCCATAGGGGCGGAGGGGGCGGCTTGGATGGACAGCGCCCGCTGCGCCATTGACAGCCTCAACGAGAAGTACGGCGGGGGCTTCTACCTCTTTTTCCGCACCCCGGCCTTCAGCAAACAGGACGAGCGCTACATGGGCTGGGAGCGGAAGCGGGGAGCCCTCACCGAGCTGGTCCGCCTGCTGAAGGGGAAACACACCGGTCTGGAGGTAAAGGCGGGGGAGAGGGGCTGGCTGCGGCAGGTGAAGTATGTGATTACCCTGGATTCAGACACCAGTCTCAATGTGGGTACTGCCCGGGAGCTGGCCGGGGCTATGCTCCACCCCCTGAACCAGCCGGTGATCGACCCAAAGCGGAAAATTGTCACCGCCGGCCACGCCCTGTTCCAGCCCCGGGTGGCGGTGGAGCTGGAGGCGGCCAACAAATCCTTCTTCGCCAAGATATTCGGTGGGCTGGGGGGCGTGGACCCCTACGGTTCCACCGCCAGCGACGTGTACCACGACCTCTTCGACCAGGGCACCTACACCGGTAAGGGCGTCTTTTCGGTGGACGCCTTCCACACCTGTCTGAATGACCGCTTTCCTAACAATACCATCCTGTCCCACGACCTGCTGGAGGGCAGCTACCTCCGGGCGGGCCTGCTGGGGGAGGTGGAGCTCACCGACGGCTGCCCCTGGCAGG
>CANSXE010000114.1 GCA_947650875.1 uncultured Bacillota bacterium | reverse complement strand
GGCCCCGGCGGTACTCGTCCACGTTGGGCTGGTAGTTGGTGACCCAGGGCATCACATAGCAGCCGTTGGCAGTGTACTCGGCGGCATCGTTGAGGAAGCCGTTGGTGGACTCGGGGGCGTTCTTATAGGGCAGGATGCCCAGCTGCTCCACCATCTTGCCGGCGGCGTCGGGGTCGGAGACCAGCCACACCATGAAGTCGATAGTGGCCTTCTGGTCGGCCTCGGAGACATTGGCGTTGACGGCCCAGCAGTTCTCGGTACCGCAGTTCAGACCGGCCTTGTCTTCGCCGGCCACGCCGCAGTAGTAGGGGATCATGGTGGCGTTGGGCACGGAAGCCACATAGTTGGCGTACTCCCAGGAACCCTGCACGGTGAAGGCGGCCTTGCCGTCCTTAAACTCCTGGCCGGCGTCGTGGCCGCCGGTGGCCAGATCCTTGGGGGAGGTCAGGCTGTTGTTGATGCACAGATCGTACAGATTCTTGAAGTTGTCCAGATAGGCGCCGGTGATGGAGGGGGGCACTCGGTCCAGGGGGCGTCCTTCTGCTCATAGTAGTACTCCAGGTTGGCCATGTGGCCGGTGAAGCGCCAGGAGGAGGAGTCGTCCATGTCGCAGGAGGTAAAGGCGTCAAAGCCCAGAGTGGCGGCGTTGGCGTGGATGTCCTCCGCCACGGCCTTCAGACCGGCGAAGTCCTTGATCTCGTCCATGGAGTGGCCGGCCTTGGTCACCAGGTCGGGGTTGACAATGATACCATAGCACTCGTAGCAGTAGCCGATGGATACCAGCTTGCCCGCGTCGTCATAGAGGTTATAGGCGTCGGTGTTCAGCTCGTTGGCGATGGCGGTGCCGGTCAGGTCCATGGCGTACTCGCCCCAGTCGGCCACACCGGCGGTGTTGCCGATGACGAAGAGCGTGGGAGGTGCGGACTTATCCATCTCGGCGGTGAGGGTCTGCTGATAGGTGCCGGCGGCTGCGGTGATTACCTGAACATCCACGCCGGTCTTCTCCTTGTAGGTCTTGGCCAGGGCCTGAGCGGTCTCGTCCAGCTCGGGCTTGAAGTTCAGCCAGTATACCCGGCCGGACTCGCCGCTGTTGCCGGCGTTGCCGGCGGAGCCGGGATTGGAGGTGTTGCCGGGGTTGCTGCCGGCGGGCTTGTCGCCGCCGCAGCCGGCCAGCAGGGACAGGGACATGGCCGCGCTCAGAGCCAGAGCCAGGATTGTTTTCCACTTTCTCATTTCATGATCCTCCTAAAATAAATTTTGCCAGAATTGATAACGCTACCGAAACTGTTATCAGAACTGTTATCGGAACCGTTTCCGATTGAGCTGTATATATAATATCAACAATCCCCCCAATATGCAAGGAGAATCTTCATGCCTTTGATAAATTTGGTGGAGTGCAAAAAACAGCCCGTTTCTTTTTGGCGGATATAACCAACTTCACGCCTTCCGCCGCCCCCCTCAATCACGCGGTGACGCTCCCGAGTGCGTCATGCAGGGCAGGGGCGGCCTTTGGCCGCCCCTGCAAAGAGATGCTTTCTCGTTATTTGGGAGAATCGCCATAGCCGCTTCTCTCAAACACCGGCATGTAGTCGATGGGAGCGTCCGCTGTCACTGTCTGCCGGCCCTGGAACACCTCTCCTGTGGAGGTGAGTTTCCATTCCCCCTCGGGCAGGTAGACCTCCCTCTTGAACTGGTTCAGGCGGAGGATGGGTGCCACCAGATACTTCCCGCCAAACATGTACTGGTCCTGGAGCGTCCAGCACATTTCATCCTCCGGGAACTCGTAGAACATCGCCCGCAGCAGCGGAGAGCCGTTCTCGTGGCTCTCCCGGAACAGGGAGCTGATATAGCCGCGCATGGCGATGCGGAGGTCGTAGTATTTGCGCATGATGGCGTAGTTCTCCTCGCCGTAGCTCCAAAGCTCGTTGGGGTGGCCGGTGTGGAGGTAGCCGCCGCCCCAGTCCCGGTTGTCCAGGGGTGGGATATTGTGGGGACCCCGGTCTCCGTGCATCCGCAGCACCGGGGAGTACACCGCGAACTGATACCAGCGGATGAGCAGCTGCCTGAAATCTGGGTCCTCCGCGTCGTCGGTCATAAAACCGCCGATGTCGGTGGTCCACCAGGGGATGCCCGCCAGGCCCATGTTCAGGCCGCACTGGATTTGGTCGGCAAGGGACTCGAAGGTGCTGGGAATGTCCCCGGACCAGATCACGTTGCCGTACTTCTGGGACCCGGCCCAGCAGCAGCGCAGCAGATTCACCACAGGGGTGTCCTGCAATTGACTCATCTCGTCGTAGAAGGCCCGGCTGAACAGCTGGGGGTACAGGTTGCCCACCGCCAGGGCGGGACCGTCGCAGTAGCGGTAGTGCTCGAAGTCGTAGACGCCCAGGTCGGGCTCGGTGTTGTCCAGCCAGAAGGCGTCAATGCCCAGGTCGTAGTAGTTTTTCTTGCAGACCTCCCAGATATACCGCCGGGCCTCGGGGTTGAAGGGGTCAATCTCCACACAGTCCCCCTGGTAGTCGTAGGTCTGGAGGGCCCCACGCTCGGTGCGCATGAGCAGCCCTCGCTCCAGGAGAGGACCAAAATTCTCTGATCGGCGGTCCACCGTAGGCCACACCGACACGATTACCTTGATGCCCATGCTGTGCAGCTCGTCCACCATGGCCTTGGGGTCGGGCCAGTAGGTCTCGTCGAACTTCCAGTCCCCCTGAAGGGTCCAGTGGAAGAAGTCAATCACAATCTGGTCAATTTTGACACCCTCCTTCTGGTACTGCCGGGCCACGGTGAGGACCTCGTCCTGGGTGCGGTAGCGCAGCTTGCACTGCCACAGGCCCATCCGGTCCTCCGGGAACATCCCCGCCCGTCCGGTGACGGCGGTATAGCTGGCCAGGATGGCCTTGGGGGTATCGGCCACGGTGATCCAATAGTCCATCTCCCGGGTGGAGCGGGCGATCCACTCGGTATAGTTGTTGCCGAAGGTCACCCGGCCCACGGCGGGGTTGTTCCACAGAAAGCCGTATCCCAGGGAGGACACCGCGAAGGGGACGGAGATCTGAGAGTTGCGCTGGGCCAGCTCCAGCACGCAGCCCTTCCGGTCCATGCAGTCATCCTGATACTGTCCCATGCCGAAGATTTTTTCGCCCTTGCTGGCCTCAAATTTCACGTTGAGACTGTACTCTGTCCCGCCGGCAATCCCTTTCCACTCCCGGGAAACCAGCTTCAGGCAGCGGCTCTCCCGGGAGATGGTGCCGTCGTAGGCCCGGAAATACTCCCGCAAAATCAGTGTTTCGTCCCGGTAGAAGGACAGCACCCCGGCGTGGTTTACGGTGGCCCGGATACGTCCGTTGGTGATGGAGGCCACAGGCCGCTTGTCCATGGAGCCGTCCTCCGCCCGGTGGCCGGTCTCTCCGATGTCAATCTGAGTTGGGAAGTCGTCCACAGGCTCGGTCAGAGCCCAGACATTCCCGGAAAAGTCCCGCCCCATGGTGGAGCGCACCCGGAGAGAGTCCTGCCCCCAGGGCTCGATCCGGAGACGCTCCCCCTGGTGGAAGCACAGCAGCGCGGAGCCGTCTCGTTCAAATTTCATTTAAATCTTCCTTCCCCAATATGGTGTGCAACCGCATCAAGCGAGACACAGGTTTTACCGAAAACATCACGCCTATTCGTTTCCGTACCACCGTACTTACTGACCTGTACGACCAGACCAAAGACATAAAGCTGGCACAGGCGGCGGCAGGACATACAACCTCAGCCATGACCCTACGCTACTATGTCAAGGGCCGGGAGACCATCAGCAAGGCCGCCGCAGTCGTTGACCGCGCCTACTCCGCATAATCCCCGGCAGTTGCAGGAAATTTGCAAGGCCAGAAACCCGGAAACCCTTGTAGCACAACGGTTTAAGACTCCTAGAAGCCCTCAAAAATTGCAAAATCTTTTGCAAAAAGCCCATTTTTCCAGTAACGAGGTCTTTTGAGATTTTAAACTGCCCTAAAAAATTGCATATTCAAAGCAAAAACCGCCTAAATCCAAATGTTTACGGTTAGAGGGAAGTAATTTCAGATTAGGCGGTATAGCCCCGATTACAAGGGCTATACCGTCTTTTTGAGTTCCTATGCGCCTTGCCGTTTCGGTTGCGTGGCAGAAAGGAAATTGATTTCTCCAACAAAGTTGAAAATAATATCCACTTTCTGTACCCGTTTCCCGTCCACCTTTTCCGGCGCATGGACTATGATTTTCT
>CANSXE010000113.1 GCA_947650875.1 uncultured Bacillota bacterium | reverse complement strand
GCTCCACGGTGTCGGAGCAGATCATCTCCCGGATGGCGGGGATGCGGTCGGCCTCGAAGAACATGTGCTCGGTGCGGCACAGGCCGATGCCCTGAGCGCCGAATTTCACGGCCTGAGCGGTGTCCCGGGGGTTGTCGGCGTTGGTGCGCACGCCCATCTGGCGGTACTTGTCCGCCCAGGCCATGATGCGCCCGAACTCGCCGGAGATGGAGGCGTCCACAGTGGGGATGGCCTCGCCGTAGATGTTGCCGGTGGAGCCGTCCAGGGAAATCCAGTCGCCCTCCTGGTAGGTCTTGCCGTCCAGCTCAAACTTCTTGTTCTCCTCGTCCATCTTGATGGCGCCGCAGCCGGACACGCAGCAGGTGCCCATGCCCCGGGCCACCACGGCGGCGTGGGAGGTCATGCCGCCCCGGACGGTGAGGATGCCCTGGGAGGCCACCATGCCCTCGATGTCCTCGGGGGAGGTCTCCAGCCGGACCAGACAGACCTTCTCGCCCCGGGCGGCCCACTCCTTGGCGTCGTCGGCGGTGAAGACAATCTTGCCGCAGGCAGCGCCGGGGGAGGCGGGCAGAGCGGTGGCGATGGGGGTGGCCTTCTTCAGGGCGGCGGGGTCAAACTGGGGGTGGAGCAGGGTGTCCAGATTGCGGGGGTCGATCATGGCGACGGCCTTCTTCTCGTCGATCATGCCCTCGTCCACCAGGTCGCAGGCGATCTTCAGGGCGGCGGCGGCGGTGCGCTTGCCGTTGCGGGTCTGGAGCATGTAGAGCTTGCCGTGCTCCACGGTGAACTCCATGTCCTGCATGTCCCGGTAGTGGTCCTCCAGCTTCTGGCACACGTCGGTGAACTGGGCGAAGGCCTCGGGGAACTTCTCAGCCATCTCCTGAATGGGCATGGGGGTGCGCACGCCGGCCACCACGTCCTCACCCTGGGCGTTGGTCAGGAACTCGCCCATCAGCTTCTTCTCGCCGGTGGCGGGGTTGCGGGTAAAGGCCACGCCGGTGCCGCAGTCGTCGCCCATGTTGCCGAAGGCCATGGACTGCACGTTGACGGCGGTGCCCCAGGAGCCGGGGATGTCGTTCATCCGGCGGTAGACAATGGCACGGGGGTTGTTCCAGGAGCGGAACACGGCCTTGATGGCCCCCATCAGCTGCTCCTTGGGGTCGGCGGGGAAGTCGGCGCCGATCTTCTCCTTATACTCGGCCTTGAACTGGTTGGCCAGAGTCTTCAGGTCGTCGGCGTCCAGCTCCACATCCTGGGTGACACCTTTCTTCTCCTTCATTTCGTCGATGAGCTGCTCAAAGTACTTCTTGCCCACCTCCATGACCACGTCGGAGTACATCTGGATGAAGCGGCGGTAGCAGTCCCAGGCCCAGCGGGGGTTATTGGACTGCTTGGCAATCACTTCCACCACCTGTTCGTTCAGACCCAGGTTGAGGATGGTGTCCATCATGCCGGGCATGGAGGCCCGGGCGCCGGAGCGGACGGAGACCAGCAGGGGGTTCTCCAGGTCACCGAACTTCTTGCCGGTGATCTTCTCCAGCTTGTCAATATACTCCATAATCTGGGCCTGGATATCGTCGTTGATCCGCTCGCCGTCCTCATAATACTGGGTGCAGGCCTCGGTGGTAATGGTAAAGCCCTGGGGGACGGGCATACCGATGTTGGTCATCTCAGCCAGGTTGGCGCCCTTGCCGCCCAGCAGGTTGCGCATGTCAGCGTTGCCCTCGGAAAAGAGGTACAAAAATTTGTTAGCCATTGGTAAACATCATTCCTTTCTAGCGTATACGGCGCTCCGGACGTCCGTCTCCCGGCGGGGCCGCCCCGCGGGGAGAGCGTCTGGACTAGAAAAATTGTCCGCGTTTCTGGAATACCGTGCATAATATTATACAGATGGCTGGGTGATATTGCAAGTTTATTTAGAAAATTTTCCATAGAAATTACGGACGAAATTTTGTTGAAAAAGGCGGTTGACCGCGCTATAATTAAAATAGGCGAGAATTTTATTTTGAAAAAGGGGGCGGCGGAAAATGCCGAAGGAGCTGTGGCAGCTGCTGGGCCTGTACCTGCTGGCGGTCAATCTGACCGCCTTTTTGCTGATGGGTGTGGACAAGGGCCGGGCCCGGAAGGGACAGTGGCGCATTTCAGAGAAGGGGCTGTTTCTCCCCGCCCTGTTAGGCGGTGCGCCGGGAGGGACGCTGGGGATGAGGGTGTTCCACCACAAGACCAGGCACTGGTATTTTCGCTGGGGATTTCCGCTGTTGGCGGCGCTGCAAATTGGTCTGACAGTGTGGAGTATGTTCACATAACGGGCCCCGTAAATGGGCGGCAAAATTTTCATTGATATCCTATTTACCTTGCGGTATAATAGGAAAAGAAAGGCGGTGGCTGAGCTGTGATGATATCGACCAAGGGCCGGTATGCGCTCCGGCTATTGATTGACGTTGGGGAGCACCAGGGTATGGGATATGTCCCCCTGAGGGAGTCCGCCCGGCGGCAGGAGATTTCGGAGAAATATCTGGAAATCATTGTCAAGCTGCTGGTAAAGGAGGGGCTGCTCGTTGGCCTGCGGGGCAAGGGGGGCGGCTACCGGCTGAGCAAGTCTCCGGAGGAGTACCGGATTAAGACGGTGTTAGAGACAGCGGATGGTCCCCTGGCCCCTGTGGCCTGTCTGGAAGGGGGACAAGATTGTCCCCAGAAGCTGGAGTGCCGCACCCGTCCCCTGTGGGAGGGGCTGGACCGGGTAATAGCCCAATATCTGGATCAGTTTACTCTGGCTGACCTGATAGAAAGGACTGCCCCCTGAGACTGTCCGGAATGCGTGAAGTAAAGTGCCCTGCGGCAATTGCCACAGGGCGTTTTTCTATGCCGGACACTGCCGTCCTGTATGGTCAATGGTGTAATCCCCGGAGAGGATGATCTGAGAGATGGGGACAAAGGTGTAGCCCTCCTGAAGGAGGGTCTGGATGATGGTGGGCAGGGCTTCGGGGGTGTGCAGTGCGGCGTTGTGGAACAGGACGATGGACCCGGGCTGTACCTTGGATGTCACCCGCTGAATAATCTCCCCGGCGGACAGGTCCTTCCAGTCCAGGCTGTCCACATCCCACTGAATGGGCTCCATCCCAATAGAGCGCACGGCGTTGACAGAATTATCATCATAGTCGCCGTAGGGCAGGCGTACCAGCGTGGGGCGGACACCGGTAACCCCTTCAATCTTGTCGTTGCAGGCGTTTAAGTCTGCCACCACCTGGTCGGCGGAGAGCTGGGGGTAATGGGCATGGGTGTTGGAGTGGTTCATGACCTCGTGCCCGGCGTTGTGGAGGGCCTTTACCGACTCGGGATATTTGTCCACCCATTCGCCCACCACGAAAAAGGTGGCGGAGACATTGTACTGCCCCAGGGTGTCAATCAGCTGCTGGGTATCCTCGTTGCCCCAGGCGGCATCAAAGCTGATGGACACCAGCTTCTGGTCCCGTTGAACGCAGTAAATGGGCAGTTGGCGGGCGGCAGCCGATGCGCCCACGGCGGCAGGATAGTTGACCACATAAAACATGGTCGCCGCGAGACAGAGACAGACCACTGCGGTCCACCATTTACGTTCAATGAAAAATATTTTGACAGATTCCCGTTTTTTTGTCATATGACAGCACTCCCATTTTAAAATAGATTGGCCCTCCAAGGGGATGTAACGTTATTGGATTATATGAAAACTGCCGCTGGGACATGAATAATTCCGATACGCATAATAAAACAGCGGGGACTGTGTCAAAACAGTCTCCGCTGTTGCTTTTCTGAAGGAACGGTGAAATGCTCAGTGGTTCAGAACCCGCACCCGGATCATGTTGGGGATGGCACGCAGCTCCTCCACCGCATCCTCGGTGAGACGGGTGTTGACATCCACCATCGTGTAGGCATAGTCCTTTTTGGACTTGTTGGTCAGGTTTTCTACGTTGATATGGTCGTCGGACAGAACTCCCATGATCTGAGTCAGCATGCCGGGGACGTTCTTGTGGATCAGGCAGAGACGGGCGATGCCGCTCCGGTCCTGGGTCACATTGGGCAGGTTGACCGAGTTGGTGATGTTGCCGTTGAGCAGGTAGTCCTGAAGCTGGCGGGCGGCCATAACGGCGCAGTTCTCCTCGCTCTCCGGGGTGGAAGCCCCCAGGTGGGGCAGGGCAATCACGTTTTTAACGGTGGTAATCCGGTCGTCGGGGAAGTCGGTGACATACTTGGCCACCCGGCCCGACTCCA
>CANSXE010000112.1 GCA_947650875.1 uncultured Bacillota bacterium | reverse complement strand
CCAAGGCGGCCATCCGCCGGGGGATGCAGACCGACATGACCACCGGCGCCGCCTTTGAGGCCGAAGCCTTCGGCCTGTGCTTCGCCACCGAGGACCAGAAGGACGCCATGAAGGCCTTCGTCAACAAGGAGAAGGTCACCGCCTTTAAGAACCGGTAACAAGCAGTGAACCAGCCGCCGGAGGGTCTCCCCGCCGGCGGCTGATTTTGTCTGCTTTCCGGGCAAAACACGAAAAAGAGAGATGATCCTTATGGACCTTTCCGTCCTGTTTTCCAACCTGGTGGGGCTGTTCCTGCTCATCGGCGTGGGCTTTTTTGCCGTGCGCGCCGGGCTGCTCCCCGCCGAGTCCTCCAAGCCCATGAGCACCCTGCTGATGAAGGTCACCGTCCCGGTCACCATCATCCACTCCATGCTCCGGCCCTTCGACCCCGGCTTTTTAAGGCTGGGGGTCTCCATTTTCCTGGTGGGGGCGGTGATGTTCCCCCTGTTCGGGCTGCTGTCCCTGGGGCTGTCCCGGCTGCTTCGGGTGTCCGACGGCCGGCGGGGGATGTGGTGCTGCTGCGCCACCTTCTGCAACAACGGCTTTATGGGCTTTCCCGTGGCCCTGGCCCTCTTTGGCGAGGAGGGCCTTACCCTCACGGTGATCCTGTCCATCCCCTTCAATCTGCTGATATACAGCATGGGGGCTAAGCTGGTGTGCATGGACCTGCCCCAAAACGGCTCCGCCCGGCCCATCTCCTGGAGCCGGGCGGTGTTCAGCGTGACCAACCTGGCCATGGTGGTGGGTCTGTTCCTCTACTTCACCCAGCTTCAGCTGCCCCAGGCCATCCTGGGCCCTCTGGGCTACCTGTCCGACACCACCACCCCCCTGTCCATGATTATCACCGGCATGAACCTGTCCCAGGGGCGGATCGGCGATGTGCTCCGGGACCGGGACGCCTTCACCGCCGCCGGCGCCCGGCTGCTCCTCTTTCCCGTGGCGGCCTGGGCGCTGATGGGGCTGGTCCCCGGGCTGGACGGCCTGGTGATGGGGGCGGCCCTCATCAATCTGTCCATGCCCGCCCCCGCCGTCGCTACCCTTCTGGGGGAGGAGTACGGCGGCAGCACCCAGCTGGCCGCCCGGACCGTCTTTCTCTCCAGCCTGCTGTGCATCGCCACCATCCCCCTGGTGTCCCTGCTGCTGTGACATGAAATGTTCTGAAATGGGCACCATAAAGTCACTCACCTGCGAAAGGAAGTATCCCTATGAAAATCGGTATCATTCAATCCCCTGTCACCAACGACAAGAAGACCAACCTGACCAACGCCGAGGGGTTCATCCGCCAGGCAGCGGAGGGGGGCGCGGACATTGTTGTCCTGCCGGAGATGTTCAACTGCCCCTACTACAACGCCGCCTTTGTGGCCAACGCCGAGCCGGCGGACGGCCCCTCCACCGCCCGCCTCAGCGCGGCGGCGGCCCAAAACGGGGTCTATCTGGTGGGGGGCTCCATCCCCCTGCTGGAGGAGGGGCATATCTACAACGCCTCCTTCGTCTTCGACCGGGCCGGCCGGCGCCTGGCGGTCCACAAAAAGGTCCACCTGTTCGACATCGCCATCGACGGCGGCCAGGTCTTTCAGGAGTCGGCCACCTTCACCGCCGGGGACGCCGTGACGGTGTTCGACACCGAGTTTGGCAAAATGGGCCTGTGCATCTGCTTCGACTTCCGCTTTCCTGAGCTGGCCCGGCTCATGGCCCTGGAGGGGGCCCGGTGCATCTTCGTCCCTGCCGCCTTCAACATGACCACCGGCCCGGCCCACTGGGAGCTGATGTTCCGGCAGCGGGCGGTGGACAACCAGCTGTTCACCGTGGGCGTCGCCCCCGCCCGGTCCTACGAGGGCTATGTGTCCTACGCCAACTCCATGGTGGTCTCCCCCTGGGGGGATATTATCTACCGGGCGGAGGAGAAGCCCGCCCTGGCGGTGGTGGACCTGGACATGGCTCAGATCGACTCGGTGCGCCGTCAGCTCCCTCTCCTGTCCGCCCGCCGGACTGATTTGTACGCCGTCAGCCATCTTCCCCGGCCTTAAAGTTGTAGATGGGGCGGATAACCTTCACCACCTCGGCGGTGGGGCCGATGTTGTCCAGAATGTCGGCCATCCCCTTGTAGGCCATGGGGCACTCGTCCAGGGTGGACCGGCCCACCGAGGTGCTGTAGATGCCCTCCATCTGCTTTTTGAACTCCGACACGGTAAAGGATTGCTTGGCCTCCCCACGGCTCATGAGCCGGCCCGCCCCGTGGGGGGCGGAGCAGTTCCAGTCCTCGTTGCCCTTGCCCACGCACAGCAGGGAGCCGTCCCGCATGTTGATGGGGATGAGAAGCTGTTCCCCCGCTTTGGCGGACACCGCCCCCTTCCGCAGGATCATGGCGTCGGTGTCGATATAGTTGTGGATGGTGGTAAACTGCTCCTCCACATGGAGCTTCATCCCCTTGACAATCTCGTCCAGCATGGCCTGGCGGTTCAGCCGGGCGAAGTGCTGCACCAGCTTCATGTCGTGGATATACTGGTCGAACAGCTCTCCGGCCACATAGGCCAGCGGCCGGGGGATGCGGGTCAGCTTCTGGCTTTTCCGCCGCTTCAGTTCCTTCTGGATGTCCTTCTGCCGGCCCGCCGCCCTCATTTCAGCAATCAGCTGATCCAGCGAGGCCTGGTCGGTCTGGTTGAGGACCTTATAGCCCTCCTCCTGGTAGTATTTGGCCACCTCCAGCCCCAGGCGGCGGCTGCCTGAGTGGATCACCACATACAGCTGCCCCTCCTCGTCCCGGTCCACCTCGATAAAGTGGTTGCCGCCCCCCAGGGTGCCGATGCTCTTTTCCGCCCGGAGCATCTGGACGTGTTTGAAGCAGCACAGCTCCTCCAGGTCGATCTGGTCCGCGTACCGGTGGACGGCGCTGCGCACCGCAAAGCCGGAGGGGATTTTCTCCCGGATCAGCTTATCCAGCTTTTGCAGCTCCAGATGGTTCTCCCGGAGCCGGGCGGTCTCCATACCGCAGCCGATGTCCACCCCCACCAGGTTGGGGACCACCCGGTCGGTGATGGTCATGGTGGTGCCCACAGTGCACCCCGCCCCGGCGTGGACGTCGGGCATCAGCCGGATGCGGCTGCCGGCGGTAAACTCCTGGTTGCACAGCTCGATCACCTGGGCAATGGACGCCTGGTCCACCACGTCGGTGAAAATTTTTGCCTGATTGTACTTTCCTGAAACCTCTAACATAAAAAATCCTCCTTGTCTTTCCTCATGCGGCCGGCATTCTTCCGTGCGGCCGCTGTGCGGCGGTCAATTTGCAGAAAAAGAGCCTGGGGTAATGTGAAATTACCACAGGCTCTTCTCGAGTTAAGATTTTGAGGAAACGGAACAAGTCGGTGGGGAGCGATTACTTCAGCTCCACCTTGGCGCCGGCTTCCTCCAGCTTCTTCTTCAGCTCCTCGGCCTCGTCCTTGGACACGGCCTCCTTCAGGGTCTTGGGAGCGCCCTCGACAGCGGCCTTGGCCTCGGCCAGGCCCAGGCCGGTGATCTCGCGGACGGCCTTGATGACCTTGATCTTGGCGGCGGCGTCGAAGCCGGCCAGAACCACGTCAAACTCGGTCTTCTCGGCGGCGGCCTCAGCGGCGCCGGCGCCGGCAGCGGGAGCGGCCATGGCGGCGGCGGACACGCCGAACTCCTCCTCCAGAGCCTTCACCAGCTCGGACAGCTCCAGAACGGTCAGAGCCTTAACTTCCTCGATCAGAGCAGTAATTTTCTCACTAGCCATGATAAATTAACCTCCTAATAAGTGTCATGTTAAATTTTTTGTCTCCCCGTGGGGAGCGGTATGTGCCGCTTACTCGGCGGCGGGGGTCTCCTCGGCGGGGGCTTCGGCGGCGGGCTCGCCGCCCTTCTCGGCGATGGCCTTCAGCACGATAGCCAGGCTGGTAATGGGAGCCAGCATCATGCCCAGAGCCTGGGCCTGGAGCACGTCCTTGGCGGGCAGTTCGGCCAGAGCCATAATCTCCTCCAGGGAGATCACCTTGCCGTCCATAAAGCCGCCCTTGATGTTGAACTTGCCCTCACCCAGCTTCTTGGCGTGCTTGTTCACCACACGCATGGGGGCGATGGGGTCTCCGGCGCTGGTGGCCAGGGAAGTGGTGCCGTTGAGCACCTCGTCCAGCTCCTTCAGGCCGGCGGCGTCCAGGGCGAAGCGGACCAGGGTGTTCTTCACCACGGAGTACTGCACGTCGTTCTGCCGCAGCTCAGCGCGCAGGGCGGTGTCCTCGGCCACGGTGATGCCCTTGTAGTCCA
>CANSXE010000111.1 GCA_947650875.1 uncultured Bacillota bacterium | reverse complement strand
GAGGTGGGCATCCTCCAGTATATGCTGGCCCTGCTGGCCCAGTTTGACAACTCCCTGTCCCCCATTTCGGTGGACGGCGTGTTCGGCCCCTCCACCACCCAGGCGGTGCGCACCTACCAGCAGCTGGTGGGTCTCACCCCCAACGGATATGTGGATGAGACCACCTGGAATTCCATCTACAGCAACTTCGCTCTGGCGGACTACTTCCTCCGCCGGGACACGGTGCGGGCCCAGTCCCTAAGGGAGGACGCCCTTCCTGTAATGGCGGAGGACCGGTCCGATGGGGGCGCGGAGCGGTGGGGTGACACCCCCCGGATGGGCCAGTACCAGGGCCGCCCGCTGGAATTGGGTCAGATGGACGGCCAGAACGGACAGAGAGGAGTGAAGGTATGAGAGACACCGCGGCAGGACGGGAGCTGCTGGAGCGGGAGATGCTGTCCAAACCGGTGAGCAGCCTGCAATATATGCTCCGTCAGCTCTCAAAGACCTATCAGTTTTTGCCGGAGCTGGCGGTGGACGGGGTCTACGGCGAGCGCACCCTGGAGGCGGTGATGCGCTTCCAGCGGGAGGCGGGCCTGCCCGTTACCGGGGTGGTGGACCAGGCCACCTGGAACGCCATCCACAGCTGCTGGCTGAGACAGCAGTCCCAGGAGAGCTACTCCCGGGCCACCCGGATTTTTCCCTCCGAGGGAGTTCAAGTCCACGAGGGGGAGAGCAGGGAGTATCTGATTGTACCGCAGACCATGTTCAACATCCTTGCAAAGCACTTTGAGGGCATCACCCCCTGCGAGGCAGACGGCTGCAACGGCCCCGTCTCGGCGGACAACATCCGGTGGCTGCAGCGGGCCGCCGGCCTGCCGGCCACCGGCTGTATGGATAAGGCCACCTGGGACGCCCTCTCCCATCTCTACGAGATATTTGTGGTTCAGGACACCGACTGTATCCCCGCCTTTACCGGGGGATGGGGCTGAATCAAAACCACGGGGCGGCGTCAGCAGAACGCCGCCCGTCTTTGTCCTCCGGCGGCCCGGTATGCGCCGTGAAATTAAAACAACAGCACAAAGCTCAGGGCCAGCAGGGCGCAGGACAGCCAGATTGCCCGCAGACCCAGCGGGGTCAGAACCAGGCTGCCCGCTCCGGCCCCCAGGGCAAACAGGAGGATGACCGTAAAATACAGTCCGGCTTTTTTCCTCTCCTGCCGGTCCCTGGTGCGCAGGAAGGCGCACAGGGCGTCGGTTCCGCCCCGCAGATTGCCGATACACATGGTGCTGGCAAAGGCAAAGCCCTCCACCCGCCGGAAGGCCTGCACCTGCATGGCGCAGGAAAAGGAGACCAGCGCATTTGCGGCCAGGTCCATAGACGGGGGGAGAAAGCCGACCGCAGCCAGAAGGGCAATCTCCCACAGCAGCACCTGCTGCTGCCAGCCAAGCCGCCGGTTTGGCCGGGTGCGGACATACTCCGCCGCCGCCACCCCCAGGGCAAAAGCCAGCAGGGGCAGGAGGTAGCGCCCGGCCTGAGACAGGCTGCCTGAAAACAGGCTCTGTCCCAGCAAGACGATGTTGCCGGTCTGGGCATTGGCAAACACATGCCCCCGGCAGAAATAGGTATAGGCGTCCTGAAGACCTCCGGAGAGGGTGAGCAGTGCCACAGGGAACAGCCGCTCTCCGGCAGGGGTGTTTGAATTATACATGGATGTCATTCCAATCATTCACATTTTGCGCCTGTCGATTATAGCAGAGGACAGCAAAAAATAAAAGAAAAAAATCCGTTGCAAAAAATCGAAGAATAGGTTATACTACCACCATCCTAAAGATAAATGGAGGTATACCACCATGACCATCAACAAAGACACCATCATCGGTGACATCCTGAAGATTGCGCCCCAGGCCGCCCCCATCTTTATGGGCATCGGAATGCACTGCCTGGGCTGCCCCGCCTCTCAGGGCGAAACGGTGGAGCAGGCCTGCGCCGTCCATGGTGTGGATGTCAATGAGCTTCTGGCCAAGGTCAACAAGCTGATCGGCAAGTGAGACAAAAGCCGCCTTCTCCGGGGGCGGCTTTTTTGTTCTTTACAAGAGGAAAACTTTGTGCTAAAATAGGTACAATTGTTCGAACTTGTGAGGCGGTAACGATGAAGCTCTGTGTATTGATGGGCAGCCCCAGAAAGGACGGCAATACTGCCGCCCTGATAACCCCGTTTTTAGAGGAGTGCGCCAGTCTGGATATGGATGGGCAGATAATCTGGCTCTATGACAGGCAGATCAACCCCTGTTTGGGCTGCAAGGCCTGTCAGGACTGCCTGGACGGGCTGGGCTGTGTCCAGAAAGACGGCCTTGAAGAGATTTTTTGCGCCATGGCTGACTGTGATGTTATCGTGCTGGCCACCCCGATTTACTCCTTTTTCTGTACCGCTCCCATGAAGGCATTGATGGATCGGGCTATTTATGCCGGAGTAAAAAACTACGGCAGGGAGAAGGGCCCCAAACTGCTGGAGGGGAAGCGGGTAGTCACCGTTGCCACCTGCGGCTATTCCCCGGAGCAGGGGGCGGGCCTGTGGGAGGAGGGCGTCAAGCGCTGGTGCCGCCACGGGAAGCTGGAATATCTGGGCATTCTCTGCCGCCGGGACCGGGGCGGGGAAGAGCCCTTTATGAATGAGGAGCGGGAGCAGGCGGCACGGGATTTTGCCCGGGCTCTGCGGATGACCCTCCAACTGGAGGAGCTATGAGGATTGAACTAAAGCCCCGCCTGCGGATGGCTGCGGACCTGGTGCCGGCAGGGGCGCGGCTGGCTGATGTAGGCACCGACCACGCCTATCTGCCCGCTGCGCTGCTTTTAGAGGAGAAAATCCCCTTTGCCATTGCTGCGGACCTGCGCCGGGGGCCTTTGGACCGGGCCCGGGCCACCGTGCGGGAATATGGTCTCACGGAAAAGGTGGCCTTTCGCTTGTGCGACGGCCTGACAGGGATCAGTCCTGACGAGACGGACGCGGTGGTCATCGCCGGCATGGGCGGAGAGACCATCGCCGCCATTTTAAAGGCCGCCCCCTGGGCCCGTGAGAGGGGGGGGCCCCTGATTTTACAGCCCATGTCCTCCATGCCCGAGCTGCGGGACTGGCTGTCAACCAACGGCTATCGCATTGCGGAGGAACGGCTTGCCCGGGAGGGGGACACCCTGTACACCGCCTTTTTGGTCCGTGTCGGGGAGATGCCCCCTCTCACCCCGGCGGAGCTGTGGGCGGGAAAAAACAGCTGCGACCCGCTGCGGGGGGCGTGGCTGGACCAATGGATTGCCAAAACCGGATGGGCGCTGGAGGGGATATCCAGAGCCCGGGGAGAGAGGACAACTGCCCGCCGCCGGGCGCTGGAGGAGGTCCGTAGCGGCCTGATTGACATGAAAAAGGAGTGGGAAGCGTGGCAGCAGTAAGGGATATTTACGAATTTATGGACAAGATTGCCCCCTTTCACACACAAGAGAGCTTCGACAACGCCGGCTTTCTTGTGGGCAGGGGCGATTGGTCCGTGGAAAAGATTCTGGTGGCGCTGGATGTCACCGGAGAGGTTGTGACAGAGGCCGCTGGAATAGGCGCCAACCTGATTGTGGCCCACCATCCGGTGATCTTTCAGCCGGTGAGGTCGGTGACGGATGGAGATTTGGCAGGGCGTATTCTGTTGTCACTGATAGAAAATAAGGTTGCCGCCATCTGTGCCCACACCAATCTGGATGCCGCCCACGGGGGGGTTAATGGCTGTCTGGCCCGGGCGCTGGAGTTGTCCGGCGATATCGGCCAGCTCCACCAGGCCGGAGTGGACGGACATGGCCGCCCTTACGGCATTGGCCGGGTAGGAACGGCGCACCAGTCCGGACTGTCCGCAGCCCAATATGCAGCTTTTGTAAAACAAAAGCTGGGGTCTGCTGCGGTGCGCTTCGTGGACGGGGGGCGGCCCGTTTGTAAGGTAGCGGTGGGAGGCGGAGCCTGCGGTTCCATGATGGAGGACGCCGTTGCGCTTGGGTGCGATACCTTTGTCACCGCCGATGTAAAGTATAATCAGTTTTTGGATGCGAAAGCTTTAGGGCTCAACCTGCTGGACGCCGGCCACTTCCCCACGGAAAATGTGGTGTGCGCCCCCTTGGCGCGGCGCCTGTCTGAAGCATTTCCGGATGTGGAGGTCTGTCTGTCGAAGGCTCACCGGGAAGTCTACGGTTCAGTGTAAAAGAAAAAATTGAGAATAATTTGAAAAAAAGCAGAAAAACCTCTTGCAATTTCCGATGGACTGTGCTATACTAATCAAGCTGTCGAGAGGAAGACCTCTTTAACAGTATGCGGGCGTAGCTCAGTTGGATAGAGTGACTGGCTACGAACCAGTAGGTCGGGGGTTCGAATCCCTTCGCCCGTACCAACTTGCATTGACAAAAAAGATGCAGACAAAAATCCCGCACTTCGGTGCGGGATTTTTGCATTAAAAC
>CANSXE010000110.1 GCA_947650875.1 uncultured Bacillota bacterium | reverse complement strand
GCCCCCAGGTTGACCCAGGAGTAGTTGAGGAGAAACCGGAAGGATTTCACCATTTTGCTCCCCTCCTTACTGGGCGTCCCCGTGGCCGCACAGGGACACGAAGACGTTTTGCAGGTTCATGGGGGCGATATCCACGTCGGCCTTCTGAGCCGCCTCCAGCTTGACCATATCCCCCCGGACGGCCACTGTCTTGTGCCGGCCCATCTGGTGGGTGGACAGCACCTGGAGCCCGCTGCACACCTGGTCCACCACGTCGTCCCGGCCGGAGACATAGCGGAACTGGCTGATGAGCTCCTCGGTGTCCGTATTTTCGATGATGCGGCCCTCGTCCAGGATGATAACCCGCTCAAAGACGGAGGCGGCCTCCTCAATGATGTGGGTGGAGACGATGAAGGTGCGGCCTGTCTGGGCGAAGTCCTCCAGCAGCAGCTGGTAGAACCGCTCCCGCATGACCACGTCCAGCCCGGCGGCGGGCTCGTCCAGGATGGTGACGGGGGCCCGGCTGGCCAGGGCGATGAGGATGGTCACCATGGACATCTGGCCCTTGGAGAGCTGGGAGATCTTTTTCTTAGTGGACAGCTTGAACTCGTCCAGCAGCCGCAGGGCGTAGTCCATGTCCCAGTTGGGGTAGTAGATGGCGGCGGACTTGAGGTAGTGCTTCACCTTCAGGTTGTTGGGCCCGGAGAACAGGGTGGCCTGGAGCTCCCGGGAGAAGCAGATGTCGTCCAGCGCCCTCTGGTTCTCCCACACCGGCTGGCCGTTGTAGGTGACGGAGCCGCTGTTCTTGGTGTTCTGAGCGGTGAGGATGCCCAGCAGGGTGGTCTTGCCCGCGCCGTTCCGGCCGATAAGACCGTAGATCTTCCCCGGCTCGATGGTCAGGTCCAGGTTGTGGAGGACCTCCTTGTCCTTATAGGATTTGCACAGGCCCTCGGCCTTTAAAATTCCAGCGTTCATTTTTTGTTCTCCTCTCCAATGGCCTGTTGAATCATGGCTGTAATCTCCTCCCCGGTGAGGGCCAGGGAGGTCCCCTCCTTCACCAGGGGCTTTACAAAGCCGTCGTAAAAGGCGGCCTTTCGCTTCTGCTTCACGGTATCTCCCGCTCCTTTCGATACGAACATGCCGATGCCCCGGCGCTTGTACAAAATTCCGTCCGCCACCAGCAGGTTGATGCCCTTGGCCGCCGTGGCCGGGTTGATGTTGTAGCCCCGGGCCAGCTCGTTGGTGGAGGGCACCTGCTCCTCCTCCCGGTAGACCCCCCGGAGGATATCGTCCTCCAGCATCCGGGCGATCTGCAAATAGATCAGGGACTGGTCGTTTAAGGTCCCACGCATCTTATCACCTCCGCAGTTCAATTTTCCTGTCAGTCGACTGGTTAATTACTTGTGTAACTAACCATATCACCAATCAAGCTCTGTGTCAAGGGTTTTTTGAAAAAATTTGAGAGGACTGCCCGACCGGGCAGTCCTCTGCTATGTGATGGGTATTGATTTTGTTGTCAGGCCATTTTGGTGATCAGCTTCTGGAAGGACTTGGGGGCGACGTCGTCCTCCACCACCACGTTGGCCTTCTTGCCCACCAGGGCGAACAGCCCCAGCAGGGAGCGGGCGTCCAGCATCACACTGCCGGAGCTGAGCCACACCTCGTAGGGGGCATCGCAGGCCAGCCTGTTGATCTTCTCCACCTGAGCCTTATCCTTAATTTCAATTTCCTTAAACATAGCAAAGACCTCCTTGCATTTCACATAAAACAGATTGCGCTGCGGGTATTCGCCGCTCCGGCGGCCCGCGCTTTGCAGCTGCCACACTCCTCAGCGGCTGCCCGTATTGTAGCAGTTTGGCTTGCCACCGTCAAGCCCAGTTTTGTTGAAATGATATAAAAACAGCGCCCATTTTTTGTTCATAACTTACAATATTCGATTTGGTCTCCACCCCTTATCCCCTTTTGGCATTGACACCGCATTTTTCCCGGACTATAATTAAAAAACTGCCGCATATCATATCTGCGGCCACATTTTCAGGATAGAAAGGGGCTCTTTCCAATGAGCAATTCCCGCGTCTACAACTTTGCCGCCGGACCATCTGTCCTCCCGCTGTCCGTACTGGAGCGGGCCGGATCGGAGATCACCAATTATCGGGGCTCCGGTATGTCCGTGATGGAGATGAGCCACCGATCTAAGGTATTTATGGACATCTTCCAGGAGACCCAGGACAAGCTGCGCCGGCTGATGAACGTGCCAGAGGACTACCGCATCCTGTTCCTCCAGACCGGGGCTTCCGGCCAGTTCTCCGCCATTCCTCTGAACCTCATCGGCAAAACAGGGCGGGCGGACTACGCCGTCACCGGCAACTTCTCCAACCTGGCCTATAAGGAGGCCACCAAGTACGGAACAATCAGCCTGGCCTGCGACACCGGCGACCGCAACCACTGCTGTATCCCCCGGCAGGGGGAGCTGAAGCTGGACCCCGAGGCCAGCTACTTCTACTACTGCGCCAACAACACCATCTACGGCACCGAGTGGGACTATGTCCCCGAGACCGGCTCCGTCCCCCTGGTGTGCGACATGTCCTCTGACATCCTGTCCATGCCGGTGGATGTGTCCAAATTCGGCCTGATCTACGCCGGGGCACAGAAGAACATGGCCCCCGCCGGGCTGACGGTGGTTATCATCAAAGAGGACCTGGCCGGCCACGAGCTGCCCTACACCCCCCTTATGATGAACTATCAGACCATGATCGACAAGGATTCCATGTACAACACTCCCCCCTGCTGGTGCATCTACATGCTAGGTCTCACCCTGGACTGGGTGGCCGAGAACGGCGGTCTGGAGGGGATGGAGCAGCGGAAGCGGCAGCGGGCCGATATGCTCTACCAGGTGCTGGATTCCTCCCGGCTGTTTACCTGCCACGCGGACAAGGGCTCCCGCTCCGGGATGAATGTTACCTTCCGCACCGGGGACGAAGCCCTGGACGCCAAGTTTGTCAAAGAAGCCACAGCGGCCGGCTTTGTCAACCTGAAGGGCCACCGGAAGACCGGCGGCATGCGGGCCAGCATCTACAACGCCATGCCCGTGGAGGGCGTGGAAAAGCTGTGCAGCTTTATCCAGAACTTTGACAAGGACAACTGACCGGAGAAAGGACACCCCATGTCTCAGAGAGAAAATCTGCGCCTGCTGACGACGACCGCGCTGTTCGCCGCCGCCATCACCGTTATGACCGCCTACATGCTCCATATCCCCCTCCCCACCGGGGGCTATATCCACCTGGGGGACGCCCTGATCTACCTGGCGGCCTGTCTGCTGCCCGTCCCCTACGCGGCGGCGGCCGCCGCCGTCGGTGCGGGACTGGCCGACCTCCTCACCGCCCCTATGTGGGTGCTGCCTACCCTGGTTATCAAGGCGGTGCTGGTGCTGTTTTTCACCAGCAAGTCAGAGCGCATCCTCTGCCCACGCAACTGGGCCGCCGTGGTGGTGGCTGGGCTCTTTTCCCCCGCCGCCTACGCCCTGGCCAACTGCGTCATGGCCGGGACCGTGACCGCCTTCCTGCCCCAGTTCCTGGGTACCCTGGCCCAGGGCATCGGCAGCGGGGCCCTGTTCCTGGTGATTGCCCCGGCGCTGGATGGAATGAAGCTGAAAACACATCTTAGCGCGGGCGGATAATTTCTGCCCCTGCTCGCAGGGCGTGAGCTGGCTGCGCCGCTATACAAAGCCAGAGCGCGCCAAGTTGCCGCGCACTGCACCCCAAACAAACACAGACACGAGGTAATTCACATGTATCGTATTAAAACACTGAACAAAATTTCTTCCGTGGGGCTGGCCCGGCTGGACCGGGACCGCTTCCAGGTGGGGAACGACGTGGAGAACGAGGACGGCATCCTGGTCCGCTCCGCCCCCATGCACGAGTACGTTTTTCCCGACGCCCTCCGGGCCATCGCCCGGGCCGGGGCAGGCACCAACAATATCCCCATCGACCGGTGTTCGGAAAACGGCATTGTGGTCTTCAACACCCCCGGCGCCAACGCCAACGCGGTGAAGGAGCTGGTCATCGCCGCCATGCTGGTGGCTTCCCGGGACATTCTCGGAGGCGCCGACTGGGTACAGGAGCAGGCCCATACCCCCAAGGTGGATGTGGCCGCCGCCGTGGAAAAGGGCAAGTCCGCCTTTGCAGGCCCGGAGCTGTATAAGAAGACCTTGGGCGTCATCGGCCTGGGGGCCATCGGGGCTCTGGTGTGCAACATCGCCCTGGACCTGGGGATGGACGTCTACGGCTATGACCCCTTTCTGTCCGTGGACGCCGCCCTGCGGCTGGACCGCCATGTCCATGTGGTCAAGGACGTAAACGAGCTGTATAAGGTGTCCGACTACATCACCATCCATATCCCCTACAACAGCTCCACCAAGGATTTCATCAACGCCGAGTCCATCGGCAGGATGAAGGGCCAGGTGCGGGTGCTCAACCTGGCCCGGGGCGGTCTGGTGAACGACGAGGACATGATCGCCGCTTTGGAGTCGGGCCGGGTGGCCAAGTATGTCACCGACTTCCCCGACGACCGGATTAC
>CANSXE010000109.1 GCA_947650875.1 uncultured Bacillota bacterium | reverse complement strand
GGCTTTCTGACTGATTACCTTGGAGAGGAGATGAAACCATGGCAAAACGCAGAAAGCGGGGAGACGGCGGCGTCAGCCTGAGAAAAGACGGCCGCTGGGAGGGGAGGGTAGTTGTCGGCTACGATGATAAAGGTCTCCCTGTCACCAAGAATGTTCTGGCAAAGACCAAATCAGAGTGCGTGGCAAAGCTCAAGACGCTGAAAAAATCCATCAAGGCTCCTGCTCCTGAACAGCCCAAGCCCGGAATCCTATTGGGGGACTGGCTGGATATCTGGTATCAGAGCTACAAAAAATCCAATCTCCGGCCCAACACCCAGATGTCTTATGAGCGCCGCATCTACCAGCACATCGTTCCTGCCTTGGGCAGCATTCAGATGGACAAGTTGACCACCAACGACATCCAACAATTCTACGCCAAGCTCAAGCAAAACGGCAGACTGCTTCGA
Organism: uncultured Bacillota bacterium; assembly: GCA_947650875.1. Taxonomy (GTDB): domain Bacteria; phylum Bacillota; class Clostridia; order Oscillospirales; family Oscillospiraceae; genus Lawsonibacter. The sequence goes on along the minus strand of CANSXE010000109.1, from coordinate 4,164 downwards.
ACTGAGTTATATGGTGAAGGCCTGTCCGACCAGACTGTTCGGGGCGTCCACACCACCCTCCATTCCGCACTGGACAAGGCTGTCTCTGAAAAGCTCCTATTCCGCAATCCAGCCGACGGCTGCCGCCTCCCCTCTGCAAAAAACAGAGAGATGCAGGTGCTGATCCCGGAAGAGATCCAGCGCCTGCTGATTCAAGCAAAGGAGGACGGCTGCTATGAGCTGCTCTTACTAGAACTCTCCACTGGCCTGCGGCGGGGCGAGATATGCGCCCTCCAATGGGATGACCTCAACTTTCGCACTGGGGAACTTCGAGTGCAGCGGCAGGTCCATCGGGTCAAAGGCAAGCTTGTGACCTCTCCACCCAAAACCAAAGCCGGTAACCGCAGCGTAATCCTCCCTGTGCCTGTTCTGGGTGTCCTCAAGACCTACAAAGAAACCGTGAACTCCCGGTGGATGTTTCCTTCCCCGGTCAGCGAGGACTCCCCCAGAGACCCGGCTGCAGTTCGCAAAAGACTGCAAACCATTCTCGTAAGGGCCGAGTGTAAAAAGATTAGATTTCATGACCTCAGACACACATTTTCTACCGCTGCCTTGGAACATGGGATGGATGTTAAGACCCTGTCCACCATCATAGGTCACGTCTCCAGCAGCACCACGCTGAATATTTACGCCCACGTCACTGATGAAATGCGCAGGACAGCGGCAGTGAAAATCGACCAAGGCATCGGCAACGCTAAGCCACAAGCAGAATATCCGTCAGCACCTCAGAAACCTGCTCCCAGCACATTTCAAGCTCATAAAGGACAGCGGCGTAAAGCGGGGACCGGGTGCGTCACGCAGATCAACGAAAAACTCTGGGAAGGGCGCTACTCTCCTATCTGGCCGGACGGCCAAAAGCACCCCCGGAACATCTACGCTCACAGTGAGCAAGAGTGTGAAAAGTTGCTGGCAAAGATGATAGCAGAAATGAAAACGGAAATCGCCGCTGAAAGGGAGCGTCTGAAAGCAGGCTGACAAAAATCTACGGCTCAACGAGTGGGATATCCCCTCGGTGAGCCGTTTTTCTCTGTCTGTGGCTATTTGTGTGGTCAAGTCTGAATCTCGAATTTTAAATCAGCGGGAAAAGTGCTGAAATACAAGAAAAATCCAGCCTTTCCCGCAAGAAAAGCTGGACTTTATGGAGCTGCTACCCAGATTTGAACTGGGGACCTCATCCTTACCAAGTGATTGGAAACCTCGGGAGTGCCGCTGTTCAGCACTTTCGGGACCTTTTTGTTGCAGAGGTATATGGTCTTTGGCACTTTTCCGTCCATTGACTCCGCCCGCTTTTTTCCGCGTGTGGGTCACGGTGTGGGTCAAGCCTTCAAACGACACGCTACCTATACAAAAATTGCTACGCAGTAAACAAGGAAATCGTTCCCCGCTAAAATTTCAGACGAATTACGGTACTGCCTGCCGTGATCTCATCCCCGCTGCGCAGTCTCCGGGCTTTCTGAAACTCCTCTCCGTTGACCAGTGTTACGCATGAGGCATCCAGAGTCTCCGCATATACCGCCCCCTCCATGGAGAACAGCCGGACGTGCCTGGGAGCGGCCTCTCCGTCCGAAATTACAATGTCACAGGCTGGAGCCGTACCAGCGATCAGCTCATTTCGCAATTCCAGCTCCTGCCGGTTCTGGCCGCCGGCCAAGGCGCCCCGCACCACTTCCAGCCGCATATAGATGCCCGCCTGTTCCTCCCGGGGGGCGGGCCCGGGTTCGGAAACCACCTGAGGCTTCCGCTTTTTTTGTGTCAGGATGACTGCGGTGGCAATCAGGGTCAGCGCCGCAATAGCGATCCCCGCAATCAGCCCCATCGGCGGTCCCTCTTTGGAGGGAACGGCCGGGGCGGCAGGCCCGGCTCCGCCCCCCTCGGGCATCTCAGCGGGGGACTCCGGCAGCTGGGCGGGGGGCTGGGAATCGGGCTGCCCTCCGGTTTCCCCCGTCAGCTGGGGCAGCTCTACCTGGGCCTCCGCCCGGCAGATCAGCTTCCCGTCGGAGACAAAGGCCACGGACACCTGTTCCGTCCCGCCCTCCGTGGTCAGGACAGACAGGTCAAAGCCGGTGACATACAGCCCGCCGCTGTTCTCCGCCAGCCGGACAGCGGCCTCAGCCACCGTCTGCGTGTCCACCACCTGATGGAGCCCGCCTGATGCCTCCGCCAGCCGGCCCATACTCTCCAGGGCCTCCTGGTCACCGCCCAGACCCATCGAATGGAGCATCACATCGGAGGCGCTGACCCGCTCCAGCAGCTCCTCATAGGGCACGCCACCTGTGGGGTCATACTGCACTCCGTCAGACAACACCACCATGCAGCGCAGCTCGCTGCGCTGCCGGGGCAGCTCCTCAAAGTAATCCAGCCCCTGACTGATGGCGGTGTGGAGGCGGGTCACCCGCTCGTCAAAGGGGATCTGTTCCATCTCAACCGGCAACCCCTCCGGGGATATGTCCTCCGCCCGGACCACAAACGTGTCTCCGAAGGTAGCCAGAATAAATTGGGTGTTTTCCCCGCCGGACTGTGCCAGACTTCGAGCAAACTCCTCTACCTCCTGGCGAAAGGCGGGCATGGAGGTGGAGTTGTCCACCAGCAGCAGCCAGGTCACCGGGGCCCCCGCCTGGCGGACGGTCTCCAGCCGGTTCGAAGCGGAGAAGGTCTGCCCAGCCACCCTGGCCTCCGCCTTGGTGACGGGCTTCTCCATCCCGTCCATGGACACATAGGTATACAGGGTCCCGTCGTAGACAAAGGCCCGGACGATCTCCACGCTGCCGGCAGCCAGAGCGCCGGTACACATAAGCCCCACCAACAGCAGAGCAAGGAATATAGATGTCAGCCGTCTCATAGCTCCTCCTCCACAAACACGGTGATGAGGGAAAAATTGTCGTTTCCCGGCGGGGTGCGGCAGATGTGGCGCAGGAGCATGTTTTGGGCCCACTGCTCCGGCGTCTCCGATTTCAGCAGGTCGGCCAGCATCTCCTCCTGATAGACATACTCCCAAAAGCCGTCGGAGCACAGCAGGAAGGCGTCCCCCGGATGGAGCTCCGCCTGGCCGGTCTCCGGCTTGCAGGGGAGCTTTCCCAGGGCCCGCAGCAGGCTGGACCGGTCATCGTCGTGGCAGATGTCCATATAGGAGATCTCGCCGCCCAGGTACTTCATATAGGTGACCGAGTGGTCCCGGGTCTCCTGGGTTAACGTTCCGCCTGAGAAGCGGTAGAGCCTGGAGTCCCCAATGTGCCCCCACACCGCCTGATCTTGGGTGAGGGACAGGGCCACGGCGGTGGTTTTCATCTCCTCCTGCCCAGGGACCTTCTGACCCTCCATCACAGCCTCATTGGCCTGCTGGAACAGCTCCGCCAGTCCATCGGGGTCCGGGTGGGCGGCGCAGCCCTCGAAGAGGACGTCCGCCGCCAGAGCAGAGGCCACCTCCCCCTTCCCGTGGCCCCCCAGACCGTCGGCCAGGACAAAAGCCCCCGCCTCAGCGGAGCAGCGCACGCTGTCCTCGTTGTGGTCCCGGCCCCCCTGGTTGGTATAGCAGTAAACAGATAGTCTCATGGCTTACTCCAGGTCCACATAGACGGTGTTGTCCGCCTCCCCCAGATAGAAGGAGCTCTTGGGGGCCAGGCGCACCGGAGTATTGGGAGCGATGCGCTGGCCGTTGGACAGGAAAGTGCCGTAGGTAGAGTTCAAGTCGGTGACCACGAACTGCCCGTCCTTCTGGTCGAAGTACACCTGGCAGTGCTTGCTGCTCACCCCGGGGGTTCCGTCCTGATAGACCAAGCGGCACACCGCCCCGTCCCGGCCAATCTGCACCGGCTGGCCGTGGAGCTGGACCACCATTCCCCCATGCTGGGGGGCCATGGAGCGCAGAACGGGCGCGCCGCCTCGGGCCGCTTTCTCCCCGCTCTGGGTGGGCTTTTTCTTTTTGCCCAGAACCACTGCCAGAATCACGATTACCGCCAGGGCCGCGATACCCACGCCCACATAGAGCATGGTATTGCTGCCGGTCTTGGCCTCCGGGGCCAGGGCGTAGGGGATGCTGTTTTTATCCAGCAGGGGGAGCACCTCGCTGACGCTGACGGCGTAGAACAGGTTGGAGTCCAGCTTGGAGCCTGCGGTGTTGATGCCGAT
>CANSXE010000108.1 GCA_947650875.1 uncultured Bacillota bacterium | reverse complement strand
GGCTGCGCCAGTTCTCCCCCGACCCCCAGGAGCAGTACCTCCGGGGCTTCCTGGGCCGGATGCTCTTTTCCGGGGACGAGGTCCACAAGCCGGTGAAGGTGCTGTCCGGCGGCGAGAAGGTGCGGTGCATGCTGTCCCGGATGATGCTGTCCGGGGCCAACGTGCTCATGCTGGACCAGCCCACCAACCACCTGGACCTGGAGTCCATCGCCGCCCTGAACAAGGGACTGGAGGCTGTCAAATGCAACGTGCTGGTGGCCTCCCACGACCACCAGCTCATCCAGACGGTATGCAACCGGGTCTTTGACTTCACCGCCGAAGGCAGGCTCATCGACCGGAAGATGAGCTATGACGAGTATCTGGAGAGCCAGAAGGAGCAGTAAACCGCGGTGGGCAGGGAAAGGCAATCAAGAAAAGTCTGATAAGATTCTATGAAACAATACAGGGGAATAGGTATGAGTAAGGTATCGGTTATCATCCCTCTGTATAACAGAGAGGAATTTATCATCCCATGTCTCCAATCGGTTATCAACCAGACCTATCGGGACATGGAAATAGTGGTGATTGATGACGGCTCTACAGACCGCAGCCCGGAGATATGTATGGAGTGGAGCCGGACAGACAGCCGGATTAAGCTTTGGCGGCAGAAAAACAGCGGTGTCTCCGCAGCCAGGAACCGGGGCCTTGAGCTGGCAGAGGGAGAGTACCTCTTTTTTCTGGACAGTGACGACAAAATCCATCCCCTGCTGTTAGAGTCGTTTGTTCGTCAGATGGAGATACACCAGGCTCAGATAGCTTCCTGCGGCCACATGAGAACGGAGGAGGACATATCGTCCTTTCCCACGGACGAACCGGCGCAGTGGCAGAGTACGGAGGGGTACGCAAGCGAGACGTGGTTTCATACAAACCGGAAGGCAGCTGCGGCAATCGGCGGAAAGATGATCCGCAGAGACCTGATTGGGAGCCTGCGCTTTGACGAGACCCTGCGCAACGGCGAGGATACGATGTTTCTCTACGAGCTGATGTGCCGGCAGCCGCGCATCGTCTTCACAACTGAAAAATGGTATTATTATAGAATCCATCCCAACAGCCTTACCAATAGTGACTCACTGACCAGCAATATACGGTATTTTGAATGCAGCAGAAGGATGCGGGACGGCGAGTGGCAGAGGGGACACGCTGAATTTGCCCTGATATGGGAAAAGATAACCATTATGCAAATGGAGCGGAGTTTTTTGTCGCTGAAAAAGCTGAGGGACCGGGAGGGGTGCGACCAGGTGAAGCGCCTGGCGTCCGCCGAGCTCAGGCATCCGCTGTACCGCCGAATGCGGCTTTATATGCGGCTGTCATTTATGAGCTGTATGTTCTGCCCGCCCCTGTATGAGCTAAAGACGCTGCTGCGCCGGGCTTATTACAAGTGTTTGAATACGATAAAACCACAGAAATCCCCCGGATAGGAGGTGAAGGAGATGAAGCAGTCGGATACGAGCCCCAAAAAAGATGCGGAAATCAGCATGACAGAGATGTTCCGCTATCTCACAGGGATTTTGGAGCCCAGGGAGCGTCGGGGCTGGAAAATTTTAGCGGTGCTGAACCTGATGAGTCCGGTTTTGGATCTGTTCAGTCTCTCCGCAGTTATTGTGGTAATCAATCAGGCGATCCAGGAAAATCGGACAACTCCTGTACTGACCGCGTTTGTCTTGTGCATGGTGGGGCTGACGGTGTTCAAATGTTTCCTGAAGCTGTACAGCAGCAAAGCTTCCGCACATTTTATCTACCACGGAGCCCAAAAGCTCTCCATTAAAATGTATGAGACCCTGATTAAGGAGGATTTGATCGCCCACAGTCAGAAAAGCATAATGCAGGCCTTAGATATGGTTCGCCACGACACAACGAACTGTGTACAGACCATCCTCACCTGTGTGGATATATGGATCAGCAGTATTACCATGGCCGGCTTCGCGGTTATTTTAATCTGGTCCTCAAAATGGGTGGGGGCGGTCAGCATTGTGGTGCTGGTGGCGCTGATTACCGCTGTCCATCGAAAGACCCGGATGCAGATGAGGGCTTACGGGGAGAAGACCAGGACCTACTCCATTCGGACAAACTCCCAAATCAGCATTGCCTTTGGCTCTTTTAAAGAGATGAAGATTGATGACCGCATTAAATCTGTCCTGAATAATTATCAAAAGGCCAGTGCCGGTTTTGCCCAGGCCCAGGGAGAATATCAGTATAAATCCAGAAGCACAGGAATCGTGATACAGAATATCATTATGTGTGCCGTACTCCTGATGATGGCTGGGATTTTGATCGCCGGCACCAACCTGGCCGCCATCTTTACGCCCATGCTGGTCTATGCTATGGCACTGACTCAGATCCTTCAAAAGGCATTCAGAATTGTCGATGACATTAACCGCGTGGAATTTGCAAAAAAGCCGTTTTTTATTCTGAGGGAAGCGATGGCCCAGTATGAGGAGGTCAAAGTGGATGAAAAGCGGTGGGAAGGGGTCCGCCGAAAGGAGCTGACGTTCCGCCAGGGTCTCTCCGTCCGTAATCTGACCTTTGGATACAACGAGCGGCACAGGATATTTGAAAACGCGGCCATCGACATCCCTGTGGGCGCTTCTGTGGCGATTATCGGATTCTCCGGCGCGGGAAAGACCACCTTTCTGGACCTGATTCTGGGCCTGCTGACGCCCCAGGAGGGCAGTATCCGCTATGACGATTACGACATCGTCTCCCACACGGACGGGGCAGGGTTTTGCAAGGCCAACATAGGGCAGCTGGTCAGCTATATTCCCCAGACGGTCTATTTGAATGGAGAAACCATCCGACATAATGTGGCCTTTTTTGAGGAGGAGGACTCCATCGACGATGCAAAGGTGGAGGAGTGCCTTAAATGCGTACAAATCTGGGAAGACATCCAGCGGCTCCCGGAGGGGGTCGATACCCTGATCGGAGAGAACGGTACGACCATCTCGGGAGGACAGCGGCAGAGAGTTGCGCTGGCCAGGGCGCTGTATAAGGACTTTGAGCTGCTGATTATGGACGAAGCCACCGCGGCGCTGGATATGGATACCGAGCGGGCGGTGATTGATTCCATCCGAAATCTCCGGGCGGGGAAAACGCTGCTTATGGTGACCCACCACATGACTCTGGCCGACGAATGCGATATTATATACAAGATTGATAATAAAGGGTTCCAATTGGTCAAAGGGAAAGCTTAAACCGCTCCAGGACACAGCCTGGAGCGGCTTAATTTTTGCCGGTTTATTTCACTATGATGATGCGGATACGTCCGCCTTCGGACTCGGCTTTGTCAAAGTATCCGGTGACGGTTCCGCCGCCCTCGGCCCGGGCCAGGCTGGACAGGTAGTACCGTCCGTCCCGGTGCTCGTAGACCACCACGCCGTCAGAAAGGGTGTAGCGCTGGCTGCCTGTGACAAGCTGATTGCCCGAGACCTGCCCCGCCTTTGTGGCGGTAAGGCCATACAGCTTTTCCGGGTTGGCCGGGTCGCCCAGGATGCGGATGGGCCCGCCGGTGACCAGGAACCTGGTGGAGCCGGAGAGGGTGTAGCTCACGCCGCCCACGTCGTACTGATAGGTGCAGTAGCGGCCCATTCCCTCGCCCTGCTCATCAAAGCGGGTGATGATGCCGTAGTGGTAGGCGTCGCCGGTGACGTCGTTGAGGATGAGGGTCTCGATCTCCCCCTGGGGGTTGAGGGAGTAGTATTTCACCTTGCCGCTGCCCAGGTTCAGTCCGGCCAGGCGGCTGGGGTAGATCACAGTTCCCCGGTTTTCGCTCACGTCCAGAATCTCCGCCCCCTGGGCAAAGGTGTATTTGTCCAGCTTCGTGCCCTCCCGGTTCACCTTGCCGGACAGGGAGGCGTTGCCCAGGCCGCGGAGGGTGACCTCGCCCCCGCTGCCGGCCACCATGGCCCGGACCACGCTGCCCACCTGGTAGCTGCCCCGGGACTGATACTGGTAGGTCTGGCCGTCGGTGGACAGCAGGGTGACGCTCTGGGCGGTGTAGCTGCCGCCGGAGCCGTCGGGGTAGGAGGCCCTCTCAACGGCGGTTACCACTCCCACCTTTTCGCCGGCACTGGCCGACACATCGGCCACGGCGGCCACGCCGCCGCTGCGGCCCAGCAGAAGGGTGACGGTATTTCCCAGGTGATACTGCCCCAGGTCAGACAGGGCGTAGGCCGCCGCCGAGCTCTCGATGGAATAGGTCCGCCCCGCCACCGTCACCGAGGTGGGCTCCGCGCCGGAGGGCTCCAGAGCCTGGATGGTTCCGGTGGCCTTTTTGGCGTAGGCCCACACGGTATTCATGGCGGCATTCCAATACACCACGTCGTAGTCCTGGATGTTGCTCAGAGTGGCCGCGCTGCCATTGCGGTACACCTTGCCGGGGGTGAAGCCCAGGGAGGACTGCCAGCCGTAGCCCTGGACCACTACCGGGCCCTCCATCTGGCCGTTGATGAGGGCCACCACGTCGGGCTTGCCCGAGGGGTCCAGGCTGTGGCCCAGCTGCTGGATGTAGGGCGCGCCCTCCTTGGTTTTGGCGGAGAGGAGGTTATAGAAGAGATACACCGCGTCCTGCCGGGTGAGGGGGGAGG
>CANSXE010000107.1 GCA_947650875.1 uncultured Bacillota bacterium | reverse complement strand
TGATGAGCGAGCTGGGCCGGGAGACCGTCTCCGCCTACGCCGCCGCCAAGGGCGGACTGAAGATGCTCACCCGAAACATCTGCTCGGAGTACGGCGGGGCTAACATCCAGTGCAATGGCATCGGTCCCGGCTACATCGCCACCCCCCAGACCGCCCCCCTCCGGGAGCAGCAGCCCGACGGCAGCCGCCACCCCTTCGACCAGTTCATCGTCTCCAAGACCCCCGCCGGCCGCTGGGGAGACCCGGAGGACCTGATGGGCCCGGCGGTGTTCCTGGCCTCCGACGCCTCCAACTTTGTCAACGGCCACATCCTCTATGTGGACGGCGGCATCCTGGCCTATATCGGCAAACAGCCCTGAGCAATACGGGAGGGCCCGCAGGGAAAAGCGGGGGGGCTGTACCACCTGCCGCTTTGCGGGTTGCAGCCGTATTTTCCCCTTTACGGAGGATACGGGTTATGGTATAATCCCTCCAAACGGCAAAGGAGCTGGTCATCCATGGTAAAGGTAAACGAAAACTTTTTAAAGCTGCCCGGCAGCTATCTCTTCTCCGAGGTGGCCCGGCGTATTCGCGTCTACAACGAGTCTCATCCCGGGGCGGACATCATCAAGCTGTCCATCGGTGATGTGACCCGCCCTCTGGTTCCTGCGGTCATTCAGGCCATGCACAAGGCGGTGGACGAGATGGGCACAGCGGAGGGCTTCCACGGCTACGGTCCGGAGCAGGGCTACGAGTTCCTGCGGGAGGCCATCGCCCGGGGGGACTACGCCGCCCGTGGGGTGGATATTCAGCCCGGCGAGATTTTCGTGTCCGACGGGGCCAAGAGCGACTGCGGCAACATAGGCGACATCTTCGGGGTGGACAACATTGTCGCCGTGTGTGACCCGGTATATCCCGTCTATGTTGACACCAACGCCATGGCCGGCCGGGCCGGGGAGTATCAGGAGGAGCTGGGCAAGTGGAACCGGCTCATCTACATGCCCTGTGTGGAGGAAAACGGCTTTTCCCCTGAACCGCCCAAGGAGATTCCCGATATTATCTATCTCTGTTCCCCCAACAACCCCACCGGCGCGGTGCTGACAAAGGACCAGCTGAAGGTCTGGGTGGACTACGCCAACGCCCACGGCGCGGTGATTCTGTACGACTCCGCCTATGAGTGCTTCATCACCAGCGACAACGTGCCCCACACCATTTTTGAGGTTGAGGGGGCCCGGACCTGCGCCATCGAGTTCCGTTCCTTCTCCAAGACCGCCGGCTTCACCGGCAACCGCTGCGCCTACACCGTGGTGCCCATGGAGCTGGAGCGGGGCGGGGCCAAGCTGAACAGCCTGTGGAACCGCCGCCAGTGCACCAAGTTCAACGGCGTGCCCTATGTGGTCCAGCGGGGGGCCGCCGCCGTGTACACCCCCGAGGGCCGGGCCCAGATTATGGCCAACATCGACTACTACCGAGCCAACGCCCGGGTGATCCGGGAGGGTCTCACCGCCGCCGGGCTGACCTGCTTCGGCGGAACGGACGCCCCCTATATCTGGCTGAAGACCCCCAACGGCGTGGGCTCCTGGGACTTCTTCGACCAGGTGCTGGACCGAGCCAATGTGGCCACCACCCCCGGCGCGGGCTTCGGCCCCAGCGGGGAGGGCTACGTCCGTCTCACCGCCTTCGGAGACGCCGACGCCACCAAGACCGCTGTGGAGCGGGTGTGTAATATGTTTAAATAAGCGGAGCAATTGGGCATCGTTTGCGACGGAGCAGTCTCAGAGCTGATGCCTGTGGAGTAAAACGCCGACATAAAAAGGCCGCCCGGTGGGCGGCCTTCTCTTATTCCTGATCCTTTGCTTCTGCGATGGTGTCCAGCAGATCACACAATTCCTCGTTTGTGTAGTTCTTTCCGCTCTTTTTAATCAGTCGGCGCAGCTCGTAGATTACAGCCTGCTGGATAATCTTGATTTCCTTTTCGCTCGGCATAAGCTTACCTCCTTTACACCGGCAATGTTCTGCTGTGATTCTGAAATATATTTATATTATATCAGAGAAACCGGAACACGTCAACGTGAAGCAATTGGGGATATAAAAAACCTCCTGTACCATACACAGGAGGTTTTTTATGAGCCATATTCCATTACACAGCGCGGGTGACCTTACCGGAACGGAGGCATCTGGTGCAGACGTAGACGTGAGTGGGGGTGCCATTCACGATCGCCTTGACCCGCTTCACGTTGGGCTTCCAGGCGCGGTTGGAGCGGCGGTGGGAGTGGGAAACCTTGATGCCGAAGGTCACGCCCTTGTCGCAGAATTCGCATTTGGCCATGTTGCTAACCTCCTCGCTATGAGAATATATGAAACCTTGTGGAAATTACCTTCAAAAAAGCTTCGACTGATATCATAGCAGATTTTCCACGGAAATGCAAGCATTTTTTTCAAAAATCCGACCCTTGGAATCTGGCATAAGTAATTGACAGAAAAGCCCTTTTTCGATTATACTAAAAAGGAAAATGCCGGAGAGAATTTAGTGCTCCAAACGGCGGAATAAATGACAGATGGAAGGAGATTGGCGCATGTCAGAACAGCAGAAGAGCGTAAGACTGGGGGAAATCATCCAGGAGTTCAATCTGGAAATTCTGCGCACGGCCCCTGACTATGAGAATGTGCCGCTGCGGGCTCTGGACATCAACCGTCCCGGCCTGCCTCTGACGGGTTTTTTTGAGCATTTCGACACTGAGCGTCTGCTGCTCATCGGTCTGACAGAGCACACATATTTAAGCGACCTGACCCCGGAGCAGCGCCGGGAGCGGTTTGACCAACTGCTGGCCTACCCGGTGCCAGCCCTCATCCTCACCCGGGGGCTGGAGGCCTATCCCGAGTGTCTGGAGATGGCGGACAAGCACGGGCGGACGGTGCTTCGCTCCACCCAGCGGACCGCTGTGTTTATGAGCTCCCTCATCAGCAGCCTGTACAGCCACCTGGCCCCCCAGATCACCCAGTCGGGGGTGATGCTGGAGGTCTACGGCGAGGGTATCCTGATTCAGGGCGAGTCAGGCGTGGGCAAGAGCGAGGTGGCCATCGAGCTGCTGAAGCGGGGCCACCGCCTGGTGGCCGACGACGCGGTGGAGATCAAGGTGACCAGCCACGACACCCTTCTGGCCACCGCCCCCGCTCTGATTCGGGGCTACATGGAGCTGCGGGGCATCGGTGTCATCGACATCAGCCGCCTGCTGGGCATGGGCGCCATCAAGCTGAACCAGGAGATCGACCTGGTGGTCAACCTGGAGCCCTGGGACGACAAAGCGGTATATGACCGCTTCGGTCTGGAGTCCCATTTCACCGAAATTTTGGGGGTGAAGGTCCCCGCCTCCACCATCCCGGTGAAGCCGGGGCGCAACCTGGCCAGCATCGTAGAGGTGGCCGCCATGAACAACCGCAACCGGAAGATGGGCCACAACGCGGCCCAGGAGCTGACCGACCGGATGGACAAACTGTTTCAGGAGCAGCTAGAAGGAGGTATAAACTGATGTATTATATTGGTATCGACGTGGGCGGCACCAACCTGGTGGCCGGGCTGGTGGACGAGACAGGCCGCATCCTCAACAAGGTGAGCACCCCTGTGGCCAAGAACATGACGGCGGAGCAGTTTGGGGCCGAGCTGGTACGCATGTCCCGCCGGCTGTGCGAGGTGGGGGAGATTCCCTTCGACAAGATCGAGACGGTGGGCGTGGGCCTGCCCGGGGCGGTGGACAACAAGACCGGTCTGTTCGTCCAGAACCCCAATATGCCCTTCAAGGACAAAAACGTCCCCCTGCGGGAGATGTTCCAAAAGGAGTGGGACGTGCCCGTCTACCTGGGCAACGACGCCAACTGCGCCGCCGTGGGCGAGTACTGGGCGGGCGCGGCCAAGGGCTGCGACCCGGCGGTGGTGGTCACCCTGGGCACCGGCATCGGCGGCGGCCTGGTGGTGGGCGGCAAGCTGTTCACCGGCTTTGCCAACGCCGGCATGGAGATCGGCCACATGATTATCCAGCCCAACGGCATCCTGTGCGGCTGCGGCGGACGGGGCTGCTGGGAGCGGTACGGCTCGGCCACCGCCCTGATCCAGCTCACCCAGCTGGAGATGGAGCGCAGCCGGGACAGCAAGCTGTGGGGGCTGTGCGACAACGACCCGTCCAAGGTCCAGGGCCGCACCCCCTTCCAGGCCGCCCGCCTGGGGGACGAAGCCGCCAAGCGGGTGCTGGCCAATTACCTCCAGGGGCTGTCCATCGGCATGATAAACCTGGTGAATATCCTCCAGCCCGAGATTATCTGCCTGGGCGGCGGCGTAAGCAACGCCGAGGATGACCTGCTGCTGAATCCCCTGCGGGAGCTGGTCTGGCGGGGCTGCTTCGACAAGGAACACCATGTCCGTATCGAGAAGGCCTCCCTGGGCAACGACGCCGGTGTTGTCGGCGCGGCCCTGCTGTGCAATCTGGTATAACGTTTTAAGGCCCGGGCAAAAGCCCGGGCCTTGCGTATTTTCAGGTTTCCTGATCCTTTGCCTCTGCAATGGTGTCGATCAGATTGCACAATTCCTCGTTGGTGTAGTCCTTGCCGCTCTTTTTAATCAGGCGGCGCAGCTCATAAAGAATCGCCTGCTGTGTATCTTTGCGGTCTTTTTCAGTTCCCAT
>CANSXE010000106.1 GCA_947650875.1 uncultured Bacillota bacterium | reverse complement strand
GCTGCATCGTGCTGGGCATGGGCGTGCCCACCACCGCCAACTACTGCATCATGGCGGCCACCTGCGCCCCCATCCTCATGAGCCCCGCCATCGGCATCCCCCGGGTGTGCGCCCACTTCTTCGTGTTCTACTTCGGCATCGTGGCCGACATCACCCCGCCTGTGGCCCTGGCGGCCTATGCCGGCTCCGCTATTGCCAAGTCTCCGCCTATGAAGACGGCCTTCAACGCCACCAAGCTGGCCATTGCGGCCTTTGTGGTGCCGTACATCTTTGCCCTGAATCCGACCATGCTCTTCCAGTTTAAGCCGGGCACCTCCACTGCGATGATGGTGATCCAGTCCGTCCTTATTGTGATTACTTCGCTGGCCGGTCTGTTCGGCGTGGCCGCCGCACTGAACGGTTTCCTGTACCGGCCCATGAACCCGCTGTTCCGCATCCTGATTGCGGCGGGCGGCCTGTGCATGATGATGCCTGGTAACCTCACCGATGTGATCGGCGTGGTAGTCGTTGTGGCCGTTGTGATATTCCAGCGCATGAGCGCGAAAAAGAGCGCCACGGCGTAGCCAGAGAGGGCTTTGCCAATTTTGATGAATCAGACAACCGGCGGGGGATTTTACCTCCGCCGGTTGTGATACTTTTGAACAGTTTTTTCTTGTAACGGGAGAGAATCTATGATAAAATAATACAATAATTATGACCATATACAGATGAACCGGGAAATCGGCCCTTTGGCCGGACAGGAGAACAGTATGAAAGGTATCATTTTAGCAGCGGGGAAGGGGACCCGCCTGTATCCCATGACCAAGCCGGTATGCAAGCCCCTGCTGCCGGTGTATGACAAGCCGCTGATTTACTACCCGATCGCCATTCTGATGCAGGCGGGCATCTCGGACATTCTGGTCATCGTCCCACCGGAGGAGACAGCCACCTTCCAGGCCCTGCTGGGGGACGGCAGTCAGTATGGCCTGCATATCGGGTACGCGGAGCAGCCGGTAGCCCGGGGCATTGCTGACGCCCTGCTCATCGGGGAGAAGTTTGTGGGCAACGACCGGGTCTGTCTGGTGCTGGGGGACAATATCTTCTATGCCCCGACGCTGGCCGTAACCTTAAAGCGTGCCGCTGCCAATGACCGGGGGGCCACTGTCTTTGGTTACTGGGTGGAGGACCCCAGGCCCTTTGGCGTGGTGGAGTTTGATAAAGACGGTCGGGCAATCTCCATCGAGGAGAAGCCGCGGTATCCCAAGTCTAACTATATTATTCCAGGCCTGTATTTTTACGACCATCAGGTAATGGAAATTGCCAACCAGCTCAAGCCCTCTTCCAGGGGAGAGCTGGAGATCACCGATGTGAATCTGGAGTACCTGCGCCGGGGACAACTCCAGGTAGTCCCCTTGGAAAGAAACTTCACATGGCTGGATGCCGGTACCGCGGACAGTCTGCTGACAGCGGGGGAGACAATTAAACAGATTCAGAACGTCACCGGCCGCTATGTAGGCTGTCTGGAGGAGCTGGCCCTCTATGAGGGGTGGGTCAGCGAGGAGCAGGTCCATAGGATTGGGGATGAGTTGTCTATGACCCTGTATGGAAAATATCTCCAGTGTTTGTGAGGGTGAGGGAATGAAGCGTATTTTGATGCTGGCTACCGGCGGCACCATTGCCACCCTGGACAGCGGCCACGGACTAAGCCCGGCCATCACTTCAGAGGAAATTTTAAGCCATGTACCCGCAGTGGGGGAGCTGTGTCAGGTGGATGCCGTCCAGTTGATGAATCTGGACAGCACCAGCATTGGTCCCGGCCACTGGCTAAAGATTGCCGGGGCGGTTCGGGAACGATATGACGAGTACGACGGCTTTGTCATCACCCACGGCACCGACACCATGGCATACACTGCCGCCGCCCTGTCCTATTTGATTCAGGACTCCCCCAAGCCCATTGTGATCACCGGCTCTCAGAAGTCCATTGCCCTCAACGACACCGACGCCCGGCGGAACCTGTACAACAGCTTCCTCTATGCTGTGGACCGGGACTCCCACGACGTGAGCCTGGTCTTTGACGGCCGGGTGATTCTGGGTACCCGAGCCCGGAAGGAGCGCAGCAAGAGCTTTAACGCCTTCTCCTCGGTGGATTACCCGGAGCGGGCGGTGATCCGGGACGGCCGGTTAATCCGTTACCTGGCTCCCCAGCCCTACGCCTATGGGGCTGAGCCCGTCTTTTATGACAAACTGGAGGAGAAGGTGCTGCTGCTCACCCTCATCCCGGGCATGGGGGCGGAAGCGCTGGAACTGCTGCGGGACAGCTACCGGGCGGTGATCCTCCAGTCGTTTGGCGTAGGCGGTCTGCCCGAGGGAGGGAACGGTCCCCTGGCCCAGGCGATGGAGGAGTGGCTGGCTGCGGGAAAGACCATCGTCATGATGACTCAGGTGCCCTACGAGGGCAGCGACATGGCAGTCTACGAGGTGGGCCAGCAGGTGAAGGAACGTTTTCAGCTGATGGAGGCCTACAACATGACGCTGGAAGCCGCCACTGCCAAGCTGATGTGGGTACTGGGCCAGACCGGTGACCCCAGAGAGATTCGGGAGCTGTTCTACCGGCCGGTACAGTTTGATGTGATTCAATGACAAGGAGGTGTTGTAAGTGAAGCGCCATATTTCTGCCTTTTTGCTGGCAGCTCTGCTGCTGTGTTCCCTGCTGCCCGCCCTGGCGGCGGGGGGCGAGAGCCACACTGCTACGGTGCTTTTTACGCACGACCTCCATTCCCATTTTCTGCCCCAGCCTGACGGCAGAGGAGGGGAGTCCGGGGGCTACGCCCGACTGAAGACCGCCCTGAACCGGGAGCGGGCCGCCCACCCTGGCGCCCTCACCCTGGACGGGGGGGACTTCTCCATCGGCTCCCTGATTCAAACCCTGTACACCACCCAGGGGGCGGAGCTGCGCACCATGCAGGCCCTGGGCTACGACGCCGCCACAGTGGGCAACCACGAGTTCGACCACACCGGCACCGGCTTTGCCGCCATGCTGAACGCCGTGGTGGAGAGCGGCGACGGCGGTCCCCCTCTGCTGATGGCCAACTACAAGCCCGCCGGGGACAACCCGGACAGGCTGGACATTCAGCGGGCCATGGCGGCCTACGGCGTGCAGGACTGCATGACCCTGGAGCGGGGAGGCGTTACCTACGGTATTTTTGGCCTGATGGGGAAGGACTCCCACGCCTGTGCCCCCGCCTCCGGCTTTGTGCTGGAGGACATGGCGGACAGCGCCCGGCAGTGTGTGGAGCATTTGAAGGAGCAGGGAGCGGAGTTTATCATCTGCCTGTCCCACGGGGGGACCAACGAAAAAAAGAAGCTGTCGGAGGATGAGCTGCTGGCGGAGAAGGTGGAGGGCATCGACCTGATTGTCTCAGGCCACACCCACACCACCCTGGCCGAACCCATCGCCGTGAACAACACCTATATCGTCTCCGCCGGGCCCTACTGCGAAAATCTGGGCTCCATTACCATCGAATGGACCGAGGGCGGAGAGAGAACTCTCACCGACTACCACCTCACCCCCATTGACGAGACCCTTCCCGAGGACGGGGAGATTACCACTATGGTGGAGCGGTGGAAGGGGCTGGTAGGGGGGACCTACCTGGCTCGTTACGGCCTGACCTATGACGAGGTACTCACCGTGGCCGGCTTCGACCTGCCCACCCCCAGGTCCGGGGTCCAGAGCGGTAACGCCCTGGGGGAGCTGGTGGCCGACTCCTTCCTGTGGGCAGTGAACAATCTGGAGAAGGACGCCCCCGATGTCCCAACCGTCACCGTCACAGCGGATGGAGTGCTCCGCGCTCCCATTGCGACGGGGGAGATTACCACCTCTATGGCCTTTGACGTGCTGTCCATGGGGGTGGGGAGCGACGGTACCTCCGGCTTCCCCCTGGTGGGGGTGTACCTCACGGGCAGGGAGCTGAAGGCCGTCGCTGAGGTGGACGCCTCAGTTACCCCTCTCATGCCCGCCGCTCAGCTGTATGTTGCAGGGATGGAGTACAGCTTCAACACCCACCGAATGTTTTTCAACCGGGTGACGGATATTCGACTGCGTCGGAGTATAACTGCCACAGCTGATGTGGAAATCGTGGATTCCGAAGATAATACTGTGTCTCCACCCACAGATGCCTTTGATTGGTACGAGGAAATTGAGGACGACCGGCTCTACCGGGTGGTCACTGGTATGTACTCCGCCCAGATGCTGGGCACAGTGAAGGGCAAATCTCTTGGTCTGCTGTCCCTGGAGCCCAAAATGGCTGACGGCAGTCCGGCTGTCAGCCTGGAGAGCTGTATCCTCCGGGACGAGAACGGCAGCGAGATCAAAGAATGGTATGCTCTGGCCGCCTACCTTCAGAGCTTCGGGGAGGAGGGGATCCCCGGCCGCTACTCCCTGCCCAGCGGCGACGGCCGGAAGGACGTCAGCCGCAGTTGGAACCCCATTGAGCTGGTGAAAAACCCCAGCTGGATTACCGTGGTTACGCTGCTGGTGCTGGCCGTGGCGGTGATTGCGG
Organism: uncultured Bacillota bacterium; assembly: GCA_947650875.1. Lineage (GTDB taxonomy): Bacteria > Bacillota > Clostridia > Oscillospirales > Oscillospiraceae > Lawsonibacter. The sequence goes on along the minus strand of CANSXE010000106.1, from coordinate 161 downwards.
GGGCCTTTCTGCTGCGCTGGCTGCACTATGCCCGCCGTCGGCGGCGCTATGGAAAAAAGAAGAATCTGTGATCTGCGCGGCGGGGCCGCTGGCAATATATCCGATGAAAAAAGGAAGAACTCTGACAGGAGGAGAAACAGTGAAGAAGTACGAAATTGCGA
>CANSXE010000105.1 GCA_947650875.1 uncultured Bacillota bacterium | reverse complement strand
AGGTATTTATTGCCTACTGCCAGTGCGGCAAGACGTTTCGGGACGAGGAGCACCGAAAGGCCTGGCTGCTGCGCACCACTGTCAACCAGGCCCGGCGGGTGACGTCCTCCAGTTGGAGACAGAAAACCGTCCCCCTGTCGGAACGGGAGGACGCCCCGGTCCAGTTCCGGGAGCCCGAGGAAAACCGGGTGTGGGCCGCCCTCCAGGAGCTGGCCGAAGACTACCGCCTGCCCATTTATCTGTTTTACTTCCAGGAGCTGTCCACCCAGGAGATCGCCAAAATTCTGGCGATACGCCCCGGAGCCGTCCGGATGCGGCTGACAAGGGGCCGGGAGCAGCTCCGGGAGAAGCTGAAAGGAGCGTATTTTGATGAACAGGGAATTATTTGATTCTATGCAGAAGCAGATGACCCCCTCCCCCCAGGTCCGGGCGGCCCTCACCGAACAGCTGGCCCGGCCGGTAAAGAAGCGGCCCACACCCTGGATGAAGTACGGTGCCGTCGCCGCCTGTGCGGCGCTGGTGATCGGCGTGTATGCCGTCTATCAGGCCGGAAAACCCGAGGGCAAGGCCGCCCTCCACAGCTATGTGACGGTGGATGATTTGACTGGGTTCGTCCTGGAAAACGCCACTACCGCCACCGGCGGAAGCGAGGGGGGCGACCAGGACATGGGCATGACCCCCGAGGACCTGGAGCAGGCCATGCTGGACGTGGGCTACACCCAGGAGGAGATCGACGAGTACCAGTCCATCGGCTACCAGATGACCTGGGCCAACTGGTGGAAGTTCGTCCACCAGCAGGAAAACAGCGAGGGGGACGACCCCTTCAACCTAGACTCCCTGAAAGTGTTCTCCCAGAAGGAGCTGTATGTCCACACCGGAGCCCTCCCTGCTCCCAACACCGGCGACCTGCCCGGCGGGGCCTATGTGGGGGACGTCCCCGTCCAGATGGGGGCCGAGGACTACCAGAAGCTGATGGACCGCTTCAACGGCCAGTACCCCGACTGGTACGGCGGGGCCTATCTGGACCAATCCGGCCGGCTGGTGGTCCAGCTGGTGGAGAGCAAGGACCCGGCGGACAAGTCCCTGGAGCTGCAAGTGCTGGACTGGACGGGCAGCGACCAGGTGATGTTCTCCTCCTGCAAGTACTCCCTGGCCCATCTGACGGAACTGATGGACCAGCTCAATGCCCTGCCGGACAAGGACATGAAATGCGGTGACGTTATGGCAGTCTGGGGCATCGACGAGAAGGCAAACCGCATTGCGCTGACCCTCACCCAGGTCTACGACCCCATCCTTGTCGTTCTGGCGGAGCTGGACCCCGATGACGACGCCATCTATGTCCAGGTGGGCCAGCGGGCCAGCACAGACGTTGCTGTCAAAGAGGGAGAGGAGCCGGTGAGTTACGATGTTATGCCCGGCGGGGCCACCGTCCCGGATGACGAGGACCTGATTGCCGAGGAGCCCTGGTACGACGGAGCCCACTACGACACCCTTCCCGCGGACCTGCCCCAGCAGAAGCTGCCCGCTTTTGGGGTGGATTCCGCCCCGGAGGGGAACAGCAGCGCCTTTACCCCCGCCTACGACCCAGATATAGGCTCCATCTCCCCCAAAGAGTGACGAAAAAAGCCCCGGCCGCTGGCCGGGGCTTTCCTATGTCTGTCAGCGCCGCTTGTTGCCCAGGAAGCGCAGCAGGTACAGGAACAGGTTGATGAAATCCAGGTAGAGCTGGAGGGCGGAGAAGATGGAAGCCTTGGCCAGCATGTCGGGGGAGACGGAGTAGTAACTGTAGTAGGCCTTAATCTTCTGGGTGTCGTAAGCGGTCCAGCCCAGGAAGGTGGCAATGCCGACGAGACAGATCACCCGGTCGAACATTACCAGCCCGGGGATAAACATAGACAGCAGCCCGAAAATAAACAGGAAAATCGTGCTGGAGAACAGGATGACCCGAAGGCTGGACAGGTCCCGCCCGGTGAGGAAGCCGTAGGCGGCCAGGGCGCCGAAGTAGACGGCGGTGAGCAGGAAGCTGAAAGCCAGGATGCCCAGCTCATAGATATACAGGTAGATGGACAGGGTAAAGCCAAACAGGGCGGAGAAGGCCACAAACATGGCAATGGCAGTGCCCACCCGCATCTTCTGGATGCGGTGGCCCATGGTGAAGGCCAACACCAGCGTGGCGGCCAGCGCGACCAGATTGACAACCTGGAAGCTGCCGGAGTAGATCAGGTAGAGGGTGGTGTTTGTCACCCAGCAGCCAATTGCCACCCCGAAGGTAACCAGCAGGCCCAGCACCATCCACAGGAAGGTCTTGGCGGTGTACTGGCCCAGGGTCTCGCCCTGTACGGAGGTATAGTCCCGGTCAAACTCATAGGGATTAAAGCTCATAATATGCGCTCCTTTCTTTGCGGGCGGCTTCTGTTCAGTCTGCCCGATTGAGGTTGATTCTATTATAGCACCCTGTTGAAAAAAAGCAACTGTTTTGTGGGAGGAGACAGGAGGTCACCCTCCGAACACCTCATTGTAGAAGTTGTTTTCCACAATCATCGGGGTGGATTTCAGCTTATAGCTCACCAGCTTTTTCATGGCGGAGACGTAATTTTCCTGCTCCTCCGCCGTCATAGTGACTCCCTCCACCGGGGTGAACTCCTGGGTAAAGCGGTTGTAGAAGCCCCGGTCGGTCCGCCAGCAGGTGGAGGTGAAGATCACAAGGCCCTCGCTGTCAGACAGGATGTCGCTGCCCGACAGCATCCGGGAGTCGTACTCCAGGCCCAGCAGGTTGGACACGGTGGGCAGGATGTCCACCTGACAGCAGGGCTTATCCACCACCACCGGCTCCTCCATGGAGGCTGACCACAAGATAAGGGAGTTTTTGTACACGTCGAAGTTGATATTTTTTTCGTTCAGACTCTCCATGTCCTTGGAGCTGCCGAAGGTCTGGCCAGACAGCTCCTCCAGGGTGTCCACGTTGAAGTAGGGGATGTGGTCGCCGGTGGCCACGATGAGGGTCTTGTCCAGCTTGCCCGCCGCCTCCAGCTTCTGGAGCAGCAGCTCCAGGGCCCGGTCCACCTCTATGGCGGTGGCCACGTAGTTCTGGGTGGTCTCGCTGTAGGGCAGAGCCCGGACAACATCCCGGTAGGGGGCCACCACCCGGTTATCGGAGTAGGGCATGTGGCCGCTGATGGTGAGGTAGTAGACGTGGAAAGGGGTGTCGCTGTTGATATAATCGTCCACGCTGGCCGAAATCATGTGGGTGTCCCGCTGGGGCCAGAGGAGCTTACCGCTCTCGCTCACCTCCAGGCCTTCGAAGCCGGACTCAAACTGTCTCCAGTCGTACCCCAGGTTGGTGTGGGAAGCCTTGCGGCCGTACATCTCGGAGTTGGCGTGGTAGCCCAGCACGTTGTAGCCCGCCCGCTTCAGCTGCTGGGGCAGGGTGAGATAGGCGTTGAAGCCCACGGTCTGGCCGTTCTCCTTAAATGTAACCTCGCCGGTGCGCTTCATGGTGATGGGGTTGCCGTTCTTGGGGTAGAGACCCAGCAGGGTCTGACACTCGCCGTTGGAGGTGCTGGTGTAGTGGAGGGCGGTGTAGTAGTTGTTGAAGATGAAGCCCTCGTGAGTCAGCTTATACAGGGTGGGGGTGAGCTGGGGGTCGATGGCGTAGCCGGAGAAGCCCTCCAGCACCAGTTCGATGACGTTGTAGCCCTCAAACATGCCGGTGTACTGGTTCTTCCGGGTGGGGGTGACGCTGTTGAAGTAGCCGGCCAGCCATTTCACGTCGTCATTCTTCCCGCTCTCCGCCAGGGCGGCCAGGTCTACGTCCATCACGTTGGGGGAGGTGTCCACCACCGGCACCGGCTCCCCGGTCTGGGAGCTGTCCCCGGTGGAGGTGTCGCCGCCGGAGGAGCTCCCCGGCGGGGTCAGGGTACCGATATCGTCGAAATTGCTGTCCAGGCTGTTTTTGGGCGGGAACATCATGTGTTTTACGTCCAGCCGCAGCATGGTGAACATGCCCAGCTGCTCCACCTGGTCGTCCACGTTGGTGTCCACGCGATAGAGCATAGCGGGGGTGATGTCCCCCTTCCAGGGCAGGAGGGTGACGCCGATGGCCAGGACATGGCAGACCACGCAGGCCCCCAGCACCAGGCCGGCAAAGCGGACGTCAAACCGCTCAAAGCCGGGGAAACCCCTTCCGAAGATGCACAGCAGGATGGCGGGGAGCAGCAGAATCAGGATAATGGGGATGGAGCGGAGCACGGTAGGGATGATTACGTCGGCATAGTCGGTGAGCTTGTTGCCCGCCGCCGTCTCCAGGGCGCTGGGGCCGTAGTAGGTTTGCAGGATGGTCTTGGCGATGATTTCCACCACAAAAATAATCGAAATTACCACCGCCAGCACCTTGGTGAGGATGCCGTTCACCTTCGGCGGCCAGGCCAGGGTGAGGGCGGAGAGGAAAAAGCCCGCCGCAAAGCTGAAAACAATATACACCGGAGCGTAGGCCAGGCTGGTCTTCATATAGATATGCAGCACCAGCTCCAGATAGAGCAGCAGCGCGGGGAACAGCAGTACCCGCTCCAGCGTTTGAATCAGTATGGCCGTCTCGCTACGCCGGGAATGGCTCCGGCTGCCGCTCATCCGTCTTCCTGTATAACCCATTGGACTCAGCCCCCAAATCACCAGTTTTTTACTTATCTACTTTACTCACTTGTCTGTGTGCAGTCAAGGGATATTTTTTTAATATTTCATAAAATTTCTGTCCTGTACTCTTTCGTACACTTCTTTGCAATTACTCTTGCAAAGTCTGTCATATTCTGTTATAATGCCAATGAAAACAAAAATGCGGCAGCTTTATGGGTGTTACCAGCACCCG
>CANSXE010000104.1 GCA_947650875.1 uncultured Bacillota bacterium | reverse complement strand
ATTTTGAGGTCTGCTCCTGCTCCAACCTGGGAGACGCCCAGGCCCGCCGCCTGAAGATGCGGGTGAAGGGCGAGAAGGGCACTTACCTGCCCCACACCTTAAATAATACCGTAGTCGCGCCCCCCCGCATGCTTATCGCCTTCCTGGAGAACAACCTCCAGGCCGACGGCAGCGTTGTAATCCCCAAGGTCCTTCAGCCCTACATGGGCGGCCTGGAGGTCATGATCCCCAAACAATAAAATCGGGAAAGGAGTTTTAACATGGGTATTTTCTCTTTCTTTTCCAGAGAAGAGGACGACGAGGACGAGCTGGACCAGGAGCCTGTCTCCACATCAGCTGTAAGCCGCCAGCCGGAGAGCGCCCTCACCGGCGAGCTGTTTAAAGGAATGCGTATCGACGCAGTCGCGAAGGAGGGGAACATGCAGCTCTCCGGACGCATTGCCGAGCTGACCGGCGACACCCTCACCCTGGGCCGGCTGCCCGGCGAGCTGTCCTTTAAAATCTTCCCCCTGGGGGCCGGCGTCAGTCTCAGCGGCTACGACAAGAAGCTGATTCCCATCAGTCTCAGCGCCGAAGTGGTCGAGTCCACCCGCACCTCCTTCAAGCTGAAAAACCTGCGGATAGAGAGCCACGCGGAGAACCGGGATACCTTCCGCCTGCCCTTCACCGCCCCCGTCTCCCTTTACCGCAAGGAGGACGAACACCTCAAAAATCCGGAGGAGTGCCAGCTCATCAACATCAGCACCGGCGGCTGCTGCGTCCAGTCCGAATATATCCATATGGAGGACGAGGTGCTGCGCATCCGGGTAAAACTGGAGGAGTACGCCCCCCTGAATTTTCTGGGCCAGATTGTCCGCTGTGTGGAGCATACCCCCGGCCAGTTCTGGTATGGCATCCTGTTCGCTCAATTGACGGAACAGGAGATCACCGCGCTCAATAAGACCCTGTATAACCTTCAAATGGGCATTAAAGAGACCCGCATACGGAGCGATGAAGGCCATTGGTAAGCTATTTAACGCAGGAGAAAACTATGAAAAAATTTGTAAACGAGTTTAAGCAATTTATCTCTCGAGGCAATGTGATGGACATGGCCGTGGGCGTCATCATCGGCGGGGCCTTCAGCGCCATTACCACCTCTCTTATCAACGATATCATCATGCCCATCCTGGGCATCTTCACCGGAAGCATCAGCTTTGCAGCGCTGAGCGTTACCATCAACGGGGCGGAAATCGCCTACGGCAACTTTATCCAGGCTGTGCTTAACTTCCTGGTTATGGCCCTTGTGGTGTTCTGCATGATTAAGGCACTGAACCGATTCCACCGCAAGAAGGAGACGCCCGCCGAGTCCCCCGCGCCCCCCGAGCCCTCCAACGAGGAGAAGCTGCTGGCCGAAATTCGCGACCTGTTAAAGGAGAAGCAATAAATGCCGGAAGACAAACGCTTCTCCGAAAAGCGGGAGGACAGCGGGTTCACCCCCTCCTCCCCCGTCAAGCGGACCATGGCCTGGATTGGGCTGGTCTATGCCCTGATTCTGCTGGCTCTGACCACCTACTTCTATTATACCGGCACCGGCCTGGGCAACCTGGCCCCCCTGCTCGCCGTTCCCGGCATGATTGGCCTGGGGGTGGTGGCCCTGGTGGCCTGGAGGACCACCGGCAAGCCAGGCAAATGGCCGGCCATTGCCCTGGCCGTGATCTGCTGGCTGCTGGCCCTGGCCACCCTGCCCATCGGTATCGCCGGACTGATGTCCAACTTTGGAGGGTGAGCCATGGAAAAGATCATTTCCGCCGGGCTGGAGGAGCTGGGCCTGACCGGCCGCGTCCCCCAGGACGCCCCCGCCCAGCTGGCCCAATACGGACGAATGCTCCTGGAAAAGAACCAGGTGATGAACCTCACCGCCATCCGGGACCCCGAAGGAGTGGCACGGATGCACTTTCTGGACTGCGCCGCCCTCCTGAAATATTGCGATTTTCAGGGGAAAACCCTCATCGACGTGGGCACCGGGGCGGGCTTTCCCGGCATGGTACTGAAGATCCTGGTCCCCTCCCTGGAGGTGACCCTGCTGGACTCCCTGAACAAGCGGCTGGACTGGCTCACAGAGGTCTGCCAGGACCTGGACGGCGTGGACCGCATTACCACCCTCCACGGCCGGGCGGAGGAGTTCGCGCTGGAAAAAGAGGGGCTTCGGGACAGCTTCGACTTCGCCACCGCCCGGGCGGTGGCCGACCTGCGGGTGCTGTGCGAGCTGTGTCTCCCCTTTGTGAAGGTAGGCGGGCACTTTCTGGCCATGAAATCCACCGGCAGCGACCAGGAGCTGGACAGCGCCGCCCACGCCATCAAGGCGCTGGGGGGACGGGTGTCCTCCGTAGAGGACTACGCCATCCCGGGCACAGAAATTTCCCACCGGCTGATTCTCATAGAAAAGCAGGCCCCCACCCCCCAAAATTATCCCCGCCGGTGGGCAAAAATTCAAAAAGAGCCCCTCTAATGGACGTATTTCCTGAAAAGCACAGAGAAAATGTAAATTTTTTCTAAAAATCTGTATAAAAATGGTTGACGGATTGCAGATTTGTGATACACTACTAATTGACACAAGAAGGAGGAACTTCCCATGGGCACCGTGATTGCGATCACTTCGGGAAAAGGCGGCACCGGGAAGACCTCTATCACCAGCGGTGTGGCCGCCTCTCTGGCTCTGATGGGCCGGCAGGTTCTATGCGTCGATATGGATATTGGCCTGCGCAATCTGGACATCTCTCTGGGACTTAATGACCGGGCGCTGATGGACTTTTCCGATGTGGCCCTGGGACGCTGTCCTCTAACCCGGGCTGTGGTAGAGCACCCCAACCTGAAGGGGCTCTCTCTGCTCACCGCACCCATGTCCCTGCCGGCCAGTCTCACCCCCGACAAGGTGCGCAGCCTTTTACAGGAAGCACGCCCCAATTACGACTATATCCTGATCGACTCCCCTGCCGGGCTGGGACCCGGCTTCCGCCTGGCCACCTGCGGCGTGGACCGCGCCATTGTCATCGCCACAAACGACGCCTCCTCCCTGCGGGACGCCCAACGGACGGTAGCCGAGCTGGACCACCTCAGAACCATTCATCTGGTTATGAACCGCATTCAAACCAAGCTGCTGCGCAAGCTGCGCACTACCATTGACGACGCAATGGACGCTGCCGGATTGCCCCTCATCGGGGTGGTACCGGAAGACCCCCAGGTTATTTTATGCGCCAACCTGGGGCAGCCCCTTACCACTCGGGGCAGACGGGGCGCCGCCCTGGCCTGCTGGAACATCGCCCAGCGGCTGGAGGGGAAGCGAATCCCAATTATGCGCATTCGCTGACCCCCGCCCCACCAAGACAACACGAGGAGGTATTGCAGCCATGAACATCGCCATTATGAGCCATACAAAAAAGCAGGAGCTGATGGTACAGTTCTGCACCGCTTACTGCGGCATTTTGTCCAAACATTCCGTCTGTGGCACCAACGCCACCGGGCGCATGGTGGCGGAAGCCACAGGTCTGCCCGTTCAGCTCTTCCTCTCCCATGAGCACGGAGGTATCGAACAGATTGGTCAGCGCATCATCTACAACGAGATTGACATGGTGCTGTTTTTCAACTCCCCCCAGGACAACGAGATGGATAAGGACGTGTTGTATATCACCCGTCTGTGCGACCAGCATTCCGTCCCCGTAGCCACCAACGTGGCCACCGCCGAGCTGCTGATTCACGGCTTGGCCCGGGGCGATCTGGGCTGGCGCGAGGGTATGAACCCCAACCGGGTGCCCTTCGCCCTGTAACAGGCGGCGCATCAAACCGTGCGCTCCCGTCCCGATTCTCGTGGATGGGAGCGTTCCGCATTTTCACCCTTCTCCCGGAAGCCCTCCGTAGGGACGCATCACGATGCGTCCGATTCAGAAAGCTTTGCGGACGCATCACGATGTGTCCGATTTAGAAAGCTTTGCGGACGCTTCGTGAAGCGTCCCTACAGCAAAATACCCGCGGGCAGCCACAGGCCGCCCCTGCAAAATCATTGTGTTGTAAAAGAAAGGAAGATCAATATGGCTAAGGTACAACCGCGCACCCTCTCCGGCTTTATGGAGCTTCTCCCCGCCCGGCAGATTCAGTTCGACCGCATGGCGGCCATCATCCGGGAGTCCTTCTCCCTCTACGCCTACACCCCCCTGGACACCCCCCTCATCGAGGCCAGCGAAATTCTGCTGGCCAAGGGCGGCGGCGAGACCGAGAAGCAAATCTACCGCTTTACCAAGGGGGACAGCGACCTGTCCCTGCGCTTTGACCTCACCGTCCCCCTGGCCAAGTATGTGGCCCTGAACTATGCCAAGCTGGCCTTCCCCTTCCGCCGGTTCCAGATCGGCAAGGTCTACCGTGGCGAGCGGGCCCAGCGGGGCCGGTTCCGGGAGTTCTATCAGGCCGATATTGACGTCATCGGTGACGGCCAGCTGGACATCTCCAATGACGCGGAGATCCCCGCCATCATCTACCGCACCTTCACCGCTCTGGGGCTGAAGCGGTTCCAGATTCGGGTGAACAACCGGAAGATTCTTAACGGCTTCTATGCCATGCTGGGCCTCACCTCCCAGGCCGGGGCCATTATGCGCACGGTGGACAAGCTGGAGAAAATCGGGGAAAAGAGCGTCCGGGACATGCTCACCGGCCCCGACATCGGCCTGACTGACGAGCAGGCGGCGGAAATCCTCAAGTTTATCGCCATCAAGGGGAGTAATGCCGACGTCCTCGCCGCCCTGGAGAGCTACCGGGGCCGGGACGCCAAGTTTGACGAGGGCCTGGACGAGCTGGGGGCCGTGGCCAAAAATCTGGCCGCCTTCGGCGTGCCTGAAACCCACTTCGTGCTGGACCTGACCATCGCCCGGGGGCTGGACTACTACACCGGCAC
>CANSXE010000103.1 GCA_947650875.1 uncultured Bacillota bacterium | reverse complement strand
TGGGCCTGTATAACTGCTACGCCATGTGCACCATCCCCGCCGGCACCTACAAGGGGCAGGACGAGGATGTGACCACGCTGGGCGTTCAGGCGGTGCTGGTGGCCTCTGACAAGCTGGACGCCGCCATTGTGAAGCAGATTACCGACACCCTGTTCCAGTCTAACGACCGGCTTCAGGACGCGGTGGCGGTGGACGCCGCCCTGACCCCCGAGCTGGCCGTTCAGGGCGTGCCCATCCCCTTCCACTTTGGGGCCGCTTCCTTCTATGAGGGAAAGGGGATCGCGGTGGAGGCCAGAACGCCGGCGAAAAACGTAAAGAGCTTCCAGATGTCTCTGGATATGTACCAGACCCTGGCTGTGGCCGTGGTGGTGCTGTTTATCGGCGGCTGGCTGAAAAAGCGGATTAAGCTGCTGGAGACCTTCTGCGTCCCCTCCCCCGTGGTGGGCGGACTGCTCTTCGCTATTTTGTCCTGCGTCCTCTACGCCACCGGCGTGATGGAGCTGACCTTTGATGAGACGCTGAAAAACGTGTGTATGGTCATATTCTTTACCTCCGTCGGCTTCCAGGCCAACCTGAGGATCCTCAAGAGCGGCGGCATCAGCCTGCTGATCTTCCTGGTGTGCGTTACTGCGTTGATTGTCCTGCAAAACATTGCGGCTGTCGGGTTCTCCCAGGTTCTGGGTGTGGACGCCCTGCTGGGTATGTGTACCGGCTCCATCCCCATGGTGGGCGGCCACGGCACCGCAGGCGCCTTTGGTCCCACGCTGGAGGGGCTTGGTCTGGAGGGAGCCAAGACGCTGTGTACTGCGGCGGCCACCTTCGGCCTGATTGCCGGCTCCCTCATGGGCGGACCGCTGGGCCGGCGGCTGATTTTGAAGCACGACCTGCTTAAAACCGCCGTCCCCGTGGAGGATACCCTCCCCGCCCACGCCGAGGACCAGGCCGGTTCCGCCCTCTCCAAGGGCTACGCCCCTGCCGCCTATCAGCTGGCTATCGCCATGGGCGTGGGCACCATTGTGTCCTGGATGCTGTCTAAAACCGGCATGACCTTCCCCGTGTACATCGGCGCTATGATTGTGGCCGCCATTATGCGCAACGCCGGCGAGTTCTCCGGAAAGTTTGAGGTGCCCATGGCCGCCATTGACGATATCGGCGCTATCTGCCTGTCCCTGTTCCTGGGAATCGCCATGATTACCCTGAAACTGTGGCAGCTGGCCGACCTGGCTGTGCCGCTGGTTATCCTGCTGGTGGTTCAGGTGGTGCTGATGTTCCTCTTCGCCTACTTCGTGGTGTACAACGTTATGGGCCGCAATTACGACGCCGCCATCCTGGCTGCCGGCTCCTGCGGCTTCGGTATGGGCGCCACCCCCAACGCTATGGCCAATATGCAGGCCCTTACCGACCGCTTTGCCCCCTCTGTGAAGGCCTACATTCTGGTGCCCATCGTGGGCAGTATGTTTGCCGACTTTATCAACAGCATTACCATTACCTTCTTTATCAATATGCTGTAAGTGGCTTTCCCCGTCTACACATAATATTAAGCACCCCCGGCTGGGGGTGCTTTTGTTTGTTACGCTTCGTCTTCGACTTCTAAAAATATTTCCGGATAACCCATGTCGGCAATCAGCTTATTTGCCATTTTTTTCTGCCAATCCTGTATCACCGACAAACACTGATCTCTGACCACGCTGTCATAATCATCCACCAATTGGTCCAGCTCAAAGCAAAAAGTAGTTGCAATTTTGATATTTACTGCGTTCGGCTGCTCCTCTGACACGATATTCATGGTTAAGACCAGCAGAAACGTGGGGTCGTTCTCCTCTTTGGGGGTTCTAAGCTCCGCCTTGCCGGTTACTTTTAAAGTACAGTTATCCGTCCTATCGTAATCCGGATCAATGTCGATATGGACAGATTCTACCACTGCTTTTTTCAATTCTGCTTTAGCACGGTTTTGCATCAAAAAGTTCTCCTCTCAAGCGATATTGCCTTCCTGGCGCCTGATAGCAAGAGTCACTTCTCAAAATCTCCCCGTCGGTCCATTTCTGACTAACTGCTTTCAACGGACGGTCAGATAAAATATAAACCTCTCCGCCCTTGGTCTCGCTAACAGCTGATTCTATCGCCTTTTCAACATATTGATTCAGCGTCATATGGCCCTGTTCCGCCTTTAACGCCGCCTGCCGGTGCAGCGCCGGGGCGATTCTCACATTGAACGAGCCTTTAAACTCCTTATCTGGCTGCCTGCCCAATTCGGCACACAACTCCAGATAGTTATCAATGGTCTGGTGGAACATCGCTGTCAGTTCATCAATGCTCCTTCCGTGAAAATTCAGGCTGTCACGTACACCGAACACTTCACCAACAAAAATCATGTCCTCTGCGTCAAATTCTATTTTTGCATGGTAGCCTTTGTATTCCAGCATACTGTTCATTGCCGCCACCTCCTATTTTTCACTGATCTCACCGATCTCTTGCAAAAACTGGATCACCTTTTTCACCTGATATTTGTACAGCTCATTCTCAGGATGAGGTTCATCAAAGGTAAGTATACGCCCCGACGCCCCATGATAGTATCGAATTGCGGACCCACGCCCCCCTGCGTGTTTGGAGCAGTCACATTTACCCATCAGGGAGTCCAATTCCTGCTTTGTAAAATTTTTGACAATCGGCTTTCGGCAAAGTTTATCCAGCAAAGTCTTTTTGCTTGGCATAACAGCCCCCTCTTTGCAACTAACTTACAGTTGCAATTATATAGATAAATCTGAACACTGTCAAGTCTTATCTCCGGCTAATTTCTTTTTCCGTTTGGCGGCCATGTAGCGGTCTTCCTCGCTGAAAATGCAGCCGCAGTACTTCTGCATATAGAAGCCGTGGTCCCGGGCGAACTGCTGGCCCTCCTGGAACAGGGGGCGGAAGTCCCGGTAGAGGAACGCCACCCCGTACTGCTCCCCTGCCGCCCGGGCGGCGGCGGCGATGGCTTCGTGGTTTTGATAGGGGGAGATGAGCAGGGAGGTGGTGAAGCTGTCATAGCCGTTTTGGGCGGCGTATTGGGCGGTTTTCTCCATACGCACCCGGTAGCAGTAGGAACACCGGCCGTCGATGTCCCCGGCTACGGCGGTGATGAAGGGGCGCAGGTCGTAAGTCCCGCCGATGACCAGCTTTAGGCCGATCTCCCTGGAATATTCCTCCAGGGTGCGCTTCCGGGCCTGATACTCGGTGTAGGGGTGGATGTTGGGGCTGAACCAGAAACCGGTGACGGCCGTCCCCTCCTCCCGGAGCAGGGCGATGGGGCGGTTGGCGCAGGGGGCGCAGCAGATGTGCATGAGGGTGTTCATTGGCAAAAGTCCTCCAGGTCGATGGTGTGGATGGCAAGGCCCTTCTTCATGGCGTAGGCCATGGTCTGGAAGGTGCCCCCCTTGGGGACGCCGTTGTACACGGCGATGAGCAGCCCGGACCGGTCCACCATGTAGCGGTTGCGGCGGAGCATGCAGTAGCGGTCGTAGCTGTGCTGGACCAGGGTCTCGAAGTCGCACCGGTCCAGAATGGAGCGGTAACGAATCCGCTCCGCTTCCGGCCAGCTGTCCGCCTGGGTCTCGCAGGGGCGGGCGCACTCCAGGATGACGTCCTGTTCCGCCTTCCGCAGCTCCAGCACCGTCTCGGCGCAGTATAAGTCGATCCCCCGGGCCATGCCGGTGATGAAACGGCGGATGCCTGACACATAGGCGTCTTCCACCGCCCGGGCGACGGTCCGCTTCAGCCGCAGACACCGGGGGTCGGTCTCGTCCTCCCCCCAGGGCAGCTTGTCGGGCCGGTGGCCGGTGAAGCAGCAGGTTTTTTCGCGGTCCATGATGGCAGCCCTCCTTTCGCCCAATTGTCTCCCTTGTCAAAGGGAGGGGGACCGCCGGGCAAAGCCCGGCGGTGGAGGGATTCCGTCAAGCAGAAGGTTTCCAAATAACGGAATCCCCCAGTCACCGCCTTCGGCGGCGCCAGCCCCCTTTGGCAAGGGGGCCTTTTTCCTTTTACAGAACGATCAGGTCCTTGGGGGAGCGGGTGATGTCCTCGCAGCCGTTCTCGTGGAGGATGAGCACGTCCTCAATGCGCACGCCGAATTTTCCCGGGATATAGACCCCGGGCTCGGCGGAGATGACCGCCCCTGCGGGCATGGGGCGCTTCTCCCTGGAACTGGCGTTGGGGGACTCGTGGATGTCCACCCCCAGGGAGTGGCCAAAGCTGTGGGTAAAGTACTCCTCATAGCCCGCTTCCCGGAGGACGCGGCGGGCCGCTTCGTCGATCTCCTGGCCGGTGACCCCCGCACGGGCGGCGTTGATGCCCGCCCTCTGGGCGGCCAGGACGGCGTTGTAGACCTCCTCCATCTCCCGGGTGGGGTGGCCCAGGGCCACGGTGCGGGTCATGTCGGAGCAGTAGCCCTCTACCTTGCAGCCGAAGTCCATGGTGATGAACATGCCCGTGTCCACCACCTGGTCGCCGGGGACGGCGTGGGGCCGGGAGCCGTTGGGGCCAGCGGCCACGATGGGGTCGAAGGACACCTTCTCTCCCCCGCGGCTCATCAGCTCGTAGACCAGCCGGGCGGCAATCTCCCGCTCCGTCATGCCTGGGCGGATGAAGTTCAGGATGGCCCGGAAGGTCTCGTCGGTGATGGCCTGGGCCCGGCGCATCAGGGCCAGCTCCCCCTCGTCCTTGGAGACGCGGAGGTCGTCCAGCAGCTTCTGGGCCGGGGTGAGGATGCCGGGCAGCTCCTGCTCGTACTTCCGGTGGCCGTCCACCGTCATGGCGCCGCTCTCAAAGCCGATGTTGTGGAGCTTCTTCTTCTCAACGTACGCCTTGGCCAGGGCCATGTGGCCCTTCTCCGGGGTGGTGAGCAGCACCTCCGCCCCCTCCACCTGCTCCCGGGCGGCTTCGATATACCGGCCGTCGGTGGAGTACTGGGCCCCGTCCCGGGTCACCAGCAGCAGGCCCTCCCCGTGAAAGCCCAGGGCGTACCGCTCCCCGGATTCGCTGGT
>CANSXE010000102.1 GCA_947650875.1 uncultured Bacillota bacterium | reverse complement strand
TGGCGGTGAAAACCCGTTTTGTCATGCCGCCCCTGTTTGTGGTGCTTCTGATTGGCGGTTTTGTGTTCGCCAACCGCTGCCCCTACGCCTACGGGCAGACCGAGCTGACCACCTTCCGCCAGAGCGACGCCCAGATTGCCCAGCAGCGGGTGAACGAAACCTTTGGCCGGGTGAACACCCTGGCGGTTATCGTGCCCAAGGGGGACTATGAGCAGGAGGGCCGGCTGCTCCGGGAACTGGATCGTATGCCCGAGACGGACACGGTGCTGGGCCTGGCCAATGTGGATGCCATGGACGGCTATGTCCTCACAGACCGGCTGACACCCCGGCAGTTTGCCGAGCTGACCGATCTGGATATTGAGGTGGCCCGGCTGCTCTACTCCGCCTACGCCGTGGACCAGGAGGACTACGGACAGGTAGTTTCCGGCCTGGACAGCTACGGCGTACCCTTGATTGATATGTTCCTGTATGTCTATGACATGATGGACGAGGGCTACATCTCTCTGGACGCGGACATGACTGAGACCATTGAGGACCTCCACGTCCAGCTGACCGACGCCCAGCTGCAATTGAAGGGGGAGAACTACAGCCGTCTGGTCTTACAGCTCAACCTGCCCGAGGAGGGGGAGGAGACCTTCACTTTTCTGGACACTCTGCATGAAATTGTGGGCCGTTACTACCCGGAAAATTCCCTCCTGGTGGGCAACTCCACCAGCGATTTTGACCTGTCCGCCTCCTTCGGCAACGACAACATGCTCATCAGCATTTTGACCATCGTATTCGTCATTCTGGTGCTGGTGTTTACCTTCAAATCCGCCGGGCTTCCGGTGCTGTTGATCCTGGTCATCCAGGGCAGTGTCTGGATCAACTTCTCCTTCCCTTACTTACAGAAGGAACCCCTGTTCTTCCTCAGCTATCTGGTGGTCAGCTCCATCCAGATGGGCGCAAATATTGACTACGCCATTGTCATCGCCAACCGCTATGTGGAGCTGAAACAGACCATGTCCCTCAAGGATGCGGTTATCGAGTCGCTGAATGAGGCTTTCCCCACCATTATTACCTCAGGCACTATTTTGGCCTCCGCCGGCGTGGCCATCGGCCTGCTGTCCACCACAGCCTCCATCGCCTCCATCGGCGTGTGTCTGGGCCGGGGCACGTTAATCTCCATCTTCCTGGTGATGGGTATCCTTCCCCAGATTCTGCTGCTGGGCGACACCATCATTGAAAAGACTGCCTTTACCCTGAAGACCCGGCATCCCGTCCAGACCCACACCGGCAGTCTGCTGGTGGACGGCCACGTCCGGGGATACATCTCCGGCATGGTGGACGCCGATTTCAGCGGCATCCTCCATGGCAGCATCAATGCGGCGGTGGCAACGGGGGCTGTCCGGCCGGAGGAGCCGCCCCAACCAGCGGCAATCCCTGCGGGAAAGGGGGCGGATTCTCATGCGTAAACGTGTCGACCGGCTGTTCCCCATCCTTCTGGCGGTCTGGATTCTGACCTCGCTGGTCCTGCCCGCCTGGGCCACGGAGGAAAGCACTGTCACCATCTCCAACGTAGCGGACCTCCAGCGTTTCGGGAAAAACTGCGCTCTGGACACCTGGTCCCAGGGCAAGACTGTTACCCTCACCGCCGACCTGGACCTGAGCGGGGTGGATTTCACCCCCATTCCCACCTTCGGCGGCACCTTTTTAGGCCAGGGACACACCATCTCCGGGCTGTGTCTCACCTCCGCCGGTTCCACCCAGGGGTTGTTCCGCTATATCCAGCCCGGCGGGCTGGTACGGGACTTGACCGTCAAGGGTACGGTGGCCCCCGGGGGTACCCGCTCCACCGTGGGAGGCATCGTGGGCAACAACGCAGGAACCCTGCAAAGCTGTGCCTTTCACGGCGTGGTTCAGGGGGATGCCACCGTGGGCGGCATCGCCGGATACAACAGCATCACCGGTGAGATTACCGGTTGTTCCGTCTCCGGTTCTGTCAGCGGCAAGAATATCACCGGCGGCATTGCGGGCCGGAATTTGGGGTTGCTGCTCAAATGTGAAAGCAGCGCCGGAGTGAATCTGACCCGGAAGGAAACCAATGTGGACCTGATGGACGCGGATACGGCTGCCATCCTGGAGGAGCGGGCCGCGGCGGACGACGAAACCTACCACCTGCTGGACGGCTGCTTTGATACCGGTGGCATCGTGGGCTATTCCAGCGGCGTGGTGCAGAGCTGCGTCAATCGCGGCACGGTGGGCTACCCCCATGTGGGGTACAACACCGGCGGCATCGCCGGGCGGCAGGACGGCTATCTGTCCGGCTGTACCAACAGCGGCACCGTCTACGGACGGAAGGACGTGGGCGGCATTGTGGGCCAGGCGGAGCCCTATGTGCTTGTGGACCCTGGCCGGGACACGCTGGAGCAGCTGCGCCAGGAGCTGAACACCCTGGAAAACCTGATTAACCGCGCGCTGGACGACGCGGAGCGCACCGGAGACAGCGTCTCCGCCCAGCTCAGCGCCATGGGAGACTACGCCGGCAGCGCCAAGGACAGCACCAAGGAGCTGCTGGACCGGGTTTCCGATTTTACCGACGAGAACATCGGCTCCATCAACACCCTGACCGCCGACATCACCGGCGCGCTGGACAAAATTTCTCCCGCCCTGGACGATCTGTCCGACGTGGGCGGGCGGCTGGAGCGCCTGTCCCGCCAGCTGGGGGACGCTTTGGATTCTCTGGGCGGCGCGGTGGACACCGGCGATCGGGCCGCGCGGGACCTGCGTCTCGCGGTGGAGAAGCTGCGGCAGTCCGCCTCCGGGCTGACCACGGCGGTAAGCCGGCTGGAACGCGCGCTGGACGCCTTTCAAGGCTTTCTGGATTTGGGAAGCGGCTCCATCTCCGTCAGCTCTCTTCTGGCGGCGCGGGAGGAGCTGCGTCAGGCATTCCGCGCCCTGCGGGGAGTGGGGGATGATCTGGATGATGCCCTGTCTCAGCTCCAGCAGGCCCTGAGCCGCTCCGGCGCTCTGTCCAGCCAGCTGGGAGACGCCCTGGATACACTGGAGGAGGCCTCTGACACCTCCGCCGTCATCGGGCGGCTGCTGCGCCGGGCGCTGGATACCATTGGCGATGCGGTGGATACGCTCACCGAGGACGGTCCTGCGGAGTTCACCCCCCTGGGGGAGGACTTCCGGCAGGCCGGCGACAGCCTTTATGATGCCATGAGCGGCCTGCTGGAGGAGATGGACGGGCTGAACAGCGCCCTTCAGACCGGGAACGGCACCCTGACCGCCGACCTGCGGGCCATCAACCGGCAGTTTAACGCGGTATTCACCCTTCTGCTGGACGCAATGGATGACGCCAGGGACACCGCTGAAGGCGGCCTGGAGGGCATCATTCAGGACACCTCCGATGAGGACATCTCCGCCACCCGGGAGGGCAAGGTGGCGGACTGCTCCAACCTGGGAACCGTGGAGGGAGACCGCAACGTGGGCGGCATTGCCGGTGCCGTGGCCATTGAATTCGACCTGGACCCGGAGGACGACACGACCGGCCGGTTCTCCTTTGGCAGCAGCTACGAGACCAAGGCGGTGCTGATGAACTGCGTCAATCGTGGGGCCGTCACCGGCAAGAAGGACTGCGTGGGCGGTCTGGCGGGGCGCATGGACCTGGGTACTGCCTTGGAGTGCCAGAATTACGGCCCGGTAGCCAGCACCGGCGGGAACTATGTGGGGGGTGTGGCCGGCTATGCGGACGCCTCCATCCGCAGCTGCCATGTCAAGAGCACCCTGTCCGGAGAGAATTACGTCGGCGGCATTGCCGGCTGGGCCAGCCGTCTGCGGGACTGCCGTGCCATCGTCACAATCGAGGAAGGCACGGAGTATCTGGGAGCCATTGCCGGCGGCATAGAGACGGATGGGGCGCTGTCCGGCAATCTCTTTGTAGACACCGGCACCGCCGGGGTGGACGGCGTCAGCTACGCGGGGCGGGCCGAGCCCATCCCCTTTAACGCGCTGAGCCAGCTGCCCGATATTCCGCCAGAGTTCACCGCCTTTACGCTGACTCTGGTGGCGGAGGAAAAAACGGTGGCGCAGATTCCCTTCCTCTACGGGGAGGACCTGTCCAGGCTCGACCTGCCCCCTGTGCCAGAGCTGGAGGGCAATTACGGCGTCTGGCCGGAGTTTGATGTCTCCGGCCTGCGCTCCGACCTGACCGTGAACGCGGTCTATACCCCTTGGGTTACTGTGGTGGCCAGCCGGGAGCTGTCCGGAAAGCTGGCCCTGGCCCTGGCGGAGGGACAGTTTACCGGGGACGCCGTTCTCCATGTGACAGACAGCGTCCAGGTTCCGCCCCAGGAGGCGGGGGAGCAGGCCGTCGTGTGGGACGTCGTTCTCGCTGGAGCGGAGCCAGAGGATTCCGTTCCTTTGCGGCTGTTAAGCCCTGACAGCGGTACCCATGTCTGGCAGTATCAGAACGGCCAGTGGCAACAGGTGGAAGCCGTCCAAAACGGACAGTATCTATTGCTGACCATGACCGGAACCCAGGGCACTTTCTGTATCCAATCTACTCGGAGCGCCCTGTGGCTGATCCCCGCTGTCGTGGGCGGTTTGGCTGCCTTGGCAGCACTCGTGCTGATTGCCGGCAAACACAAGAGAAAGGCCGCCAAGGCTCAGAAAGGAAAAGAGGAGCCAGCATCGAAATAAAATGCCCCGCTCGCTGGATAGACTTATTTCATCCGGCAAATCGAATCCCGGCAAAAAGAGCAGGGGCGCAGTACCGGCCTGGACCATATTCTGCCGCTATAGACTCAAAGCCGCCGTATCACGGAGAAACGTGATACGGCGGCTATTCGTACTCTGAATCCACTATATTCCAGCCACCGCGCGGCGCAGAGAGCCAGGCAGACGGGACCGATGGCACACACTTGCTTGGTAAACTTCTAATAAGCACAAAGATGGGCTGTGGATAATTTATAAATCCATAACCCATCTTGCGCTTTTGCACTACGAATTGTCAGCCAACAGTCTCCTTGCGTGAGTTCCTTACCACTATTAACGCAA
>CANSXE010000101.1 GCA_947650875.1 uncultured Bacillota bacterium | reverse complement strand
ACTTCGCCGTGGGCCAGTGCACCCCCGGCATCATCGCCGTCAACACCGCCACCTTCATCGGCTATAAGCACAGGGGCATCCCCGGCGGCGTGCTCACCACCCTGGGGGTGGTGTTCCCCTCCCTTGTGATTATCACCGCTATCGCCGCCTTTCTGTCCAACTTTGCCGACATCCCGGTGGTTCAGCACGCCCTGGCCGGCATCAACGCCGCCGTGGTGGCCCTCATTGCCGCCAGTGTGCTGAAACTGGGCAAGTCCACCCTGAAAAACGGAGCGGCCATCGCCATTTTTCTGTGCGTGCTGGCCCTGGCGGCGGCGGGGAGCCTGGTCAATTTCGGCGCCGGGACCCTGGGGCAGGCGCTGGACCTGCTCACCTCTCCGGCGGTGCTCATTGTGCTGGCCGGCGCGGCGGGCTTCCTGCTCTACGGAAGGAAGAAAGGCGGTGAGGGCAAATGATCTTTCTGCGGCTGTTTTTCGAGTTTGCCAAGGTGGGCCTCTTTGCCGTGGGCGGCGGACTGGCCACCATCCCCTTTCTTCAGGACATGGGGGCCCGGACGGGCTGGTTTACCAACGCCGACCTGACCACCATGATCGCCGTGTCCGAGTCCACCCCCGGCCCCATGGGGGTGAACATGGCCACCTATGTGGGCTTCCAGACGGGCAGTCTGGCGGGAGGGCCGCTGGGCGGCGCGGCGGGCGCGGTGCTGGCCACCCTGGGGCTTATCACCCCCTCCATCATTATTATCATCGTAATTGCCGGGTTTTTGCAGAAATTCCGCCAGTCCAAAACGGTGGACGCCGTGTTTAAAGGCCTGCGCCCCGCCTCCACGGCGTTGATTGCCGCCGCCGGGCTGAGTGTGGCCCTGTCGGTGCTGTTCACTGTGGGCGGCACGGCGGAACACACCTTTGCCGTCCACTGGCCCGCCCTGATTCTGGCTGTGGCCGTGTTTGTCTGCATGCGCTACACCCCCCTGAAGAAGCTGCACCCAGTGGCCTTTATCGCCGCCGCCGCCGTGATCGGCGCGGTGCTCCAGTTCTGACCGGCGCGGCCCGCCCCGAATGGAGCGGGCCGCTTTTTGCCACCGGAACAGAGGTATATTTCCCGCTCCCGGAAAATATATTGACAGGGGCAGTTCTTTTGTGATACACTGGCGGAAACAGTAAGGGAGTAGCCGGCGCGCCTGCGCGGCCTGGTCAACACACTGGAGGTTTATCCTCCTGGCCGGGCCTGAAATGACGAGACTTACCTGTCCCAGAGGACGGGTGGGTCTTTTTTTCTTACCCTTACACATCTTGAGGAGGACCTTTTTATGGAGCTGTATGAGCTTTTTATCATCGCGGTAAGTCTGTCCATGGACGCCTTCGCCGTGTCCATCTGCAAGGGGCTGTCCACCGGGAAGCCCCGGGCCGGCCACTGTCTCACCTGCGGGGCCTGGTTCGGCGGCTTTCAGGCCCTGATGCCCCTCCTCGGCTGGCTGCTGGGGGTGCGCTTTCAGGGGATGATTGTCTCCATCGACCACTGGATCGCCTTCATTCTGCTGGGGATGATCGGCTTCAACATGGTCCGGGAGTCCCGGGGGGGCGAGGCGGAGGAGCTGGACTGCTCCTACTCCCCCCGGGCCATGCTCCCCCTGGCGGTGGCCACCTCCATCGACGCCCTGGCTGTGGGAGTCACCTTCGCATTTCTCCAGGTGGACAATATTTTCCTGGCCGTGGCCTTCATCGGCGCGACTACCTTCGTCCTGTCCGCCGCCGGGGTGAAGGTGGGGGCCGCCTTCGGGGGCCGCTTCAAGAGCAAAGCGGAGCTGGCCGGAGGGCTGATTCTCATGGGTATGGGGGCAAAAATCCTGGTGGAGCACACTCTGCTGGCCTGAGCGGTTGCTTTTTCCAGGCAAGTGTGCTATGATAGGGGCATACGATTTGTGTGTCGTATTGTAACAAGGGAAAGGAGATATGTATGAAAAAATCCGAAAACTTCCTGATAAAGCTGCTTGTCGGCGTGGTGGCAGGCGCGGTGCTGGGCCTGCTTATCCCTCAGGGGAGCACCCTGCCCTTTGCGGAGGCGGTGGTGAACATCGTCGGCACGGTGAAGTACATCCTGGGCCAGCTGATTAACTTCTGCGTACCCCTTATCATCATCGGCTTTATCGCCCCCTCCATCACCAAGCTGGGCAGCAACGCCACCCGGCTGCTGGGCGTGGCCATCGTGATCGCCTACATCAGCTCGGTGCTGGCCGCCTTTATGTCCATGGGCGCGGGCTACGCCATCATCCCCCACCTGAGCATCGCCTCCTCCGCCGAGGAAGCGGCCAACCTGCCCGTCCCCTTTGAGCTGGCCATCCCCCAGATCATGCCTGTGATGAGCGCCCTGGTCTTCTCCGTCCTCATCGGCCTGGCCGCCGTGTGGACCAAGGCCAAGACCGTCGCCGCCATTCTGGAGGAGTTCCAGAACATCGTGCTGGACATTGTGAAGCGGGTGGTCATCCCCATTCTGCCCTTCTTCATCGCCTCCACCTTCTTTCAGCTGGGCTGGAACGGCTCCATCACCAAGCAGCTGCCCGTCTTCCTTATCGCCATCGTCATTGTGATGGCGGGCCACTACATCTGGCTGGCCATCCTCTACCTGACCGCCGGGGCCTACTCGGGCCGTTCGGGCGTCGAGGTAGTGAAGCACTACGGCCCCGCCTACATCACCGCCGTGGGCACCATGTCCTCCGCCGCCACCCTGGCTGTGGCCCTCCAGTGCGCCCACAAGAGTAAGAATCTGCGCTCCGACATGGTGGATTTCGGCGTGCCCCTGTTCGCCAACATCCACCTGTGCGGCTCGGTGCTCACCGAGGTCTTCTTCTGCATGACCGTCTCCCAGGTGCTCTACGACGATCTGCCCAAGGCGGGCACGATGATGCTGTTCTGCGTGCTGCTGGCCGTCTTCGCCATCGGCGCCCCCGGCGTCCCCGGCGGCACGGTGATGGCCTCCCTGGGCCTGATCTCCGGCGTGCTGGGCTTTGACGGCGTGGGCCAGGGCCTGATGCTGGCTATCTTTGCCCTTCAGGACAGCTTCGGCACCGCCTGCAATGTCACCGGCGACGGCGCCCTCACCCTTATCCTCACCGGCTACGCCGAGAAGCACGGCATTGCCAAAACCTGAACCTGGACGTAAAAACGGCCCGGAGCCTGCGCTCCGGGCCGTCTTCCATTTAACCTTCGTCCAGGGGAATATCGAAGTCCAGACTGCTGACGGTTACCTCAGCGGGCTGGGGCTCCTGGGGCCGCTCCTGGGGTACCAGCATCTTGCTGCTGCCATCCAGACGGCCGTTCTCCACCACAAGAGAGCAGGTGGACACGTCGCCGTGGATGCTGCCGGTGCGCTCCAGACACAGGTGCTCCCGGGCGGTGATGCTGCCCGTGACCTCGCCGGCCACCCGCACCGAGTCGGCGGTAATGGGGCCCTGGACCTCTCCGGTGGTGGTAACGGTAACCGAGCCTTTCAGCCTGACCTCACCCTCCAGCCGGCCCTCAATCTGAACGATCCCATCGCCCTCAATCACGCCGGTAAAGGTAATCCCTTTGGCAATGACGGTGTTA
Organism: uncultured Bacillota bacterium; assembly: GCA_947650875.1. Taxonomy (GTDB): domain Bacteria; phylum Bacillota; class Clostridia; order Oscillospirales; family Oscillospiraceae; genus Lawsonibacter. Next base: position 1,592 of record CANSXE010000101.1, on the reverse strand, counting down.
TCCTGAGGCTTGGGCAAAGTAGGCAGGGAATCGAAAGCATCCTCAAAGTTCTCGTCTTCATAGGAAGGGGTGCTAACGGGATCCTGCCTGGTCTGTCCTCCGAAAAAACCCATAATCAATCGCTCCTTACATAAATTACTTGATTTCATGGAATTGTGCCTGGGGCCCGTTCCGGGCCGCACGGCCCCCTATCGTTAAAGATTATAACAAACTTCGCCCGCTGGCGCAAGTGCAAAAAAAACCGAAGTTTCAAGGTATTAACAAAAAGAAATGACAAATCCAAAAAAAAGCGTATAATGGAGACAGTACTACTTGATACAAGGAGGATCGACCCATGTCTAAAAACGCGTCCACTCCCCCCCATGCGGACAGCGCCGTCCCCGTGAGTCCCACCCGCGCCTTCCACCTGGTCCCGCTGGACCACATCTCCGGCTTCGACGTCCGCCCTGGCTTCTACGACAGCAACGGCGCCACCGCCATCCCCGGCGGCGTCAACTTCACCGTCTACTCCCACGGGGCCTCCTCCATTGAGCTGCTCCTCTTTCACCGGGAGCAGGACGAGCCCTTTGCTGTGCTCCCCTTCCCCCAGCACTACCGCATCGGTAACGTCTACTCCATGATCGTGTTCAAGCTGAACATTGAGGAATTTGAGTACGCCTACCGGGTGGACGGCCCCTACGACCCCAAGAAGGGGCTGGTGTTCGACAGGAGCAAGTACCTGCTGGACCCCTACGCCAAGGCGGTGACCGGTCAGAGCCAGTGGGGGGACTCCTCCCCCCGGGGCCAGCACTACAAGGCCCGGGTGGTAAAGGACGACTTCGACTGGGCGGACATGGCCCAGCCCCTCATCCCCATGGAGGACCTGATTATCTACGAGCTTCATGTCCGGGGCTTCACCAAGGACCCGTCCTCCGGCGTGGCCCACCCCGGCACCTTCGCCGGCCTGATGGAAAAGCTGGACTACCTCCAGGACCTGGGGATCAACGCCATCGAGCTGATGCCCATTTTTGAGTTTGACGAGATGCAGGACTACCGCATCGTGGACGGCAAGGCCCTGTACAACTACTGGGGCTACAGCACCGTGGGCTTTTTTGCCCCCAACACCAGCTACACCGCCTCCACCGAGTACAACCGGGAGGGAAACGAGCTCAAGCGGCTGATTCAGGCCTGCAACCGGCGGGGCATCGAGGTCTATCTGGACGTGGTCTTTAACCACACCGCCGAGGGCAACGAGAAGGGTCCCTTCTTCTCCTTCAAGGGCTTTGACAACAACATCTACTACCTGCTCACCCCCGACGGGCAGTACTACAACTTCTCCGGCTGCGGCAACACCATGAACTGCAACCACCCCATCGTCCGGCAGATGATTCTGGACTGCCTGCGCTACTGGGTCACCACCTACCGGGTGGACGGATTCCGTTTTGACCTGGCCTCCATCCTGGGCCGCAGCGAGGACGGCTCCCCCATGGGGGCCCCTCCCCTGCTCCAGGCCCTGGCCTTCGACCCCATTCTGGGCAATGTGAAGCTCATCGCCGAAGCCTGGGACGCCGGCGGGCTCTATCAGGTGGGCACCTTCCCCGCCTGGAACCGCT
>CANSXE010000100.1 GCA_947650875.1 uncultured Bacillota bacterium | reverse complement strand
CCACCTGGGTGCGGTAGTTGGGCACCTCCTCCCCCTCGGGGCTGTCCACGCTCTTTAAGTAGGCCACCGGGTTGCCCCACACCTCCACCGCATCCACCGTCCGCCCGGCGGCGGAGGAGAAGAACAGGGCCTGAATGGGCGTTCCGTCGTATAGGATGCCCAGCCCGTCGGTCCCGGCCACCGCCCGGTCGATCTTCTCGCCGTACTCCCGGGCGTCCAGCCCCCACCGGGCCTCCGCGGCGGAGCGTTGGATGTAGGCCTGACAGCAGGTGCTGTCGCCGCAGATGTCGGCCTCCGGGTGCTTGCCGGCGCTCTTGTTCTGTAACAGGACGGTGTAGGTCCGGGCGGCGCAGGCCTGGGCCTTCAGGGCCTCCTCCTGGAAGGAGGCGGGCATCTCCGCCGCCACCACCCCCCACAGATACTCCGCCATGGTCAGCTCCAGCACCTCCCCCTCCTTGGTCAGCAGCCGCACCGCCCGACCCTTGTCCCGGCCGCCGGCGGACGGGACGGCCGGTGCGCGGTCAATGGGCAGGGCACTCTCCCCTCCGGGCAGACTGGCTACGTCGTCCCGGCGGCAGACCGGCTCCCCCCGAACCACCAGCACGGGAAGGAAAAACAGAATTCCCGTCAAAATCAGCGCCGCACTCACCACCCGGCGCATCCCTCCGCCCAACTTCTTATCCTGCCGCACCATACCGCCGCCCCCTTTGTCTCTCATCTTATGGGACATGCGTCTATAATATACCGCAAATCCGCTTGCAGTTTCTCAGACAGTCTTGTATAATAGAGATCATAGATTCCCCAGCAAGCTTTTAGGAGGAGGAGCAGCATCATGGATACACAGTTCGAGTGGCGGGACGAATATAACCTCGGAGTGGATATCATTGATAAAGAGCATCAGCGTATCTTTAAAATTATCAACAAGCTTTTTTCCTTCCGGGAGGAGGAAAAGGACAGCCAGTGGACCTGTCAGGAGGGCATCAAGTATTTCAGGGGCCACGCCGTAAAGCATTTTGCGGATGAGGAGTCCTATATGGCCTCCATCGGCTACGAGGGCCTGGAACAGCACCGGCGCATCCACAGAGATTTTAAGGAAAATACCCTTCCCGCCCTGGAGCAGGAGCTGGAACAGGCCGGCTATTCACCGGATTCGGTGGATCATTTTCTGGGCGTCTGCGCCGGCTGGCTGATTGGCCACACCCTTACAGAGGATCAGGCCATTACCGGCGAGCGGATGAGCACCTGGGAGCACCTTTTGCCCAACGAAGAGATTGCCGCCGTAAAAAAGGTCATCACCCAGATGGTATTTGATATGTTCCATCTGGAGTCCCAGGCCATCAGCGACGTATACGGCGGAGAGAAGTTTGGAAAGGGCGTCTACTACCGCCTGGTCTACGGAACCCATCAGGGCGAAAAGAAGCAGGAGGTAATCATGGCCTTCGAGGAGAAGCTTCTTGTCAACACTGTGGGAAAAATTATCGGACTTCAGACAAATAAGCTGGACTCTATGCTGATTAATGCCACCCGATATACAGCCCAGCAGTTTGTGGGGCGGGTGATGAAGCACCTCCCGGATGTAAAGGCCTACGCGCTCAAGGAGGAGCAGCTCCTGTCCTACGAGCAGTTCCAGAAGGTATTTGAGCGGGAGAAGCCCCAAATCAGCCTGCTGTTCAACACAGGGGGCGCGGGGTACTTTGCCTACTGCGCCATTGCCCCCCATATTCTGGATGAGGGCGTGGGCACCCCCATTGAGGAAAACAAGGCCGCGGCCGAGGTGGAGAAGTACCTGATGCAGCGGGAGGAAGAGCTGCGGCAGGAGGAGGCCAGCCACAAGCCGAAGGTGCTGGTAGTGGACGACTCCCTGACGGTGCGCCAGAGCATCAAAAAGCTGCTGGAGACAGACTACGATGTGGCTCTGGCCGAATCCGGGGTGGCCGCTATCCGCACCATCACCCTGAACCGGCCTGATCTGGTGCTGCTGGACTATGAGATGCCGATTGTCAACGGCAAGCAAACCCTGGAGATGCTCCGCTCTGAGCCGGAGTTCACCAAAATTCCTGTAATCTTCCTCACCGGCAGGGATGACCCGGACATTGTACGGGAGCTGCTGTCCCTCAAACCGGCGGGGTATCTGTTAAAGTACTTAAAGCCTGAGGATATTAAAGCAAAAATTGACGCCTTTTGGCAAAAGCACAGCGGTTCAGGTCAGGTATCGTCATAACCAAACACAGAGCCCGCCGGGTATCGTCCCGGCGGGCCCTGTATATGTTTACTCTTCATCCAACTTCAAAACCGCCATAAAGGCTTCGGTGGGCAGCTGGACGGTGCCCAGGGTGCGCATCTTCTTCTTGCCCTCCTTCTGCTTCTCCAGGAGCTTCTTCTTCCGGGTGATGTCGCCGCCGTAGCACTTGGCCAGCACGTCTTTCCGCATGGCCTTGACGGTCTCCCGGGCGATGATCTTGCCCCCGATGGCCGCCTGGACGGGCACCTCAAAGAGCTGGCGGGGGATATTCTCCTTCAGCTTCTCGCAGATGCGCCGGGCCCGGCTGTAGGCCTTCTCCCGGTGGACGATGAAGCTCAGCGCGTCCACCTGATCCCCGTTGAGCAGCAGGTCCACCTTCACCAGGTCGCTTCTCTCATAGCCCTCCAGCTCGTAGTCCAGGCTGGCGTACCCCTTGGTGCGGGCCTTGAGGGCGTCGAAAAAGTCGTAGATAATCTCCCCGATGGGCATGGAGTAGTGCAGTTCCACCAGATTGGTGTCCAGATACTGCATGTCCTTAAAAATGCCCCGCCGCTCCTGACACATGGGCATGATGTTGCCCACATAGTCGGGCGGGGAGATGATAGACACCTTGGCGTAGGGCTCCCGGGCTTCAGAGATGGCCCCGGGATCGGGGTAGTTGTGGGGGTTGTCCACCCGGACCACAGTACCGTCGGTTTTTGTGACCTCGTATATTACTGATGGTAATGTAGTCACCAGGTCCAGGTCGAACTCCCGCTCCAGTCTCTCCTGGATGATCTCCATGTGGAGCATCCCCAAAAAGCCGCACCGGAAGCCGAAGCCCAGGGCCACGGAGGACTCGGGCTCGAAGGACAGGGACGCGTCGTTGAGCTGGAGTTTTTCCAAAGCGTCCCGCAGGTCGGGGTACTTGCTCCCGTCCTCGGTGTAGATGCCGCAGTACACCATGGCCTGAGCCGGGCGGTAGCCGGGCAGGGGTTCGGCGGCGGGGGCGTCCGCGCCGGTGATGGTGTCACCCACACTGGTGTCCTTCACGTTCTTGATGGAGGCGGTGAACCAGCCCACCTCCCCGGCAGACAGCTCCGGCGCAGACTCCATCCCCAGGGGCTTGAGGTAGCCGCAGTCCAGCACCGCATACTGGGCCCCGGAGGCCATCATCTTCACGTTCATCCCCTTTTTCAGGGTCCCCTCCATGACGCGAAAGTAGACGATCACCCCCACATAGGGGTCGTATTGGCTGTCAAAAATGAGGGCCTTCAGAGGGGCGTTAGGGTCCCCCTCGGGGGCGGGGATGTTCTGGACAATGTCCTCCAGCACGGCGGGGATGTTGATGCCCTGCTTGGCGGAAATTTCCGGGGCGTCCATGGCGGGCAGGGCCAGGACGTTCTCAATCTCCTCCTTCACCCTCGCCGGGTCGGCGGCGGGCAGGTCGATCTTGTTCACCACCGGGAGAATCTCCAGGTCGTGCTCCATGGCCAGGTAGGTGTTGGCCAGGGTCTGGGCCTCGATGCCCTGGGAGGCGTCCACGATGAGCACCGCCCCCTCGCAGGCCGCCAGGGAGCGGCTGACCTCGTAGTTGAAGTCCACGTGGCCCGGGGTGTCGATGAGGTTGAGGCAGTAGGTCTCCCCGTCGGCGGCCTTGTAGTCCATGCGGACGGCCCGGGCCTTGATGGTGATGCCCCGCTCCCGCTCCAGGTCCATGTTGTCCAGCAGCTGGCTCTCCATCTGCCGCTGCTCCACCGCCCCGCACAGCTCAATGAGCCGGTCGGACAGGGTGGACTTGCCGTGGTCGATGTGGGCGATGATGGAAAAGTTTCTGATTTTAGATTGATCGGTCATATTGCAAAACCTCTCTGGCTTGGAATGTAGGGGCGGCCTGTGGCCGCCCGTTCAGGTATAATCGCTCTCCGCGGGCAGCCAGGGCCACCCCTACAGGCCTACTTCTTCTCCTGCTTCTTCCGCTCCCCGCTGATGGCGGTAACCCGCTCGCCGGTGTTGTGGACCACCTGGAGGACGGACTGGTACAGCACCGGGTAGTCCCGGGCCAGGGCGTCGTTGGTCATGTCGGGCCAGGGGCCTTTGGCCTTGGCGTGGGCAGCCAGGGCGTCGGACAGCTCAGCCTCGCAGCACTTCATGTCGGCCTCGTGCAGACCGGCCTGGAAGTGCCGGGGCGGAACGGAGAAGAAATCCGGATTGTTGTCCGGGTTGGCGTCGTACAGCCGGCGGTAGACGGTGTACACCGCAGTGGACAGATAGCCGGCGGCGGCCTGGATGGCCTCCCGGCTGCCCGTCTTGCCCAGCAGGCCAAAGAGCACGCCGATGGAGTTGACCAGCAGCTTTTTGCTCAGCAGGGCCAGCACGCCCCCCTTGAGGGAGTTGTTTTTCTCGTCGCTGATGTCGTAGAGCTCCTCAGAGGTAATGGTGGTTCCGTCCCTGGTCAGGGTACGGCCCAGGAGGAAGTCGGCGGACACGCCGTAGTAGTCGCAGGCCTTTACCACAAAAACCAGGCCGGGCTCCCGGGCGCCGTTCTCGTAGTGGCTGAGCAGCGCCTGGGAGATGCCCAGGGCTTCGGCGGCGGTGCGCTGGCTCACCCCCTTCTCCTGCCGCAGCAGGGACAGGGTGCGGGGAAACTCCGGATTCTCTAATTTCATATCTCTCCACCTCAAACAAGGATGCTGCCGGGTCCGCCGGCCCGGGGCCGGCCCGTCCCGGACCGTTTGAAATACACTTGGTATAGTATAACTGACCCATTACCTTCCGTAAAGAGGAAAATTTAAAATTCTCCTGGAATTTTTCCCGGTCTCCCGGCAGAAAACTATCCTGCGGCCCTTGCAATTTTCCCCGGGAAATGCTACCATGATAACTGAGATTCCGGTGGGAAGCACCAATTTTGATTTGGAGGCATGATGCAATATGTTTGGAAAGCTCATTGACATCCTGAAAAAGAGTCCCAAGAAGATCGTCTTCACCGAGGGCACCGACCCCCGCATTCTGGAAGCGTCCGCCCGTCTGCTGTCCGGTACCTTCCTCACCCCCATACTGGTGGGCAAGGAGTCTGACATCCGCGCCGCTGCCGAGGACGCCGGCTTCAACATCCGGGGCGCTGAGATCTACGACCCTGAGAATTATGAGAAAATGGACGCCATGGTAGAGAAAATGGTGGAGCTGCGCAAGGGCAAGATGACCGCCGACGAGTGCCG
>CANSXE010000099.1 GCA_947650875.1 uncultured Bacillota bacterium | reverse complement strand
TGGGCTGCATCGAGCACGACGCCCCCTACACCAGCATCGACACCGGCAAGGTCCGCCTGGGGGTGGATGTGCTGCCCAAATTCCGCCGGGACACCACCGACCGCAACCGCACCTCTCCCTTCGCCTTCACGGGCAACAAGTTTGAGTTCCGCATGGTGGGGTCGTCCGACTCCATCGCCTGCGCCAACATCATGCTCAACACCGCTGTGGCTGAGAGCTTGAAGGTCTACGCCGACCGGCTGGAGGGGGCGGAGGACTTCCAGGCCGCCCTCCAGGACATGATCCGCAAGACCATCCAGGACCACAAGCGGATCATCTTCAACGGCAACGGCTACGACGACGCCTGGATTCGGGAGGCCACCGAGAAGCGGGGCCTGCTGAACTACCCCGCCACCCCCGACTGCGTGCCCCACCTGCTGGACGGGAAAAATGTGGCCCTGCTCACCTCCCACGGGGTGCTCACCAAGGCGGAGCTGGTTTCCCGGTATGAGGTGACGCTGGAGAACTACTGCAAGACCATCCTCATTGAGGCCAACACCATGGTGGACATGGCCCGCACCGAGATCATCCCCGCCGTCCAGGCCTTTGCCCTGGACACAGCGAAAACCGCCGCCGCCAAGCGGGAGCTGGTTCCGGGCTGTCCCTGCGGCTGCGAGACGGAGCTGGTGAAAAAGCTGTCCGCCCTCACCGACCAGATATACCGGGAGGCCGGCGCACTGGAGGAGACAGTGCTGGCCCTGGCCACTGTGGAAGATATCGGGGCGGAGGCGGAGCGGATTCGGGACATAATTCTGCCTCAAATGGGCCGGCTGCGCCTGCCCTGCGACCAGACCGAGACCCTCACCCCGAAGAAATACTGGCCCTTCCCCACCTACGGCGATCTGCTGTTTGGGGTGAGGTAAGCATTGTAGGGGCGGCCACATGCCGCCCCTACAGAACATGGAGGAGATGCTATGTGTTCTATTATTGGATATTGCGGCCCCGTGGCCGATTTAGAGACGTTTCAGCGGGGCTTTGACCGCACCAAAAGCCGGGGCCCCGACGACAGCCGGGTGGTCCGGGCGGGGGAGGGTCTGCTGGGCTTTCACCGCCTAGCCATTATGGGCCTGACCCCCGAGGGGATGCAGCCCTTTGAGCTGGAGGGCAGCTATGCTGTCTGCAACGGCGAGATATACGGCTTTGAGGAGCTGAAACGAGAGCTGGAGGAAAAGGGGTATATCTTCCGCAGCGGCTCCGACTGCGAGATTCTCCTCCCCCTCTACCAGGAGTACGGCGTAGAAATGTTCGCCATGCTGGATGCGGAGTTTGCCTGCATCCTCTACGACGGGCAGATGGGGGAGTTCATTGCCGCCCGGGACCCCATCGGCATTCGCCCCCTCTACTATGGGTACGACGGCCAAGGGACCATTCTGTTTGCCAGCGAGCCTAAAAATCTGCTGGGGCTGACGGATGAAATACTGCCCTTCCCCCCGGGGCACTACTATAAGGAGGGCAGATTTGTCTGCTATCATGATATTGCCAAGGTGGACCGGGTCTGCTATGACGAGTTGGAGGATGTTTGCAGAAATATCCGGGAAAAGCTGATCGCCGGGGTGGAGAAGCGGCTGGTGGCCGACGCCAGGGTGGGCTTTCTCCTGTCCGGCGGGCTGGACTCCTCCCTGGTGTGCGCCATCGCCGCCCGCCGGAGCAAAACGCCCATCAAAACCTTCGCCATCGGCATGGACACCGACGCCATCGACCTGAAATATGCCAAGGAAGTGGCGGATTACATCGGCAGCGACCACACTGAGGTCATCATCACCAGAGAGGACGTGCTGTCCAGCGTGGAACGGGTGGTGGAGCTGTTGGGCACCTACGACATCACCACCATCCGGGCCAGCATGGGCATGTATCTGCTGTGCAAAGCCATCCATGAACAGACGGATCTCCGGGTGCTCCTCACCGGGGAGATCTCCGACGAACTCTTTGGCTACAAATACACCGACTTCGCCCCCACGCCCCGGGCCTTCCAGGAGGAGGCGGAGAAGCGGCTGCGGGAGCTGCATATGTACGACGTTCTCCGGGCGGACCGGTGCATCTCGGTCAACTCCCTGGAGGCCCGGGTGCCCTTCGGCGACCTGGATTTTGTGAAATACGTGATGGCCATCGACCCGGCAAAGAAACTGAACACCTACGGCAAGGGCAAGCATCTGCTGCGCAAAGCCTTTGAGGGGGACTGGCTGCCCGCGCACATCCTGTGGCGTGAGAAGGCCGCCTTCTCCGACGCGGTGGGCCACTCCCTGGTGGACGACCTGAAGGAGTACGCCGAGGGCCGGTACACCGACGGGGAATTGGAACGGCTGAGGCAGAAATACGCCCACGCCCGGCCCTTCACCAAGGAGTCCCTCCTCTACCGGGAGATTTTTGAGAAGTACTATCCGGGCCAGAGCGGGATGGTGGCGGATTTCTGGATGCCCAACCGGTCCTGGACGGGCTGCGACGTGGACGACCCCTCCGCCCGGGTGCTGGCCAACTACGGGGAGAGCGGGATATAGGCCCGCCCCTGTAAAATCATAGACAATCAGATGGAGAGACATTATGGAAAAAATCCTTATCATCGACTTTGGCGGCCAGTATAACCAGCTCATTGCCCGGCGGGTGCGGGAGTGCAGGGTATACTGCGAGGTGAAGCCCTGGAACACGCCTCTGGAGGAGCTGAAAGCCTTCGACCCCATAGGCGTTATCTTCACCGGCGGGCCCCGGTCGGTCTATCAGGAGGGCGCCCCCACGGTGGACAAGTCGATTTTCACCTGGGGGGTGCCCATTCTGGGCATCTGCTACGGCTGTCAGCTCATGGCCCACCTGCTGGGGGGAGAGGTCGTCCCGGCCCAGGACGACTCCGCCCGGGAGTACGGCAAAACCGCTACCCGCTACGACACCGCCTGCAAGCTGTTCCAGGGCCTGCCTCGGGATGGGGGTTCCTGGATGAGCCACGGGGACTACATGTCTAGGGTGCCGGAGGGCTTCTCCCTCGCCGCCCGCAGTGGCGCCTGCCCCAATGCGGCCATCGCCGACGAGGCCCGGGGGTTTTACGGCGTCCAGTTCCACCCCGAGGTCAGCCACACGGAGCACGGCCTGGATATGCTCCGGAATTTCCTCTACGGCGTCTGCGGCGCTGCGGGGGACTGGACCATGGGGGACTACAAAAACACCATTCTCCAGACCGTCCAGGAAAAGGTGGGGGGTGGCCGGGTGCTGCTGGCCCTGTCCGGCGGGGTGGACTCCTCCGTGGCGGCTGCCCTGCTGGCCGTGGCGGTGGGCAGGCAGCTTACCTGCGTCTTTGTGGACCACGGCCTGATGCGCCTCAACGAGGGGGACGAGGTAGAGGCCGCCTTCGCCCCCTGGGATATCAACTTTGTCCGGGTGGACGCCGGGGACCGCTTCCTGACAAAGCTGGCCGGGGTCACCGAGCCCGAGGAGAAGCGGAAGATCATCGGGGAGGAGTTTATCCGGGTCTTTGAGGAGGAGGCCAAGAAGCTTGGCGCGGTGGATTTTCTGGCCCAGGGCACCATCTACCCCGACGTGATTGAGTCGGGAACAGGCGAGGCCGCCGTTATCAAGAGCCACCACAACGTGGGCGGCCTGCCCGACTGTGTGGACTTTCAGGAGATTCTAGAACCCCTGCGCCTGCTCTTTAAGGACGAGGTCCGCCAGCTGGGCCGGGAGCTGGGCCTGCCCGAGTATCTGGTGAGCCGCCAGCCCTACCCAGGGCCGGGCTTGGCCATCCGCATCCTTGGGGAGGTCACCAGGGAAAAGGCGGATCAGCTCCGTCAAGCTGATTTTATCTTCCGGGAGGAGCTGGCCAGGGCGGGGGAGGACCGGCGGCTCAGCCAGTATTTTGCCGTCCTCACCGACAGCCGGTCGGTGGGGGTGATGGGGGACGGCCGCACCTATGACTACACTCTGGCCCTCCGGGCGGTGACCACCTCCGACTTCATGACCGCCGACTGGGCCCGCATCCCCTATGACCTGCTGGACAGGGTCAGCACCCGCATTGTCAATGAGGTGGCGGGCATTAACCGGATTGTGTACGACATCACCAGCAAGCCCCCGGCCACGGTGGAGTGGGAGTGAAAAAGGAGGAGCACAGGATGGAAAAACAGGAGTTACTCTATGAGGGTAAGGCAAAAAAGGTATATGCGACTCAGGACCCAAAATTTCTGATTGTTGCCTATAAGGACGACGCCACCGCCTTCAACGGCCTGAAAAAGGGCACTATCCAGGGCAAGGGAGTCATCAACAACCGGATGAGCAACCTGCTCATGTCCCGGCTGGAGCAGCAGGGCGTCCCCACCCACCTGGTGGAAGAGCTGAACGACCGGGAGACGCTGGTGAAAAAGGTGTCTATCGTCCCTCTGGAGGTCATCGTGCGCAACATTGCCGCCGGTTCCTTCTCCAAGCGGTACGGCGTGGAGGAGGGGGTGGTCTTTGACGCCCCGACCCTAGAGTTTTCCTACAAAAACGACGCTTTGGGCGACCCCCTGCTCAACGACGACCACGCCGTTGCCCTGGGGCTGGCCAGCCGGGAGGAGCTGGCACTCATCCGAACATACGCTTTGGCCGTCAATAAGGTGCTGGGAAGGATCTGGGCGGAGTGCGGCGTCATCCTGGTGGACTTCAAGGTGGAGTTCGGCCGTCTGGGAGACGGGGCCATCGTCCTGGCCGACGAGATCAGCCCCGACACCTGCCGCCTGTGGGATGCAAAGACCCATGAGAAGCTGGACAAGGACCGGTTCCGCCGGGACCTGGGCGGTGTGGAAGCGGCCTATGTTCAGGTAATGGAACGGCTGGCCAACAGCCTGTGAACGGCGGGGGGGGAGTGAGTATGACAAAGTATATTTTTGTAACCGGCGGGGTGGTGTCCGGCCTGGGCAAGGGGATTACGGCGGCCTCCTTAGGCCGGCTGCTGAAGCAGCGGGGACTGCGGGTGAGGGTGCAGAAGCTGGACCCCTACCTCAACGTGGACCCGGGCACCATGTCCCCCTACCAGCACGGGGAGGTGTTCGTCACCGACGACGGGGCGGAGACCGACCTGGACCTGGGCCACTACGAGCGGTTTATTGACGAAAACCTCACCGTAAACTCCTCGGTCTCGGCGGGGCAGGTGTATTGGAGCGTCCTGAACCGGGAGCGGCGGGGGGACTACCTGGGGGGCACCGTCCAGATCATCCCCCACATCACCGACGAGATCAAAAGCAATATCTACGCCCTGGAGGGACCTGAGGCCGATGTGGCTATTGTGGAGATTGGCGGCACGGTGGGTGACATCGAGAGCCAGCCCTTTCTGGAGGCCATCCGCCAGGTGGCAGCGGAGAGAGGGCGGAACAATGTGATGTTCCTTCACGTCTCCCTCATCGTCTCCATCCCCGGCACCGGGGAACTGAAGTCCAAGCCCACCCAGCACTCGGCCAAGGAGCTGCTCTCTCTGGGCATCC
>CANSXE010000098.1 GCA_947650875.1 uncultured Bacillota bacterium | reverse complement strand
AGCGCACCTTGACAATTTCATAGAGCAAACCCATAAAATCTCAGGGAACATCCCGGAAATGTCAAGAAGAAAATGGACAAAGAGGCAAATATATCACTTTTCGAGGAATGACAAAAAAGTGAAGGTAATGGTGCAGCGCGGTGGGGCGGGGAGGCCTAGCGTGGCAGGACAGCGGAGTCCCGGCAGGGCCGGGACGTGGCACGGCAACAAACCGGCGTCAAGGGCCGCAAAAAATTTTTCCTGATACATCAATTCCCAGGTCTGGTGTGGACCTGGGAAAATTTTTTTGCTTTCGCTGCGCTCACCCCTGACCCCGGCTAGTGGCCGTGCATGGGGCGGTCAACCGAAGTCGCCGAGCCGACTTCGGCAGACCGACTATCTTTTATTTTGGGAGGACGAGAACATGGAGATATGGGAACTGGAAAACTTGGAACAACTCCAAACCGCTGCTGGAAATGTAGATCTGACAGAAGCCGAAAAAAGGATAATGGATTGGCTCGCTGGCTGGGATCATAACACAACTTCCAACCTGTGCAGCATCTTCAGAAAAATCCGACTGGGATCCTAAAATGAAGAAAAACAACATCCGGAGTATCCGGTTTTCGGACGAGCTGGCGGAGCTCATTGACCGGCAGCAGGGAAGCAACTTTACCCAGAAATTTGAGAACCTGGTCACCCGGTGCGTGTGGGAGCTGCCCGCCAGAGAGCGGGAGCTGGAACAGCTGGAGGCGCGCATCCAGGAGAAGCGGGAACAACTGCGGCGCATGTCCGCCCAGGCGCGGGAGCTGAGCGAGACTTTGCGGGAGCTGCTGCCCAGGGCGGACGCGCTGGCGGCAGCCGTGGACCGGGCCGTAAAGAAATGGGATGTAACACCATCCCGCCCGGCAGCCGAAGCAGATCAGAGGCGCAGCGGCTGAAAGCTGTGTTACAATAATACCACCCACGGTCAGACCGTGGGTGGAACTCTGTTTAAGATCACGTATTCGATTCGATAAAAATTCGGGGGTACGCATGATGAAAAAACAGCACTACATAACCAGAGACGAGCGGCAGCAGCTGGAAGCGCTGCTGAAAGCGAAAATACCCGTTTCCCAGATTGCCCGGCAGCTGGGTTTCTGCCGCCAGACCATCTACAACGAGATCAAACGGGGCCAGTATGTCCACACCTATCCCTGGTGGGATGAGCTGCGCTACTCCTACATCACCAAGCGGGTATTTTACCGTCTGACGGACAGGGACCTGTGGAACAAAGGGCAAAAAAAGAAGTCCGGAAAACATGCGGAGCGCCGTGTGGTCCACCCGGCCCTGCCCAGTATCGCAATCAGGCCGGAGGCCATCGGCCAGCGGGAGGAGGCTGGCCACTGGGAGATGGACCTCATCGTGGGCAGAGAGGGGAGCAGGCCGGTGCTGCTGACCATGGTGGAGCGGCAGACGCGGGAGCCGCTGGCCTTCAAGCTGCCGGACAAGCGGGCGGCGTCGGTGCGGAAGGTATTTGACCATTTGGAGCGGAGCACGCCGGATTTCAAGGAGCGGTTTCGGAGCATCACCACCGACAACGGCAGCGAGTTTCTGGAATATGAGAAGCTGGTCCAATCCATCCACGGCGGAAAGCGGTTTGCGGTCTACTACTGCCACTCCTATTCCGCCTGGGAGAAGGGCGGGGTGGAGAACCTGAACCGGATGTTCCGGAGATGGTTTCCCAAGGGGACGGACTTCTCCAGAGTACCCAAACGAGAGGTAGCCGATTTTTTGGACTGGGCCAGCCACTATCCCCGGAGGGTATTGGACTGGAAGTGCCCGGCGGAGCTGGCGGCGTCACACAGATTTCCTGAAGACCTGGACGCCGCAGCCGGCAATTTGTGTGACATCACCACACCGGCCATTCCTTCTGCGGCAGCTCCTTCCTGCTGTAGCTGTTGAACAGTTTCCAGAGGGGCGGAGAGAAAATGCACCGGGTATCCAGGAGAGGGAGGCCCATGGAGTAGAGATCCTGGATCTGTTTGGTCTGCTCATCCACGCCCACCCGGCGGCGAATACGGCGGGCCACCACACAGCAGGGGACCAGAGAGCGGCGAACCACATAGAAGTTTTGAGCGAGGCGGCGCAGGGTTACGTCCATATCCTCGTAGCTCTGGCTGAACACATCCACAGAGACTTTATAATGGCGGTGATACTTGTAAAAGTATATTGCCTCCTGGGGGAAACCACCAGGTGCTCTGTAGAGCGTCTGCAAGAGGAGCAGTATTCCATCATTTCCTGATCTACCTCAATCGCAAATGCCACAGACGGCAAAGCCGCCAGGGCGAGGATGAGACAGGAACACAGGCAAACATATTTCAAGATTTTCATACCCCACAACCTTCCGTTACAAATGTGCGAGGGCAGGGGCGCGCACTCTGTTGGCGCGCCCCCGCCCCCTTCCGGGCTAGACTCTCAGCAGGCGACTGAAAAGGCCGATGCCCGTGCCGATGAAGCCGATCACGACGCCCACCAGCAGCAGGGGGTTATTGGCCACCGTCTCAGCGACGGTGCCCACCCAGCCGACGGCGGCGGTGAAGACCTCCGTGATGGTGGACAGGACGGAGGCCATGGTCAGGCCGGTATCGCTTACCGCACTCAGGAACACAGGATTCATAGTGGTTCTCCTTTCTATGTCATAATATATCTCACCACCTTCACCAGAAAGGCGAGGCAGATAAGACCGAAGAGATAGATGATGGGCTCAGAGCCCAGGAACCGGGCGACGGCCTCCAGCATCCCGATGGAGTAGGCGATCATTGCTTCCATTATTTCAGGACACCTCCCAGCAGCTTCATAAAACAGAAGAGGAGGATGCCAAAGAGGAACACGCCGGACAGCCACTCATAGTCCACACCGGCAGCGCCGGGGGCCACGGTCTCCACCAGGTACTGGTGGGTATCATTACCCACTGTCTGCGAGACAATGGAGGTAGTGGTAACAGGTGTATACTCACCAAAAATGGAAGTTACCAGAGATTTTAGGCCGGTCAGGACCTCCACGGGAGGGGACGCGGGGCGCAGGTCCTCCACGTACCAGACCGGCTGGTCCTGGGCGATGTCCTCCACCAGGCCGGCGATTACGGCCAGCGTGTCCACCTCCGCAGAAGCCTCCACAGGCGGCGCAGCTTCCACCGAAGCCTCCGCAGACGGAGCAACTGGCGGCGACAGAAGCGTGCCAGAGGCGGAATAGACATGCCCAGAAGGGTCCACATAGCTGCCCAGAGGATACCTATCGTTAGAAACAGCATCCATGGGGGGCGCTGGGGCATCTGAAACAGGCTCATGGGCGGTATCCTCGCTTTCCGGGACGGCGTTCTCCTGGGCGGCGCGCTCGACCTCTGCGGCGTACCAGGCGAGATAGGCGGCCTCGTACTCCTCCGCTGTGGCGAAGTCCTCAAAGTTGGGCTGGCTCTCAGCCAGGGCGGTGACGGAATGGGCGCAGAGCAGACAGATGCAGAGCAGAACGGTCAGCAGCTTTTTCAAAATTCGTCGTGCCTCCTCTCCTTGGAGATCCTGGGGCTGTTGGTGGAGCTTGTCCGGGGGCTGTCCCCCCGCTGGCCGCCGCCAAAGCCGAAGAGCATGCGCACCACCAGCACGGAGACGGAGGCCAGGAGCACCCCCAGCCAGAGCTGGCCGAAGGTGAAGCTGAAGCCGGGGACGGAGATGGCGAACAGGGACCAGATACCGCCTATGAGGGCCTTGCCCAGAGCGGCGGCGGCGTCAGTCATGCCGGTGCTCTCGGGGGCGTCCTCCTCCCCGCCCTCCTGGGCAGGAGGGGAGGCGCTGTCCGAGGCATAGGCGGGGAGGGCCAGGACCGAGGCTGCCAGGAAGAAGCACAGCAGGACAGGCAAAATGCGGTACAGGTTTTTCATGGCAATCACCTCTATTTCATAAACAGCTTCAGCAGGCCGATGAACACGAACACAGTCACGCCGGTGACCAGCACCAGCATAATCTCCGGCGGCAGCCAGGTCCAGAGGACGCCCAGGGCGTCCCCGAAGGAGCCGAACAGGTCCACCAGCTGGGCGAGTTTGTCAAAGGCCATGGTGACCAGGTCGATAACGCCGTCAAAAATCTTGCCGAGGGCGGCCTGGAGGAGGCCCAGAATGCCGTCGCCGATGGCCCCCAGGACCTCGCCGATCTTCCGCAGGAGCCAGCCGAGGAACCCCTCTTCCTCCTCGCCGTCTCCGGGGGTGGTGGAGCCGCCGGGGTTTACCAGGGCGGGCGGCGCGGTGCCGTCCACGGATTTGTACTGCTCCTGGCAGCGGCTGCACTCGTAGATGGTGAAGCCGGGGGTGATGAGCGCGCCGGTTTCGTCGTACTGGTTGGTGACGGTCACCTTGACCGTCCAGTCGTGGTCCAGGAGCGGCACGCGCTCCGTCTTCTGCTTCTCGCACTTGGAGCAGACGTAGGCCGTCACACCGGCCAGGGTACAGGTGGGGGCCACGGAATCCGGGGCGTACTCCACCCACTCATGGGTGCAGGTCTCCGGGTCCTGGGGCTTGACGGGGCGTTCCGGCTTGGCGTCCACGTCCACGTCCGGGGAGGAGCCGACGGGGGAAAACGAAAAGCCCTTGGCGTCCTTGGTCGTGCTGCCGTCGTAGACCATGGCGGTGACGTTCACCCAGTTGCCGCCGGTGTAGAGCTGGGGCTGGCCGCCGGTGTTGTCGTCGTGAAGGGGGATGTAAAAGAAGCCTTCGGCGGGGTTGGAGGGACGGACGCCGCCGATCCGGCTGTCGGTGACGGGGGTGTTGTGCTGGACGTAGATGGTGTTGGCGGTGAGCTTGTCCGGCAGGGCCAGGACCTTATTGGTGTCGTAGGGGGCGTTGGAGGGGTTATAGGCCCCAGTGGAGGACAGGGAGCCGGTGGTGACCCGCAGCTCGTCCAGGTAGACGGTGCCGGAGGACTTTATGTAGAACTTGTCCGCCGTGGGCTTGGTGAAGCTGCCGGAGCCCACCAGGTCGCCGTTGACGATGTAGTACAGCTTCCCGCCGGACAGGGTGATGCGCATGGACACCCATTGATTATTGTAGCTGGAATAGGAAAAGTCAGCAATAATTTTAGCGGAAGGTGTAAAAGTGTACTGCCAATCCAAATAATGTCTGCGCTGTAGGTATAGTTATTCCATCATCAAAAAAAGTTGATAAGAATCAAACACCAGAACAGCGGATACAGGAACTCGAAGCCGAAAACGAAAAGCTTCAGGCGGAATTGGACCAACAGCTTGTGCAGCGAGTGATGGACAAGGTGGAGAACCGGGGAGAGGGCCGCTAATCAGCGGCCTTTTTCCTCCTGTACCGTTGGAGGAAAGAATCCACCAAATATAAGAAAGCATCAAAGCCACGAAAACCAACAGCGAAAGCAAAGCCAGCGCCGATCAAATTACATAACACCGAAAATTCATTCAAAGGCAAAACAAAATCAAACATAAAATCCCCTATCAGCCGGCTGCCGCTCGTCGCCTGGCGATTTGCAAGGCGTTGTAGTCTGAGATCAAGCACTCCTGCTTCTCGGACAACCGGCCCCTGGCGGCGTGGG
>CANSXE010000097.1 GCA_947650875.1 uncultured Bacillota bacterium | reverse complement strand
GGGAGACGGTGAGGATGGTGCCCTCGGCGGGCTTCATCACCGCCTTGTAGGCGGCAGCTACGCCAAAGTCCAGGGCGATGGCCAGGTCCCGGCCGTCCATGGTGTCCTTGTCCTTGATGGCCTTGGCGAAGCCCCGGAACAGCAGGGACAGGATCACCCCCGAGTTGCCCCGGGCCCCCCGGAGCAGGGCGGAAGCGGTGCCGCCGGCGGCCTGGCCCACGGTGTCGTAGTGCTTTTTGCGCATCTCGGCGGCGGCGGCCCCGATGGTGAGGGTCATGTTGGTGCCGGTGTCGCCGTCGGGGACGGGGAACACGTTCAAATCGTTGATGGGCTGCTTCTGGGCGTTGATGGCGGCGTGAGCGTGAATCATCATCCGCTGAAAGACCGCCGCGTCAATATTCTGTACCATATCGGCAAATTCCTTTCTTACGAATGAATTCAAAAGCGCATGGAATCCACGCACACATCCACCGAGGCGACCTCCACCCCGGTGGTCTTGCTGACCACATAGCGCACCTCGCTCATGATGGAGCGGCACACGGCCATAAGATTGACCCCGTTCTCCACGATGATGTGCAGCTCGATGGAGACGGTGCCGTCGGCGTTGTAGTACACCTTCACGCCCTTGGACATGGACTCCCGCTTCAGCAGGTGGACCAGCCCGTCGGTGGTGGACCGCACCGCCATGCCCTTCACGCCGTAGCAGTTGGTGGCGGCGCTGCCGGTGACGGTGGTGAATACGTCGCTGCTGATGCGAATTTCGCCCAGCTCGTTTTCCAGTTTCATAGGGAAGTACCTTCCTTTCAGTCAGGATAGGGGAACTCATATATATACATTTTATATTGTATTCGATTTCCATGCAAAATACAAGCCCCAACTTCCATTACGCAGCAAAAGACGGGAACCGGTATTTACCGGCTCCCATCTTTTAAAAGCTCGTCAAAATATGGCAAAGTGGACCGTCCGTATCGACGCTGCCATTCTCTGGGATGAAGCTTCTTGATATTGTTGAGATTGTCCCTGTAGTCTGATATGTAATCAAATACCTCTTGAACGATACGGGGTAAATTGACCATGGTTTCCTTATATTCATCCTGATCGACGGTTGCCGATGAAGCAGTATCCAAATAATCACTGTTTTTAATCAGAACAGATTTTGTGTAATCCAGTCCAGACGAGCTGCGCCGGGACCGGGCCGAGGTTTTAAAATGATATGCGTAGGGATGTGGAACGTGGGAACGGAACGGGATACAGATGAACAAATCGTCAAAATATTCAATCAGCAGGCAGGAGTAAGGCCGGCCCTGCTTTCTTGTAATTTCCGGGTATTGGCTGTCAGGGTAATCTGCAAAAAATTGCGTGGACAGACTGTAAATATCACCTGTATATTCCATTATCTTACACTCCAAATAATAAAAAAGCGGAGAGGGGTAATCCCCTCCCCGCTGGGCGGCTTCGTTCGGTCAATTTTTATTTTACCGTTGAGTCGGAACCGTCACTCAACATCTTCGCTCGGTCAATTTTTATTTTACCGACGAGTCAGAACCGTCACTCGTCTCATAGGAAACCACCCTGCTGTTATTATTATAAATCCTGTGGGTAAATATGTCAACAGGATTTTCAATCATTGAGAATGGGAACATTTTTGAATATTTTACGTCTGTAAAATATAAAGGTATGATTAAGGAGGTATTGTTATGAAGAAAAAAACAGCTGGGCTTGTGATTGTTCTGCTCTGCTACAGCGCAGCGATTGCGGGCGCGTTTTATTTCATCGGGTATCAAGCGGCCCGCAGGGAACGTCCCGCCCCTGACGCTCAAACCTTCTACGCCACGATTTCTAACATTCGAGGGGATACCCTCACCGTGGCTGGTATGGACGTGAACGATATCAATTTCAGGGGCGAGTTTTGTTTCTCTATTGAGAAAGAGACAAAAATCACATGGAGGTATACAGATATTCCGGCGGACGACCTGGAGGTGGGCGACCACATTTCCATTACCTTTACCGGGGAGGTGCTGGAAACGTACCCGGGACAGATACAGCATGTGGAAGTCATTCAATTGCTGGATGATGAATTATAGTATTTCGATGGCTGCGGCCCTTCTCCTTTGGGGAGGGGCCGCAGTCTTTTCAGGTGAAATTTTTCCGGTATACCACCCTGCGCTGGAGGTGGGTCTCGATGCGGCCGGCCTCAAGGGCAGTAAGCTCCCTGGTCACAGGGCCGGTGCCGCTGCAGTCTGTGAACTTCAGTATCACATCCCCCTTGGGTGTCTGGTGGTGGAGCACCTGCTGGATGTGCTCCAGCCGGATAATCGGCTTACCCCATGCGTTCCGAACAAACAGCCATTCCCGCCCGATGAAGATGGTTCCGCTGGAAAATGTCCGGGCGGCGGCCAGGTCCCTGTCCACCAGGGCAAGCAGTTCCTTCCCCGTCAGACCGGCCGCGTTGGAGGCGAGCTCCAGGCGGATGTACCGGCAGATATCAGTACTATCGGTCCGGATGAGTCCCCGCACTCCGGAAAACAGCAGATACCCGCCGCCCAAAATGAGGAATAAAATCACGGAGATATAGACAAAGTTTTTTCCAAACTGTTCGATCACCTTCAAGGGCGGGCCTGAAAACACTCCGGTCAGAACCGCCAGACCAATCCCTGCGGTCAGGCAGACGGGGCCAATCAGCAGCCCCTGAGCAATCTTCCTGCGGGCATATGCAGCGCAGACGCCTTTTCGCATCCCGGTACGCTCCTCTCCCTATGATAAATAATAGTGTCCCGTTTGCTGGAAGGAATTTTATCACAGATACAGTCAAATTTCTACCGCTGTCGGCCAAAATCCAGGCCTGGGCAGGATTCCTTGGGGCAGGCAACCGGTTTCGACGCATAATTTCCAGAAACTGGAATATAATGGGGCTCCAACCTACACCAAGGAGGAGACCGGCATGACAGCCAAAACGATTTACAGCAAGATAAGCGCCCTGCGCACCCAGCCTGGGGCGGCCCAGCCGGTACGGACACCCGTCCCATCCCCGTTGGCGGTGCTGGCCGAGGCTGGCATCCACCTTCTGCTGGCGGCGGTGCTGGCCGGAGCGGTGGTCTTTGGGGAGCGGGCCCCTCTGGGGGTGGCCTTTGTGGCGGCGGCAGGCTCCGGGCTGTTCGGCGCATCGGCGCTGGTGGGGGCCTGTTTTGGCTCCCTGGCTGTGCTGGAATTCTCTGACGGCCTGCGGTACGCCGCTGCCGCCATCCTTGCCTTTGCGGTCCACTTTGCCTTTTACGACTGGAGACTTTTCCGCCGCTCCTGGTCCATGCCCCTGGTGGCCGGGATACTTACCGCCTTTACCGGTTTTATTGTCCAGTCCCAGACGGGCTGGAAGCCGGAGGGGGCTGCCTACCTCATTTTGGAGACAGCGCTTGTCGTGGCGGCGGCCTGGGCCTTCCGGGGGGTGCTGGCCCCCATGGCCCGGCGAAAGCGGGACAGGCCCTCCGCCGCCGCCCGGCGGGTAGGCCCCCTGGCCCTGCTGTGCGCCTGCCTGACGGCCATCGCACCTATGGAGGTCTCCGGCATCCCTGTGCTGGGATTGGCCGGGGTGGCCGCCTGCATCCTGGTTCTGTTCGTCCCGGAGCGGACACTGAGCTGGCTGGGGATGTGGGCCGTCCCGGAACCGGCCGCCGACCTGCGGGCCCAACGGCTGGTCCAGCACAAGCTGGAGCACACCGCCCAGGCCTTCCGGTCCCTGTGCGACTCTCTGCGCTCCGCCTTCCGCGCACCGGACAACGACAACGATATTTCAACGGTCTTCGACCGGGCGGCGGGGCGGCAGTGCCGGACGTGCACTCTCCGGGACCGGTGCTGGAAAACCGACTACAACACCACCTTCAACGCCCTCAACGACGCCACTCCCGCCATGGTGGAGCGGGGCAGGGCGGAAAAGGGGGATTTCCCCCGCCATTTTGCCGACCGGTGCATCCACTTCCCCGACTTTGTGTCGGCGGTGAACGAGGAGCTCACCGCCCTGTTTTACCGCCGGCAGTACAACGCCCGCATCCGGGAGAGCCGGGCGGCGGTGTGCCGGCAGTACGCCCAGCTGTCCGACCTGCTGGGGGAAGCCGCGGCCGAACTGAGCCGGGAGATCACCCCCGACACAGCGGGGGAGCACCGGCTGCGCCAGCGGATTGCCGAGTGGAAGCTGGACGCCCGGGCTGCCGTCTACCGGGACGGCCGGGGGCTGGTCCGTGTGGAAGCGGAGGGGCCCGGCTGCTCCGTCCTGAACCGGCCGGGACGGCTGAAGGAGCTGTCCGCCATCCTGGGCGTTCCCCTGCGGGTGGAGCTGGAGGGGGAGGACACCCTCTCCCTCATCCAGCAGGAGCCCCTGATGGCGTTGGCCGGGGTGGCGGCCCGGAAGAAGACAGGCGAGACGGTGAGCGGCGACGCCGGCACCTACTTCAAACGCCACGACGGAAAACTTTACCTCTTACTCTGCGACGGCATGGGCAGCGGACCCGACGCCAACCGGGAGAGCACCCTGGCCGTCCGCCTGCTGGAACAGCTCCTCCAGGCGGGGGTGGACGCCCCCCGGGCCCTCACCACCCTGTCCTCCGCTCTGGCCCTGCGGGGGGAGGAGACCGGCGGCTTCACCACCGTGGACCTGCTCCAGCTGGACCTGTTCACCGGGGAGGGGGAGCTGTTCAAGCTGGGGGCCGCCCCTACCTATATCAAAAAAGGCGGCGAGGTCCAGCGGCTCACCGGAAAGTCCCTGCCCGCCGGGCTGGCGGTGGGGGACGCCCTGGACCGCTTTCCCCTGCGGCTGGTCCCTGGGGACTGCGTGCTGATGATCAGCGACGGGGTGTGTCCCGGCCCGGAGGACGGCTGGCTGCGGGAACGGCTGGCCCGGTTCGACGGGACAAGCCCCAAGGATCTGGCCCGGGAGCTGGTCACCCAGGACCGGAGCGACGCCACCGACGACCGCACCGCCCTGGTGATTCGGGTGGACCGGCGGACATAAAAATATCGCCCGGACCGGACGGTTGACAAGCCCTTGAAAATCGGATACAATATAAATATAAAATAAATAAGGAGGGTTTAGACATGGGACAGACCGATAAGCAGTTTGGCGGTTTTCTTCGCGTCATTATCCGCGATTTAAGGGAAGCCCGCACCGAAACCGATATAGAGAAGATGCGCGAACGGATCGACGCGCTTCTGGCGGACCTCCAAGCCACACTGGAGGATTAAATAGAAGAGCGGACCAGAAATAAGCGCAGACGGGCCGGAACACCGGCCCGTCTGTATTCTTTCAACTATTATACCCGCCCCGCCCCCCCGCCGTTTGTCAACGGCGGTTTTTTGCCCCCTGTAACACTTCTTCCGGCGTGTTACGGCAATGTTACTGTTCTGTTACACTTCCTCCGAAGGTGTTGACTTTCAAAATTCGGTTTGCTAGAATGCGCATAGAGGTTAGAAAGCCTTTGGTCTCGTTCACCGACGCGGCACGACCCGAAGCTCCGGATGCAAGGGGAGTGACACTGGGGTGGCCGGGGCGAAAAGTTAAAAAACCTCAAATATTTTGGATAA
>CANSXE010000096.1 GCA_947650875.1 uncultured Bacillota bacterium | reverse complement strand
ACGAGGGCTTTGCCCGGACGGCGGCGGCCTGCTTCGCCGCCCAGCTGGACCCCACTCTGGAGGAGGTCAACGATATCAAAACCGCCGTCAGCGAAGCGGTGACCAACGCCATCGTCCACGCCTATCCGGATACGCTGGGAAAGGTTGTCCTCAAGCTGCGCATCAAGGAGGGCCACCTGCTGGAGATTGTGGTGAAGGACTGGGGGGTGGGTATCGCTGACGTGGACCAGGCCCGGACCCCCCTGTTTACCACCGGCAATGAGGAACGCTCCGGTATGGGCTTTACCATCATGGAGAGCTTTATGGACACCGTGCGGGTCCGCTCCACCCCCGGGAAGGGGACCGCCGTCACCATGACCCGGAGAATCTCCCGCCGGGCCGGGCGGTGAGCGGGCCCCTTGCCGGCTCCGCCCTCCTGGAAGCCGCCCGGGGGGGCGACCGGGACGCCTGTGAACAGATACTGTTGGAGAACAACGGCCTGATCTGGAGCGTGGTCCGCCGGTACTACGGCCGGGGGGCGGAGCCTGACGACCTGTATCAGCTGGGCTGCCTGGGCTTTCTCAAGGCCATTCAGGGGTTTGATTCGGAGTTCGGCACCCAGTTCTCCACCTACGCCGTGCCAAAAATCGCCGGGGAAATTCGACGCTTCCTCCGGGACGACGGGCCGGTGAAGGTGAGCCGGGGGCTGAAGGAGCGGGGAACCGCCATCCGGGCGGCCCGGGGCCGGCTGGCAGCCGAGTTGGGGCGGGAGCCCACCCTGTCTGAGCTGGCGGAGACCACCGGCCTGTCCCCGGAGGACATTGCCGCCGCCGAGACGGCCACAGAGCCGGTGGTCTCCCTCCAGGCGGAGACGGGAACGGAAGGTCTCACCCTGGAGGGGATACTCACAACCGGGAACCAAGAGGAGGGGATGGTGGAGCGGCTCACCCTGCGCTCCGCTATCGCCGGCCTGCCCGAACGGGAGCGGCAGGTGCTCCTCCTGCGGTACTACAAGGGGCTCACCCAGACGAACACCGCCCGGGTGCTGGGGGTGTCACAGGTGCAGGTGTCCCGGCTGGAGCGGAGGGCGCTGGAGAAGCTGCGCCGGGAACTGACCTAGCAGAGGGCGCTGGGGATGGAATAGCGGGCAGGGTTTCCTATCCAAATAAAAAAACAACCGCCCCCCTTTGGCGGAAGGGGGGCGGTTTTCCGCAGTCTGGCAGAGAGAGGGCTTCGTCCTGGAGAGAGGCGGACTGCACCGGCCAGACCTGCGGCAGATTGGGGCTTTGCGAAACATGAATCCGGTTCGCAGGACTTATTATAGCAGATATGGAATAAAATGGGCGTCAACGTAGGGCGGTACGCTATAAAAATGCTGTTAAATCAGTCGTCCAGCATCCGGTAGCCAATGCCCAGTTCGGTATGGATATACTTGGGCTCAGAGGGGTTTTCCTTCAGCTTCCGGCGGATGTTGGCCATATTGACCCGCAGAATCTGGTTGCTGCCGCTGCCGCCGTAGGGTCCCCAGATGTGTTCCAGAATAAAGTCGTAGGTGAGCACCTTACCGGCATGGATGGCCAGCAGCTCGATGATTTTAAATTCGTTTTGGGTAAAGTGGACCTCCTCCCCGGCCAGCAATACCTGGTGCTTGGCCAGGTCGATGGTCAGGTCCTTGATCTGATAGGAGTCCCGCTGGATGCCCTGGCTCAGCTTGAGCCGCTCGGCCCGGCGGAGGGCGGATCGAATACGGGCCAATACCTCAGACACGCCGAAGGGCTTGACCACATAGTCGTCTGCCCCCATGTCCAACGCCCGCACCTTTTCCGCCTCCCGGTCCCGGGCGGAGATGATGATGATGGGCACCTCCCGGGGCAGGCCCCGGAGCTGGGCGAGGATCTCCAGGCCGTCCATATCGGGGAGCCCCAGGTCCAGCAGCACCAGGTCGGGGCCGTGGGAGAAAAACAGAGACAGCCCCTCTTTCCCGGTGTAGGCGGGAATGGTGCGGTAGTCGTTGGCGTTCAGGGCCCGGCTGATAAAATTGCTGATGGCCCGCTCGTCCTCAATAATTAAAATGGTCTGCTTTTCGTTCATAGTCTGATCTCTCCATTTTATCCGGTCAGGCCGGTTGATCCTCAATGGGCAGGCCGAAGCGGAATACCGCTCCGCCCCCTGTGTGATTTTCGGCGGTAAAAAACCCGCCGTGGGCCTTGATGATGTTCTGGCAGACCGACAGGCCGATGCCCATACCCCGGGTGGAGTCGCCGGACAGGGAGCGGGGCATGGGCTGGCCGGCCTTCACGGCCTGGTATACCTCCGGAGACAGCCCCCGGCCCTGGTCCCTCACCTCTGCCACCGCCCAGTCCTCCTGGCGGTACAGCCGCAGGGTGATGTGCTCGGTATCCCCCGAGTGGCGGATGGCGTTCTCCAGCAGGTTGACAATCACCTGTTTGACCAGCAGCGAGTCCATGGGCAGATACAGGATGTCCTCTGACAGGTCCAGCTCCACATGGCAGTCGGGGAAGCGCCGGCGGGTGGTGAGCAGGGCGTCCCCTGCCACCTCCTCCAGCATCTCTTCCCGCATTTTCAGGGGCATGGTGCCGTCCTGCACCCGGGTGACGGACAGCAGATTTTCCACCATGACAATCAGGCTGTCTGCATCCTGCTTGATGTCAGAGAGCATGGCCAGGTTTTTGGGGGAGATCTCCGGGCTCTCCAGCAGTACCGATACCGTCCCCGAGATGGAGGTGAGGGGGGTGCGCAGGTCGTGGGACACTGCCCGCAGGATATTTTCCCGGATGGCCGCCCGCTCCGACTCCAGCTGAATGGCCGCCTTCTCAGCGTTGAGCTTCTCGTTCTGCTCGTAGAGGGCCCTGGTCTTCTTCTCGCGGTGGACGGCCTCGATGGCCTGCTTTTTTACCCGGGCAGTAAGGGCGCACACCACGCAGGAGATGACTACCATGGACAGCATGGCCACCGGGTAGCCGGTGCGGCTGAGGGAGAAGGCGTCGTAGGGCTCCATAAAGTAGATGTTGATAAACAGCGCGCCGATGATGGAGGCGGCGACGCCGTAGGCATAGCCGGAGGTGCGCAGAGAGATGAGGGCAACCGCCACGACAAAGACCAGGGCGGAGTTGTTTTCTCCCCCGGTGTGGGTAATCAGGATACTGCTGGCATAGTAGGCGGCGCACAGAAGCAGGCCCATAATCCCCAGGTTTCGGGGGACGGCCGGGATGCGGTGGAACTGTATATTCAACCAGTGGTATAGGTCCTTAAAGCGCTGAGACATGGCGCGTCCTCCCTCTGTAAGGTGTTTTTTATTATACCAAAAATCCCTGGAAAGGTCAAAGGGCGGGGCGGAGAGATATAGAATCTTAACAAAGTCGAAATGTGTCGTGGCGGCAAGGTCTTGTACAGGAGAAAAAAGAGTGGTATAATAAACTACTGCGGCTCAAACAGGCCAAAGATCATATAAAAAGGAGTTTTACCGCCATGACCTATCAGGAAGAATTTATCACCTTTATGGTGCGCTCCGGCGTGCTCACCTTCGGGGACTTTACCACCAAGTCGGGGCGGAAGACCCCTTACTTTGTCAACACAGGCAACTATAAGACGGGAGCCCAGGCCGCAAAGCTGGGGGACTACTACGCCGCCTGTATTCAGGAGCACATGCCCGGGGAGATCGACTGTCTCTTCGGCCCGGCCTACAAGGGAATCCCTCTGGCCGTCTCCGCCGCCGCGTCCCTCTACCGCAGCTACGGCCGGGACCTGCCCTACTGCTTCAACCGTAAGGAGGCCAAGGACCACGGCGAGGGGGGCTCTATGGTGGGTTACAAGCCCCAGGACGGGGACAAGGTGGCCATTATTGAGGACGTAGTCACCGCCGGCACCGCCGTGCGGGAGAGTATTGAGCTGTTCAAGCATGTGGCCAAGGTGGACATGAAGGCCCTTTTCGTCTCGGTGGACCGGATGGAGCGGGGCACACGGGACTGCTCCACCCTGGACGAGCTGCGCCAGGACTACGGCATCCAGGTGTTCCCCATCGTCACCGTGCGGGACGTGATCGCCTTCCTTCACAACAACCCGGTGGACGGCAGAGTGTACATTGACGACGGGATGAAGGTCAAAATGGAGAACTACCTGGCTGAATACGGGGCAAAATAAGGAGAACCGGCGGTATGAACTTTATCGACCGTGCCCTGGCCCGGGGGGATGCCCTCGACGCGGACGATTTTCTTCAGGCCATGGCGGACATCTACAAGGAGCCCCAGGTCTGGCAGGAGCTGGACCGGTATCCTCAGTATATCCAGGATATCATCCATATCGTCGACTACGACACCGCAGTGCAGATGGAGGGGCTGGACGCCTGCGCGGCCAGCCCCCGCGCGGAACAATATATACAGGCCCTGCTGAACTGCGGGGCGGTCTCTGAGACGGAGATTTTAAAGCGGGCAAAGAAGCTGACGGACAGCGATCCGGACTATGAGGACGAGTCGGTTGATGCCGAACTGGAAGCCCTGTACCGTCAGATCGCCCTCAACCAGAATTATGAGGAATTTTGGGACCTGGTGCGGGGGTATATTAAGCGGTCCCAAACGTGATAGGAGGAGCTGAGCGGCCATGGCAGAGAAAAAGAAGGCCATCCACACCGGACACCGGGGGCGGGTGAAGGAGGAATTTCTCACCCGGGGTGTTGAGGGCTGGCCCGACCACCGGATAGTGGAGCTGCTGTTGTTTTATGCCATCCCTCAGGGAGATGTGAACCCCCTGGCCCATGAGCTCGTTGATCGTTTCGGCTCTCTGGAAGGAGTTTTGGATGCCCTGCCAGAGGAGTTGATGAAGGTGAAAGGGATGGGGGAACACTCAGTCACCCTGCTCAAGCTGATTCCGGCGGTCACCGGCCGCTATCTGGAGGGCCGCACCGGGCCGGGGACCATCATCCACACCGCAGCGGAGGCTGGGCATGTCCTGGCCCCCTATTTTTACGGGGTGCGCAACGAGATGGTCTATATACTGTGCCTGGATGCCAAGGAGAAGCTGCTTGGGGTCAAGAAAATTTCCGAGGGCAACAACACCAACTCCGACGTGACCATCCGCCGGGTGGCCGAGGAATGCCTGGCCCTGCGGGCCTCCTTTTGCTACCTGGCGCACAACCATGTCAGTGATATTGCCCTGCCCTCACCAGCGGATATGAACACCACCAGCGTGATCCGCGCCGCACTGGAGCCCTTGGGGGTCCATCTGGTGGATCATCTGGTTTTTTCGGACGGCGATCTGGTGTCCATTCAGGAGACAGCAACCTTGGGCCGGGGCGGGTTTCGGATGATCTACCCAGGCCAGTGGTGAAAAATTTGTTCGATTCCCTCTTGATGTGGAACGTTAGTTCTGCTATAATAGGGACATTCTGTAAGAGGTGAAGACCATGCCAAAATTTGAAGTGGTATCTGAATACACCCCCAGCGGCGACCAGCCCGAGGCCATCGAAGCCCTGGCCAACGGCATCGAGATGGGGCTGGACGAACAGACCCTGCTGGGCGTCACCGGCTCGGGCAAGACCTTCACCATGGCTAAAATCATCGAGAAGGTCCAGCGGCCCACCCTGGTGCTGGCCCACAACAAGACCCTGGCCGCCCAGCTGTGCGCCGAGTTTAAGGAGTTCTTCCCCAACAACGCGGTGGAGTACTTCGTCTCCTACTACGACTACT
>CANSXE010000095.1 GCA_947650875.1 uncultured Bacillota bacterium | reverse complement strand
ATGAGGATGGACAGGGACATCTCCCCCCGGCCGGCTACGTTGAAGGAGTCGGTGGCCCCCTCCATCTCGGAGACCTTCAGAGACACGTCCTTCAGTGTCTCCCGGAACAGCCGGTCCCGGAGCTGGCGGGAGGTGACAAATTTGCCCTCCCGGCCGGCAAAGGGGGAGTCGTTGACCGAGAAGGTCATTTCAATGGTGGGGGCGGAGATCTGAACGAACTCGATGGGCTCCACCGCGTCCGGGGCGCAGATGGTGTCGCCGATGGTCACGTCGCCAATGCCGCTGAGGGCGATGATGTTGCCGGCGGCGGCCTCCTGCACCGGGACCTTGCCCAGGCCGTCGAACTCGTAGAGGGCGGTGGCCTTGGCCTTCATGGGGGCGTCGTCGGGGTGGTGGAAGTTGCACACCGCAATCTCCTGGTTCTGCTTCACGCTGCCCCGCTCGATGCGGCCGATGGCGATGCGGCCCACAAATTCGTTGTAGTCGATGGAGGACACCAGCATCTGAAAGGGGGCGTCTACCTCCACGTCGGGGGCGGGGATATAGTCGATAATGGTCTCAAAGAGGGGCTTCAAGTCGCTGCCCGCCACATCGGGCTGCACCGAGGCGGTGCCCTGGCGGCCGGAGCAGAACAGCATGGGGGAGTCCAGCTGCTCGTCGGTGGCGTCCAGGTCCAGCAGCAGCTCCAGGCACTCGTCCACCACTTCGTAAACCCGTTGGTCGGGGCGGTCGATCTTATTTACCACCACAATCACCTTGTGGCCCAGCTCAAGGGCCTTGGACAGCACAAACCGGGTCTGGGGCATGGGGCCCTCAGCGGCGTCCACCAACAGGATAACGCCGTTGACCATCTTCAGGATGCGCTCCACCTCGCCGCCGAAATCGGCGTGGCCCGGGGTGTCCACGATGTTGATCTTCACGTCGCCGTACTGCACGGCGGTGTTCTTGGCGGTGATGGTGATGCCCCGCTCCCGCTCCAGGTCGCCGGAGTCCATAACCCGGTCGGTGACCGCCTGGTTCTCCCGGTAGACGCCCGACTGCTTGAGCATCTCGTCCACCAGGGTGGTCTTGCCGTGGTCGACGTGGGCGATGATGGCGATATTTCTTAATTTCTCATTTTTCATGGGAATTGCACCTCAAATCTTGGATTTCTCAATAAGCCAAAGCATTATACCCCCATTTTCAGGAAAAATCAACACGGACCGCAAAAAAACACATACAAAGGGAACCTTTTTTCCCCTTCTGCGTCTGTATATTATATGAAGGGACCTCGTCCGACACGGCTCTGCGGGGACGGATGAGAAAATACAAACAAATTTTCGATTTTCTCTTGACATCCTCGAACGAATGTTGTATATTTGATTTAGAACGAATGTTTTCCTCCGGACATCGCCATAAAAGTCCGGTTTTTTGGACAGCTTCTGGTCTATACTTACCCTAACATCAAACTCTTGGAGGGGACACATATGCAGACCATATACAATAATACTTCCAGGTTCATTCAGCCCGCGGGAAATATCATCGACCTGGCCGAGCTGCGCCGCCGGCAGGCGGCAGCCGCCCAGACCGACAGTCTGGCCCGCCAGCCTGAGACGGACCTGTACCTCCACGAGGAGGAGCCCGCTTTCCGGCCTGTGGTGCTCACCCTCTCCCCTGAGGAGCGCCGCCGCGCCCGGCGGGAGCGCCACGCATGGCGGCTGGACGCCTGCGCCAGCGGAGCGGTGATTGTGATGACGCTGGCCTTCCTCCTGCGGATGGTGCTGTAACCACAATATCTTGGGCTATTTGTCAAAACCTGCACAATTTAGAAGAAGAACGCCGTAAATTTCTCTGCGGCGTTCTATTTTTGTGCATTTTTTCTATAAACTTTTTAAGCGGAAGCAAAAAAAGGGGTTGACGTGCGGCGGAAAAATGTGTATATTGTTGTTACCGTTTTGTAACTCTTATTTCACCATTGTCATTTTTTCTCTCTACAAGAGGTGATACTCTATGGATCAACTGCAAGACCAGGGCTGGACTGCCCGCCTTCCCATTGCGGAGCTGGATCAGACCGGGCCCATCCGGCGGCCCAGGGCCCCGAAGGCCAAGCCGCAGCAGGTTGAAGCGGCCAAGCCGGCGGCTCAGGCGCCCGCCGCCCCCGACTGGCGGGAGGAGTTTAAGCTCTACGTCAAGGGGATGCGGGAGTGGGCCCGCATTCACTTCCGCCGCTGGGCCCACCTGTTCCACGGCGCCGCCGCCGGCACCCTGGCGGTGGGACCCGTCTCCTTTTTGATGGTGGCCGGAGCGCTGGGCGCCGCCCTTACCCTGACCACCCTGTACTCCACCAGCTATGCCGTCATTGTGGACGGGCAGGAGGTGGGCATTGTGGCCGACCAGAGCGTGGTGGATCATGCCATCCAGACGGTGGAGACCCGGGGCAGTCAGCTGCTGGGCTACAGCTACCAGGTGGAAAACAACATTGACTACAATTTTACCCTCACCCTGAAAAGCGACCTGAGCCAGGAGCAGGACATCAGCAACTATTTCTACGGTCAGCTCAATGAGCTCAGCGATCAGCTGCGGGCCTACCAGATTACCCTGAACGGCCAGCCGGTGGGTGTGGTGAAGGACGAGGCCGCCCTGAACCTGATGCTGGATGGGATTAAAGCTGAGTTTATGAACGAAGCCACCACCTCGGCCGAGTTTGTGGAGGATGTGGCTATCACTCCCGTCTACGCAGTGGATAATCTGATGAGTGTGGACCAGATTGAGGAGGCCCTGAAATCCAACACCACCGGCGAAACCACCTACACCGTGGTCAAGGGGGACACCTACAACGGCATTGCCTACCGCAACGATATGTCCCTCAGCGACCTGATGGAGCTCAACCCCCAGGCCAGTCTCAGCCGGCTGATGGTGGGCGACGTGCTCAACGTGAAGGAGGTCGTCCCCGCTCTGTCCGTCCAGACCGTCGAGCATGTGACCTACACCGAAGCCATCCCCTGCCCGGTGGAGGAGGTCCAGGACGACAAGATGTATAAGGGCGACTCCAAAATCCTCACCCAGGGCGAGGAGGGCGAGGCCCAGGTTCAGGCCGATGTGGTCTATGTCAACGGCTACGAGCGGGACCGCACCGTCACCGACACCACCACCCTCCGGGAGCCCACCACCACCGTGAAGGCCGTGGGCACCAAGGAGCGGCCCAAGACCGCCTCCAAGGGCACCTATCTCTGGCCCGTCAGCAGCCACCGCATCAACTCCTACTTCGGCGGGCGGAAGATTTTCGGCAGCTACAGCTACCACTCCGGCCTGGATATCCATGCCGTGTACGGCGAAGCCGTCAAGGCCGCCGACGGCGGCACCGTCACCTTCGCCGGCTACAAAGGCAGCTACGGCAACCTGGTCATCATCACCCACGACAACGGCACCCAGACCTACTACGCCCACAACTCCAGTCTGGTGGTGTCTGCGGGACAGAAGGTCTACCAGGGTCAGACCGTGGCCAAGGCCGGCTCCACCGGCCGCTCCACCGGCGTCCACTGTCACTTCGAGGTCCGCGTCCGCGGCACCGCGGTGAATCCGCTGAATTATCTGAGATAATGACGAACACCCCCGGCCACTGGCCGGGGGTGTTTGCTATCTTTCTGTGGGTATGTCCCTGCCCTTCTGTTCTCTGTAATACTGCATTTGCAGGAAGCTTTGATAAAATTCCGGGTCCGGGGGCTGATTGGTGAGCGCTCCCTCCGGGGTCAGGAAGCGGTTGGTGGAGTGGACCAGAGGGGTGGCGTTCCGCAGCTGCCGGGACAGCTTCATAAAGCCGGGGCCCTCCCAGCCGCACAGGTCGAACAGCTCCGGCATGAGGAAGCAGGGCGAGACGGTTTTGCCGTTCCCCTGGAAGCTCTGACCCAGTCTCTCCCTGGCGGCGGAGTTGGCCCAGATTACATAGGGTGTGGCGTAATATTGGGAAAAGCCCTCCAAGGTGGACATGTCAAAATCGGCGTTGAGCTCGGTATAGACGGAGTTTCCGTTGCCTGCCCAGGGCTTGTGATCCCCGAAGATAATCAGCACCACCGGCTCCTCCAGCTCCTCCAGCCCTTGGGACAGGTCCGCCATGGACTGGACGGTTCTGGACACGCCGTCCAGATAGTGGTTTAAAATGTTGCAGCTCTCCTCCGACAGCCCTGAGCCGGCGGGGGTGAGATATTCCCCGCCCTGCATGGGGGTGTTGTCATAGGGGCCGTGGTTCTGGTAGGAGACGGAGAAGGAGAAGCAGGGCCCGGCGGGCAGGCGGTCCTCCAGCTGGGACAGGATTTCCCGGACCAGTATCGGGTCGGAGTTCCGGACGGCTGCGGTGGGGTCCACCAGAACGCCGTAGTGATTTTCGGTAAACCAGTAGTCCTCAAAACCCAGGTACTCGTTCACATTCTGCCGGTTGTAGAACCAGCCGTAGCCCGGGTGGCTGCCGAAGGTCTGATAACCCTGGTCCCGGAGATACCAGACGTAGGACTCGGTGGCAGAGCGAAAATCCTGGTGGGCGGAGTAGCCGGTGAGGAAGGTCCACTCGGTATCCACCGTGCCGCCGGCAAAAATGTTGGTCAGCAGGTCGCCGGAGACGGACTGTTCCTCCAGGGCGTGCCAGGGGGCGTAGACCTGGAGCACGCCCTCCTGGCCGGACAGCGGCTCGAAGTCTGAGAGGTCGCAGAAGGCCTCCAGCATAACGCCTACAACGGAGACCCTCCGCTCCTGAGGAATGGAGCTGTCCGGGTACTCCGCCAGCAGGGCGGCCGCCTCCTTCTGGCTGTAGCCCTTCGGCGGTGTGGGGAACATGTCCCGGAAGGAGTAGAGAAAGGGGTAGCTGCACCCCTTGGACACAAAGACCTCCACATCGGACCACGGGTTGATAAAGCGGTCGTTAGCGGTGGCGGCGTAGATTTGGGGGGAGGTGTAAGGCCCGGCGAGGGCCACCGCCATGAGAGCCAGGCAGCTCAGCGCGCCGAACCACCGCTCCCGCCCGCCCCTCATCCCCCGGGGCATGAGGAATACGGCAAAGAGCAGCCCGGCTGCAAAACAGCCCAGGGCAAACCACACCAGCCAGGTCAGGTCCAGCGTATACCCCCCCACGATGCCCCCGGCTTCGGCGGCCAGCCGCAGGTCGGTGGCCAGCAGAGGGTCGGACCGCAGGCGGATTTTAAAGTAGTTGACCAGGGCGACCCCTATCGTGGGGAAAAAGCTGCCCAGAAAGCCCGCCCAGGCCCGCCGGAACAGAAAGTAGAACAGCCAGATCAGCAGCACCGGCGGCAGAAGATTCAGTGACAGGATCAGCGGGTGAGAGAGATAGGAGCGGAACAGATCCATGCCGCTCAGCCTGACATAGGCGGTGGCGGAAAAGAGCAGGGACAGCACACCGATACAACAGCCCAGCCCCGTCAGAGCCAGGGCCATCCAGATGTGGTGCGCCCGGCCGTACCGCTCCTCTGTGCCGGGGGGCAGGCGCATGATTTGCAAAAGTATTTTCATGGAAATTCCTCATAATTTAAAACGCCGCGTATTCTAACAAATTTAAAATACGCGGCGTTAACTATTTTTCTTTAGTACGCCAGCTTCTCCTCCAGCCAGGCCTTCAGCTGGCTGATGGGCACGCGGACCTGGTCCATGGTGTCCCGGTCCCGGATGGTGACGGCGTGGTCAGCTTCCTCGGTGTCGCTTCCAACGGTCTGGAAGTCCACGGTGATGCAGTAGGGGGTGCCCACCTCGTCCTGCCGGCGGTAGCGCTTGCCGATGGACCCGGCGTCGTCGTAGTCCACCATAAAGTACTTGCTCAGCTCGGTCTGAATCTCCCGTGCCTTGTCCCCCAGCTTCTTGGACAGGGGCAGCACGGCGCACTTGAAGGGGGCCA
>CANSXE010000094.1 GCA_947650875.1 uncultured Bacillota bacterium | reverse complement strand
TGGTGGCCACCCTGGCCAACCTGCTGGGCCCCGCCCTGGGGGGCGTCATCTTCGGGCTGTGGGGACTGGCCCCCATTCTCACCATCGGCGGGGTCTGCTTTTTCTGCTCGGCGGTGATGGAAATTTTCATCCGTGTCCCCCACGAGAAGCGCCCCCGGTCCGCCGGGGTGCTGGCCACGGTGGGCCAGGACCTGGGGGAGAGCTGGCGGTATATCTCCAAAGAGCGGCCGGTGTTTCTGCAAGCGACCCTGGTGCTGTCCGCCTTCAACCTGATTTTGTCGGCGGTGATGATCGTGGGCATCCCCGCCATTGTGGCCCAGGTGCTGGACATGAGCGACGCCCGCATGGGCCTGACCCAGGCGGCCATGGGGCTGGGAGGTCTGCTGGGCGGACTGCTGGCCGGGGTGCTGGGTCCACGGCTGAAGCCCCGGCACGGGTCGGTGTGCCTGCTGGCCTGCGCCGGGATGGCGGGCCTTATGGGGCTGGCCGTCCTCCCCGGGGTGCCCGCGGCGGCAAGCTACTGGCTGATTACCGGGATGGCCATGACAGCCATGGCCGCCGCCATGCTGTTTACCGTGGTGATGCTCACCCTGGTCCAGGCCCAGGTACCCGGCCAGCTGCTGGGCAAGGTGATCGCCTGCATCCAGGCGGTGGCCAACTGCGCTTCCCCCCTGGGTCAAGCGGGATACGGCATCCTGTTCGACCGCCTGTCCCCCTGGGCGGTGCTGATGGGCGCAGCCGTCCTGTCCGCGCTGGTGGCCCTCCGGTCCCGGCGGGTGTTCCAGGCGCTGGAAGCAAATTGACGGCAAAGGGGCCGGACAAAAGTCCGGCCCCTTCCTGATTTCAGTTATTCCTCCAGCATACGCCGCCAGTGGTGCATCTTCTGATGAAATTCCTCGCTCTCCCCCGGGAACCAGGACAGGGCGCAGGCCAGGGCGTGCTCGAAGAAGCAGTAGTCCTGCTCCGGCACCCGGGTCTTCAACAGGGACAGCACCCCCAGGGCCTGCTCCCGGTCGGCCAGTCCCTCCTTGGCCTGCCAGGCCAGCAGGGTGAGGGCGGGAATCACCGGCCAGTCCAGCTGACCCAGGCAGATGCGGGCCAGCTCATAGGAGGGCAGCTTACCTGCATAAACCATCAGCTCCGGAGAGGGCATCCGGCTGTCGTCCTTCCCCAGCCGGGCCAGCAGGCACACCGCGGCAAACTGCACCCGCAGCAGCCATTGGTCCGCCGGGATGCGCATGTCGTCGGGCTCGGGGGGATAGACCATGCAGCCGTACAGGTCATCAAAGGACAGCCCCTTGCACATCGACCCCGCCCGGTTGTACCACTCCCCCAGGTGGAAGGGGGACTGTGCCAGCTCCTTGACCCCCATCCGGGCGGCGTCACCGGGCCGCTCCACCGCCGGACTGGCGTTGTGGTCCGGGCTGTAGTTCCACAGCCGCACTCCGTCGGGAATCAGAGTGCTGTCCAGGGGCGGGTCGGACACCGCGTTGACAACGAGGTGAATCCCGCCAGACTTTTTGCCGTACTCGGTGACGGCCAGCCGCACGGCGTTGGCGGCGCTGGCCGCTTCCTCACAGCTGAGGACCAGCTTGACCTCCCCGCCGGTGCCCTTGGCGATAAAGTTGGGGATCATCTTCACAGTGGCGTCCCAGCTGGGTAAAAACCGCTCCACATAGGGAATCAGCTGCTCCTCCCGGGCCCACTGGCACAGCTCGCTCCCCCGCCGGTTCTGGGGCTTGGACGCGGCGCACAGCACCAGCCGCTCCAGCTCCACGGGGTTGCCGCTGTCCAGCCAGCGGCAGAACAGCAGGGAGGGCTCCGCCCACTCCACATCCTGCTGGTCCCCCCGGTCGGTGACCAGGGCGTAGTACTCGATGGCCTTGGACAGGTTCCTCACCCGCAGGAAATAGTCGGCCAGGTCGTTGCAGGGGGCCAGATTCTTGGGGTCGAGCTCCAGGCCCTCCTTCACATAGTCCTCCGCCCCCTCGGGGTCATCTAAGTCCAAACAGCACACACCGGCAAAGGTGTAGCAGGAGGCCGCCTTATGCCGGGATATCCCCTCCTGAGCCGCCTTCAGGGCCTCCTCATTCCGGCCCATGTGGCGCAGGAGGATGCACTCGGCGGTATAGCGGTTGGTGGCGTCCGGGCGGGGGGCGGTGTTGTCTCCCAGGGCCCTCAGGGCGTTAAGACAGCCGTCCCACACCCGCTGGCGCTGGACCGGCTCCAGAGGATCCAGCACCTGGGTGAGCATGGCCACAAAGAGACACACCCCCTCCTCCCCCGCCTTGTCCAGCAGGGCCTGGTCCCCCAGCCAACGCTCCGCCATGTCCATGTGGGACAGGTCCCGGGTCTGGATGGCGGTCCGGGCGAAGTGCTCCAGGGCCTCGGCCACCCGCCCCTGGTCCATCAGGATTGAAGCCTCCCCCCAGGGTCCCTGGGGGCGGGGGACAGACCGGGTCTTCTCCCCCTGGCTGTTGGCGTTTCCGTTGTCTTTCTTCTTGAACAGTCCAAACATTCTTGTCCCCTCCTAGCCGTTTTGCGTCCGGTTGTGGCAGCTGATGGCCCAGTTCAGATCATACAGGCGGAAGCGCCCGTCGTCGGGCTCCTCCCCCAGCTGGTCCAGCATCTGGCGGCACATGTCAAACACCACCTGGTTCACCCCGGTATGTACAATATTCCGGTTGGTGAGGTGGATGTCATACCAGTAGATGGGCTGGCCGTACTCCGGGGTCTTGCCCGGACCGGTGGCGGCGTAGAGGACGGCGTGGAGGGGCTCCTCGGCGGGGTCCGGGGTGGACACCCCCTGGAAGAAGCCGTTCCAGACCACCTCGCCCTGGGACTGAAGCTGACCGATGATAAGGGGCTTGACCAGCTGGAGGACCCGCTCGTCCAACCCGGCGTCCTGTGCCCGGACCAGCTCCTGCACGGCGTAGAAATTCCCCGCCGCCCGGCGCTTTATGCCGGGCAGCTCCAGCCCCTCCAGGTTCCGGTTCATCACTTGCAGGGCCTCGCCGCTGTCAGACGAGTCGATGCCGGGGACCAGGGCGACCCCCAGCTTGG
Organism: uncultured Bacillota bacterium; assembly: GCA_947650875.1. Lineage (GTDB taxonomy): Bacteria > Bacillota > Clostridia > Oscillospirales > Oscillospiraceae > Lawsonibacter. The sequence continues at coordinate 2,853 of CANSXE010000094.1, read as the reverse complement.
CTTTGGGGTCAAAATACCAGCAGGGCCAGGCGGTGTCCGCCTCCAGGCCGCACTTGGGGCAGCGCCACTGGAAAAACTCCCCCTTCAGCAGCAGCTCCTTCCCCGCCGGGTTTTGAGTCAGGTCCAGGCCGTGGTACTCCTTCAGCTCGCTGATGGTCTTGCACTGCATGCACTGGCTCCGGCTGTACCGGATCAGACCCGGGATTTTTTCATCCATCGAAATACCTCCTTATTTGGCAACAGGTAGCTCCATTTTACTCCTGAGCCAGGTGAAACGCAAGAGCTTTTACAGCGGCTGAATGCAAAAATCCCCCCGGCCGTTGAGACCAGAGGTATCTCGTTATTCAAAAGAAATTTTCGGTTTTACCCAAGCTCTTCGCTATTTTCAACAAAAAGGACGGAGAAAGATTATAACTTCCGCCCCATTGACTTTTTTGTCAAGTAGGCATAATATATATGTATGATAACCTTATTAAGCTATTGTATTAATTTGTAAAGGAGATGAGTAAATTGAAAAAAGCATTAAAACGAACTCTGTTTCTGCTGTCAATAATATGTCTGTTTATACTGGTAATGGGTGCAACTGATAATCCTGCGCCACAGTATACCATTGACACGCCCTACGAGTATCCCATTTTACCAGGCACCCAGGAGTGGCTCGACCTTGGCGATGTATTCGCCAGAAGAAAAGCGTGCCAAATTCCTGACGAGATCCTGCACAACATGACCACAGACGCACTTTTTCAAACCGTTCTTGATTATCCATTTTTGAGTACTATATATGCTTTTGATACGATTGAGATGGGCTATGAAGCAAATAAGAGACAATTCAATGGATTACAGGAACTTGAAACCCGCCCGGATTTTTTAGCCGTACTGTCTCAATATTGTTTGGAGAGTTATTCATTAGAAGAAGACGAAAAAACACTGAAAGACTACATGGCTGAAAGAATATATTCATTATTTTCTCAAGAACAAGATCCAGCATCATGTCCTTATGCTTCATGCCAAATTGTTTTTATAGAAACTGGTAGAAATTATTCTGTATGGAGATTGGCAGCATAGTAAAATACAAATCCCCCGGCCATTGAGGTCGGGGGATTTATATGTCGAAGTATCAAATTACACCAGCTTGGCGCCGTTGACCTTCACGCCGGGGCCCATGGTAGCGGCCACGGTGCAGCTCTTGATATACTGGCCCTTGGCGGCGGCGGGCTTGGCCTTGATGATGGCGCCCATAAGGGCGGCGAAGTTCTCGCTCAGCTTCTCGGGGCCGAAGGAGACCTTGCCGATGGGGCAGTGGATGATGTTGGTCTTGTCCAGGCGGTACTCCACCTTACCGGCCTTGATCTCGTTGACGGCCTTGGTCACGTCCATGGTGACGGTGCCGGCCTTGGGGGAGGGCATCAGGCCCTTGGGGCCCAGCACCTTACCCAGACGGCCCACCACGCCCATCATGTCGGGGGTGGCGACCACCACGTCGAAGTCGAACCAGTTTTCCTTCTGGATCTTCTCCACCAGGTCCATCTCGCCCACGAAGTCGGCGCCGGCGGCCTTGGCCTCGTCGGCCTTGGCGGCCTTGGCGAACACCAGCACCCGCTGGGTCTTGCCGGTGCCGTGGGGCAGGACGATGGCGCCGCGGACCTGCTGGTCGGCGTGGCGGGAGTCGACGCCCAGCTTCACGTGGAGCTCCACGGTCTCGTCAAACTTGGCGGTGGCGGTGTCCACCACCAGCTTCATGGCGTCGGCGGTATCGTACAGCATGTTCTTGTCAATCTTCTTGACGCTGTCCTGATATTTCTTTCCTCTAAACATTCTTGTCCCCTCCTTACTCGCCCACCAGGATACCCATGGAGCGGGCAGTACCGGCGATCATGCTCATAGCGGCCTCGATGGAGGCGGCGTTGAGGTCGGGCATCTTGGTCTCAGCGATCTTGCGCACGTCCTCCTTGCTGATGGTGGCCACCTTGTTCTTGTTGGGCACACCGGAGGCCTTGTCGATACCGCAGGCCTTCTTAATCAGCACGGGGGCGGGGGGCGTCTTGGTGATAAAGGTAAAGGAGCGGTCGGCGTAGACGGTGATGATGACGGGGATAATCAGGCCCACGTCGTTCTTGGTCCGCTCGTTGAACTCCTTGGTGAAGGCGGCGATGTTCACGCCGTGCTGGCCCAGGGCGGGGCCGACCGGGGGGGCGGGAGTCGCCTTGCCGGCGGGAATCTGTAATTTTACGTATCCAGTTACTTTCTGTGCCACGAAAGAGCACCTCCATTTGAAAAATGTGGTAGTTTGGCGGAATTTAAAATTCCTCCCACTTCTAGGTTCTTTTTAGGAATTCGCGGGCTCGACCTGGTCCAGCTCCAGCTCCACGGGGGTCTCGCGTCCGAACATGGACACCACCACCCGGACCTTGTTGCCGTCCAGGTCAATCTCGTCCACAGTGCCCAGGAAGGACTCCAGGGCGCCGTCGGTGATGCGCACGGTGTCGCCCAGCTCATAGCTGACCACGATCTCCCGCTTCTCCACGCCCAGGGCGGCCACGTCGGCCTCGCTCAGGGGGATGGCCTTGTTGCCCTCGCCCAAAAAGCCGGTCACGCCCCGGATGTTGCGCACCACATGCCAGGTCTCGTCGTTCATCACCATCTTGACCAGAACATAGCCCGGAAACACCTTGCGCTCCACGTCCTTGGGGCCGTTGTCTGTAATCTCGGTGACTGTCTCCAGGGGAATGCTGATCTCGTGAATCAGCTCGTGCATGTTACGGTTTTCGACATACTTCTCGATGGTGGCCTTCACCGTATTCTCATAGCCGGAGTAGGTGTGGACCACATACCAGTTTGCGTTGTCCGCCATCC
>CANSXE010000093.1 GCA_947650875.1 uncultured Bacillota bacterium | reverse complement strand
CTGCGCACCTACTTCTCCGTGGTGGTGCCCATGCTCAAGCCCACCATGGTGTCGGTGGGTATCCTGGAGATCATGTGGGTGTGGAACGACTTCCTGCTGCCCTACCTGGTGCTGGACAAGAACCTGTACCGCACCATCCCCATCCACATCCAGTACCTGAAGGGCAGCTACGGCACCGTGGACCTGGGCGCCACCATGGCCCTGATTCTGCTGTCCATCATCCCGGTGATCGTCTTCTACCTCGCCTGCCAGAAGCACATTATCAAGGGCGTTGCCGCCGGTGCGGTGAAAGGGTAACGCTTGCGTTTCCCCTGGCGATGTGTTAAGATTGTGCTGTCAAGTTACAGGGGGCGGCCGATCGGCCGCCCCGCATTTAGAAAGAAGGGATACCTGTGACCATCAAAGATATAGCCCGGCTGTCCGGGTACGGTGTGGCCACCGTGTCCCGCGTGCTCAACGATCACCCCGACGTCAGCGAGGAGACGCGGCAGAAGGTGATGGCGGTGGTGGAGGAGCAGGGCTTTCAGCCCAACGCCAACGCCAAGCACCTGAAGCTGCAGAACAGCACCGGCATTGTCATGCTCGTAAAGGGGAGCATGAATATGCTCTTTGCCGACCTGGTGGGAAAGCTCCAGGCCCTGCTTCAGGACGCGGGCCAGGACACCTCCGTCTACTACCTGGACGAGGACGACAACGAGGTGGCGTACGCCTGCCGGCTGTGCCGGGAGCGCAAGCCCATGGGGATTATCTTCCTGGGCGGCGACCTGGAGCTGTTCCGCGCGGGCTTCGCCCCCATCACGGTGCCCTGCGTGCTGCTGACCAATGCGGCCCAGGAGCTGGGCTTTTCCAATCTCTCCTCCTTCACCACCGACGACCATCTGGCTGCCCAGCAGGTGGTGGAGCTGCTGGCGGCCAAAGGGCACACCCGCATCGGCCTGCTGGGGGGCAACTGGTCCTGTTCTCAGATCAGCTACAGCCGTCTCAGCGGCTGCCGGGACGCCTGTCAGCGCCTGGGACTGCCCTTCGACGTGGACCGCCAGTGCGAGCCCTGCCGCTACTCCATGCCGGAGGCCTACGCCGCCACCAAGGTGCTGCTGGAGCGGTGCCCCGACCTCACGGCCATCTTTGCCGTCAGCGACGTGATGGCCATGGGGGCGATCCGGGCCCTGGCCGATCTGGGCAGGAAGGTCCCGGAGGACATCTCCGTGGTGGGCTACGACGGCATTACGACGGGGCAGTACTTTCTGCCCCGGCTCACCACCGTCCGCCAGGATATCCAGCAGCTGGCCGAACTGGGTGTGGACGCCCTCCTGCGGAGCATCCTGCGCAGAAGTCCCTCTGTGCACGGACTGGTCCCCTTCCACCTGGTGGAGGGTGAGAGCGTCGCTCAGCTCAGATGATGAAAGGGCCGCCTGACGGCGGCCCTTTACCTTACTAGAAACAGGTGAAAAAACGTGAGAAAAGCAGGAATCCTTATGCCGATTTTCTCCCTGCCCTCCCCGTACGGGATTGGTACGCTGGGGGCAGAGGCCCGGAAATTCGCCGGTTTTTTAGCCGCCGGCGGCCAGAGCTGCTGGCAGCTCCTCCCCGTGGGCCCCACCAGCTACGGCGATTCCCCCTATCAATCCTACTCCTCCTTTGCCGGCAATCCCTACTTTATCGACCTGGACCTGCTGGCGGAGGAAGGTCTGCTGGAGCCTGAGGAGTACCGGAGCCTGGATTGGGGCGCCGACCCGACGCGGGTGGACTACGGGCTGATGTACGAAACCCGCTACCCCGTGCTGAGCAGGGCCTGTGACCGCCTTTTGGCCCGGAACCTCCCTGAGTTCGCCGCTTTTTGTCAGGAGCAGCAGGGCTGGCTGGAGGACTACGCCCTGTTTATGGCCTTAAAAAGCCAGCATGACGGGGCCGCCTGGTTCCAGTGGCCCCGGGAGCTGCGCCTGCGCCAGTCCGCCGCCCTGGAGGCGGCCCGGCAGGAGCTGGCCGGGGAGGTGGACTTCTGGAAGGCGGTCCAGTACCTCTTTTTCAGCCAGTGGCGGGCCTTGAAGCAGTACGCCAACCGCTTAGGGCTGTCCATCATCGGGGACCTGCCCATCTATGTGGCCCTGGACAGCGCCGACGTGTGGGCCAACCGAGACCAGTTCCAGCTGGACGAGGACGGCCTGCCCACCGAGGTGGCCGGCTGTCCCCCCGACGGCTTTTCCGCCGATGGTCAGCTGTGGGGCAACCCGCTGTTTGACTGGGAGCGGATGAAGGAGGAGGGCTACGCCTGGTGGCTGCGGCGGATCGCCTTTCAGTTCCAGCTGTACGACACCCTGCGCATCGACCACTTCCGGGGCTTTGACCAGTATTTCGCAGTCCCCTACGGGGACAGCAACGCCCAGCGGGGCCGGTGGAAGTCCGGCCCGGGCATCGACTTTTTCAAGGCGGTGAACAGGGCCCTGGGCAAAAAGGACATCATCGCTGAGGACCTGGGCTTTCTCACCCCCTCGGTGCGCAAGCTGCTGAAGGATTCGGGCTACCCGGGCATGAAGGTGCTGGAAATGGCCTTTGACAGCCGGGACGCGGACAGCGTCTACCACCTGCCCTACCGCTATCCCGTCCACTGCGTGGTCTACACCGGCACCCACGACAACGATACCGTCCAGGGCTGGATGGCCTCCGCGCTCAAGGAGGACAGGGCCTATGCCAAAGCCTACCTCCGTCTCTCCAGTCAGGAGGGCTACCACTGGGGGATGATGCGCACCGCGTGGTCCTCCCCCGCCGAGCTGGCGGTGATGCAGTTCCAGGACCTGCTGGGCCTGGGCAGCGAGGCCCGGATCAATACCCCGTCCACCCTGGGGAACAACTGGCAGTGGCGCGCCCTGCCCGGCGCCTTTGATGAGAAGCTGGCCCGCCGGCTGTACCGGGAGACGCGGATCTATCAGCGCCTGCCCCAGGCGAAAACATCCAAGAAATGAGGGAGCGTTATGGCGAGAAATACAAAAAAAGAATACCGCAATCAGGTGATGTACTCCGTATTTGTCCGCAACCACAGCCAGGAGGGCACCTTTGAGGCCGTCCGCCGGGACCTGGAGCGGATCAAAAGCCTGGGGGTGGACATTATCTGGCTGATGCCCATTCACCCCATCGGGACCAAGGCCCGGAAGGGCACGGTGGGCAGCCCCTACGCCATCTCGGACTACCGGGCGGTCCATCCGGACTACGGCACCCTGGAGGACTTCCGGCGGCTGGTGGACGACATCCACCGCCTGGGCATGAAGTGCATCATCGACGTGGTGTATAACCACACCTCCCCCGACTCCTGGCTGGCCGAACACCATCCGGAGTGGTTCTATCACAAGGCTGACGGCAGTCTGGGCAACCATGTGGGTGACTGGACTGATGTGGCCGACCTGGATTACTCCCATCGGCCGCTGTGGGACTATCAGATCGAGACCCTGAAGTATTGGGCCGGGATGGTGGACGGCTTCCGGTGCGACGTGGCCCCCCTGATCCCCCTGGACTTCTGGCTCAGGGCCAGGGAGGAGGTGGAGACGGTCCGCCCCGGCTGTATCTGGCTGGCCGAGTCGGTGGAGCCGGAGTTCATCCGCTTCGCCCGGGGACAGGGCATCACCGCCCTGTCCGATTCAGAGATTTTCCAGGCCTTCGATATCAGCTACGACTACGATATCTTCCCCGTGTTCCAGGACTGTCTGGAGGGAAAGCTCCCCCTGAGCCGGTACGCCGAGGCGGTCTCCGGGCAGGAGACGACCTATCCCGACAACTATGTCAAGCTGCGTTTTCTGGAGAACCACGACCGTCTCCGGGCTGCGGCCGCCATCCCCGGGGAGGAAGCCCTGGTGAACTGGACCGCCTTCCTCTACTTCCAGAAGGGGATGACCCTGCTCTACGGGGGACAGGAGGCGGGCTGCACCCACCTGCCCGAGCTCTTTGAGAAGGACCCCGTCAACTGGACCGCCGGGCCGGACCGGACGGAGCTGCTGCGGCGGCTCTACCGGCTGAAAGGGCATCCGCTGCTCACCGACAGCGTGTACCAGGTCCGGGCCCTGCCCGGGGATATCCTCCTGGCGGAGCACCGCCGGGGTCAGGACCGGCTCACCGGCATTTTCAGCCTGAAGGGGAACCGCGGCCTGGTGGCGGTGGACGCTCCCGACGGGACCTACCCCAATCTGGCCGATGGCGGCAACGTCGAGGTGAAATTCGGCCGGGTCACCTGCCAGGGCCGGCCCATTATCTTTGAGAGCCGCGGCCAGGCCGGCTGCGGCGCGGAGGAAGCTCTATGACCAGTTTTTTCTGGGTCAGCCCAGTGCGGATTAAACCATATCACAGATGAACCTGATACCAGTATTTTTGAAATGATATCTAGTGATTGCCAGGTTTATCCTGAATTATTTGAAGCCTGAAATTTTACCCAGGGAGTACAGCAAAGAGAGAGCCAGGCAGGAAGTTTTGCCTTCCTGCCTGGCTTTTTACTGTTTTTTCGCAGGGTTTCACCACAGAATCTGGGCAATACATTTCTTCGGTTACCGGCGAGGGGAACATATACTGATTGCCAAGGTGCCTGCTGTGCTCCTGAATCAGCAGACCGACTGCATTCTGTGGAACCTACCGCGCCGAGGTATTTGTCTCCTCGTTCATCGCTTTGTATATCCTCTCTACTCAAAAACTGTCTCGCTCAAATCCAGCTCCTGGCCGCAGCGGTTGTCGATGTCGGTGCCGTTGCCGGAGAACACCGTGTCGGGGAAGGAGAGGGACTCCCTGGTGGGCACCCGCTCCAGCAGGACGGCGGTGCCGTTGTTACGGAACACGTCCCCCATGTAGCGGCTATCCATGGGGTTTCCGCTGTCATGATTGAAGTGCAGGCCGATCTCGTTCTCCTCGAAGGTACAATCAAAGGCGCTGACCCAGGCGTCCTGTACCAGCACGCCTGTACGCCAGCCAGAGATGCGGCAGCGCTGGAGGAACGCCCGGGCGGAGGCGGAGAAGCCCACGCCGTTTCCGCTGCCCACGAAGTCAATGTCATAGATCCAGGAGATCCTTGTGTCTGGGGGCGCTATGCGGACGGGGCCGGTAAAAACGGTGCGTCCACCCTCCTCGGCGCCGTAGAGATTGATCGCCCGGGGGATGGTGAGACCTCCGTCGTAGGTCACCGGGGGCAGATGGATCTCCACGGTGTTCCGCTCGCCCTCTGTGATCTCATTTAGGCTGTCCAGCAGGGCCTGTACCTCCTCCGCCGTGTTCAGGGGCGTGTCCTCCGGGGTGAAGCGGTAGACCTTTAGGGGCTTGGCCTCCATGGCCTGATAGAGGCGGATGACGTCCCCATTTTTCAGCTCGACGGTCCACTGCAGGGTGCCCTGACCGCTGCCGGAGTAGAAGTGGATGGAGGAGACCAGGGCGGCCTCTGGGGCGTAGTCCGGTCGGGGGATCGGCTCGTCGCAGGTCCAGGGCAGCTCCTCGCTGTCCGTCTCCACAAAGGCGGCGGTGACCCGCTCCACCTTCTCCATAAATTCGTCCTTGGCATTGGCGCCGCTCTCCGGGTGGTTGATATACAGACACTGGGGGAAGGTGTACAGCATGTCGCTCACATCCGCCGGCTGATAGACCTGATGGGCCGGGTCGAACCGGTCGTCCAACCAGCCGGCCAGCACCTGATAGGTCACGCCGCCGTCGGTATAGAGGACCTCGGCGGCGCCGTTGTCGCAGACCTGGGGACGGCTGCGGAGGTAGAGCCCTCCGGCCAGCAGCAGGGCGGCGAGGATCATCAGGGCGCTGTACAGCGCCCACCTCGGCATATGCCGAGGTGGTGATACCGCTTCGTGCCGGTTGACACTTTGTGCGCAGTGGGGACAGAAGGAAGCCCCCGCTGGGAGCTGGGCCCCGCAGTGGGGGCAGGATTTTGTCTCCTCGTTCATGGCTTTGTACTCCTTCTCTACTCAAAGATGGCGGCGGCGATGCTCACCTCGTGGCCGCAGCGGTTGTCGATGTCCG
>CANSXE010000092.1 GCA_947650875.1 uncultured Bacillota bacterium | reverse complement strand
TCCAGGCCCAGCGGATCATCCGCCTGGAGGACGGCCGGGTGGTGTACGACGGCCCTGCCGATGCCCCGGAGGCGGTGGTCACCCCCCGGACCCCGGGGATGCGAGGGGGTGGGGACATATGAGATTCACCGAATCCCTCTCTCTGGCCCTGAAAAATATCGTCTCCAGCAAGGTTCGCACCCTGCTCACCATGCTGGGCATCATCATCGGCGTGGCGGCGGTGATTGTCATTGTGGGCCTGGGCAGCGGTCTGGAGCACTACATCGCTGACAGCTTCTCCTCCATGGGCACCAACACCCTCACCGTCTCCGTCCAGTCCCGGGGGGCCACCCGGACGATGGAGGTGGAGGACATGTATGAGATTGTGGCGGACCACCCCGGCGAGCTGGAACTGTGCTCCCCCACCGTGTCCATGATGGGCGGGGTGAAAATCGGCAGCGATACCACCTCCACCTCGGTCTCCGGGGTGAGCGAGGACTACAACAGCATTTACGGCTATACCGTGGCCCAGGGCCGGGGGCTGCAATACAGTGACATCGCCACCCGGGCCAAGGTTTGCGTGGTGGGGGCCTATGTGAATCAGGCGTATTTCGGCGGAAACGCCGTGGGCCAGACCCTGCGGGTGGGGGGCCAGGCCCTGACCATTGTGGGGGTCCTCTCCCAGCGGGAGGACTCCATGAGCGAGGGGGGCGGCGACGACTGCCTCTACCTGCCCTACTCCACCGCCGCCCGGCTGGGGGGCAGCCGGGTATCCAGCTATGTGGTCACCATGGTGGACGAGAACCGCATGGCCCAGAGCAAGGCCGCGCTGGAGCGGGCGCTCACTGAGTTTTTCGGCAGCGACGACTACTATAATATCGTCACCATGTCCGAGCTGGTGGATACCATGACCGGAACCATCAACATTCTGGTGGGCGTGCTGGCGGGCATTGCCGCCATCTCTCTGGTGGTGGGGGGCATCGGCATTATGAATATTATGCTGGTGTCCGTCACCGAGCGCACCCGGGAGATCGGCGTGCGCAAGTCTCTTGGAGCCAAGGAGCGGACCATTATGGAGCAGTTTGTCATCGAGGCGGCCGTTACCAGCGCCCTGGGGGGAATCATCGGCATCGCTCTGGGCTACCTCCTGTCGGCGGCGGCCACCGTGGCGGCGGCCCGCTTGCTGGGGGAGAATCTCACCGTGGCCCCCACCATCTTCGCCGTCCTGACGGCCTTCGGTATCTCGGCGGGCATCGGGGTGCTCTTCGGCTACCTCCCCGCCAAAAAGGCGGCGCGGCTCAACCCCATCGACGCACTGCATTACGATTGATATAAGGAGTTTTGACCATGAAAAAACGCATCATTTCCACCGCGCTCGCCCTCTGCCTGACCCTCTCCCTGCTGTGTACCGGGACGGGGGCCGCCGGCTCCGGGGTCAAGCGGGAGACAGTACAGGCCCTGGGCATTGTCAGTGGAAGCGACAGCTTGACCAGCCAGGTCACCCGGGCCCAATTTGCCCAGATGCTGGTGTCCGCCTCTGCTTTTAAGGACTCGGCGGAGGGTTATGGCAGTTCCCTGTTCAAGGACCTGAAGGGGAATCACTGGGCCAGCGGCTATGTCCGCATCGCCATTGAACAGGGCTGGATGACCGGTTATGTGGACGGCGCCTTCCGTCCGGAACAGGCCATCACTTTGGAGGAGGGCTGTGCCGCTCTCCTGAAGATGCTGGACTATGACCCCAGCACACTAAAAGGTTCCTTTCCTGCCGCCCAGCTGTCCAAAGCCAGCTCCCTTGGCCTGCTGGACGACGTGTCCGCCAAGCAAGGCGCCAAGCTGACCCGCCAGGACTGCGTAGACCTGTTCTATAACCTGCTCACCGCTAAGACCAGCGCTGGAACGGTGTACGGGATCACCCTGGGCTACTCCGTCACCAATGGCCAGGTGGATTACTCCGCCCTGGTCACCGCCGACACCAAAGGACCCTATGTAGCGGAGAGCGCCGTCCTGTCTCTTCCCTTCACTCCGGATACTGTGTACTACAACGGAACGGCGTCCTCGCTGTCCGCCATACAGCAGTATGACGTCTACTACTACAACGCCAACCTGTCTACAGTATGGGTTTACCACAACCGGGAGACAGGTACTCTCACCGGACTGTCCCCCAGCGCCGCCGCTCCCACCGCCGTCACCCTGGCCGGGGTGAGCTATCAGATTGGGACTTCTGAGGCCACCTACCAGCTCTCCAGCCAGGGCAGCTTCCAGGAAGGAGACATGGTCACTCTTCTGCTGGGTATGAACGGCGAGGTGGTCCGGGCCATCGGCGCCCTGGAGAATGAAGCCATCTACTACGGCTCAGTGGTATCAAGCACCAAGGCTTCCTCTACCGCGTCTACCACCAGCTCCGCCACCGTCTCTGCCCAGGTGACCACTCAGGTGGCCTGCACCGACGGGAATACCCGCACCTTCTACCACAGCGGAACGGCTTTTTCTGCTGGACAGCTGGTCACCGTCTCCACTACTCAGTCCGGGACAAACGTGCGCAGCCTGTCCACCAAACGGCTGGAGGGGACGGTCAGTAAAGACGAAACCGGTATTGGAACTTACAGCTTCGCTGCCGGAGTGCAGATACTGGACACCGATGATAACGGCGGCTATGCCCGCATCTATCCCTCCCGCCTGGCGGGGAGCAAGCTGTCCGGAGACGATGTCCGGTATTACACCCTGAATGCCGCCGGGGAGATCGACCGCCTGATACTCCAAGAGGTCACCGGTGATACCTGGCCCTACGTCTATATCAGCGGGATTGAGGATAACTCCAGCGAGATGAATATCTCGGTCAGCTACACCTATGTCCAGGACGGCCAGACCCAGACCATCAACGGTGGGGCCAGATACGCCATCCAGGGCGGTGGAGCCATGCTGGTGTACGAGAAGGGCAAGCTGAAAAGTATTCGGCAGCTGGTCTCGGTTAAGCTGGACAGCCTGTCCTCTCTCAGCGCTATGAGCGGCGGAAAGGAGTATAAAATCGCCGAAAATGCCCAGGTTTTGCTCCGGGACAGCACCAGCAGTCAGGGCTATTATCTGACTGACCTGTCTCAGGTAAATGCTGAGGACTATCAACTTACCGGCTGGTATGACAACCTGGGCTATTCCGCCGGTGGCCGAATCCGCATTATCGTAGCGGTACCCAAATAAACTGCCGAAGACTTCCCTTAAATTTGTACTGGAAAGTTAAGTTCCGGGCAGTCTCCATATCCAAGTGCGGATTCGGGTAGCCTGGCAAATCAAATTCCAGACAGCGTTGAGCCGTTCCTGTGCGGAGCGGGCCCTGTTTTCCCGCCAAGTGGAGAATGATTAACTGCGGAACATGAAACTGGCGAGGGTATTTTGGACTTTACAAAAGAAAATGTCCAAAATACCCTCGCCAGTTCAGTTGGAGCAGGTGAAGGGAATCGAACCCTCGTGTTCAGCTTGGGAAGCTGACATTCTGCCATTGAACTACACCTGCACACGCTCTAAAACTTTTTTCACTATACCATACTCTGGTTGGTTTTGCAAGAGAAAATTTTGGAAAATGTCAAGGGTTAGGGATTGTTTGAAAAACAAACTTTTTCTTTAATATAGATAAATAGATAAGTCTCCTTCGATACTTTCAGATGTGGTCGACAAACCATCTCCTATTGTATCGTTGGAGGTTTATCTTTTCTACTCATAGGCATAGCCTTTTTAGAACCATGGACATTGCCCGTGGTTTTCTTTTTCGCAAAAAAGCCCACCACCTTTTCAAAAAATAAAGGTGGTGGGTATTTTTTCATAGGTCACATGCTGTCGGTTATCAAAGGTCGTCCGGCTTTACTTTCCCATAGCGTAATACAGGAGCGTCACAATCTGCCCGCGGGTACAGGTGGAGTTGGGAGAAAAGTTACCGCCGCCCGTTCCGCTGGTGATTTTGTTCTCTACCGCCCACGCCACAGCTTGCGCATAGTCAGCATTGGCGGGAACATCGGTGAAGCTGGTCTTGCTGGAAATCGCGGGACTTCCAGCCGCTCTCCACATGTATTCCATCGTCATGGCGCGGGTACAGTCTGTATTTGCTCCGAAGGTGGAACCGGATACCAAGCCCTTTTCAGCGGCCCACAAAGCAGCCTTATAATAATAGTCGGTAGTTTTAATGTCGTTGAACAGATTCTCCGCTGTCGGCTCTGGGGAGCCGTTAGCGCGCCACAAGAAAGATAAAATCTGTGCCTTACTGCAGGTTGCGCTGGGAGAGAACGTGGTCTTGCTGGTTCCGGCGGTAATGTTCTTTTCTACTGCCCATTTGACCGGCTTGGCATAATAGGCGTCAGCGGGCACGTCGTTAAAGCTGGCTGCCGGCTTTTCCGGAATATCAGTTTCTCCCTGGCCTGTCTGGCCGCCGTTCTGCCCGGGTTCAGGCATTTCCTGCGTGGGAACTGTAAAGGTGCCCTCCGGCCGGTGGTTTTGGGAGAGAAAATAAACCGAGGGGTCGAAATAGCGGGCATCATAAATGCTGCCGGTACCTGGACGGCTCCAGGTGGAATCCAGGAAGATCCATTTTCCGTCCACATAAGCGGCATTCCAGGCATGGCGGTCACCACCGGCCCAGCCATGGATGCAGACGGCAGGAATCCCAGAGGCCTGTAGAAGCGCCCTGGTCAAATTAGAAAAGCCGCCGCACACCGCCTTTCGGCTGGTCAATACGTCGTCCGCTGTGGTAGCGGTCGTGCTGGAATGGCCGCCGAAATAGGCATAATCATAGTCAATATTTTGGGCTACCCACTGATTGATGGCGTTGGCCTTGTCATAATCACGGGTCAGCCCCGCAGTGATCTCCTTTGCCTTCGCGGTAATGGCATCGCTGCGGACAGCAAGATAACTCTTCGGGTCGCCCAATTGGTCGATGGACGCCTGGTTGGAGGCCACCGCTTCTGCATAAGCAATACTGGGAATGTTCCTGATTTCTTGCAGCTTGGGCACCTCACCCCCAATACAGCTCCAAAACTGGCTCTCACTCAGGTCCTTCATCTCCTCCACCGCCCTGCCGCTGCGTGGGAAAGCAATGCTGGTGAGGGACTCACATCCGCCGACCAGACCGTTCCCGATGTAGTCCATATTTTCCGGAAGGGTAAGGGAGAGGATATTCGTGGACCGGAATGCGGCTCCGCCCAAGCGTTTCAAGCCGGTGGGCAGCTGAATCGCGCCGATCAGGCTGGAGTACTCAAAGGCCCGTTCATCAATCTCGATCAGAGAGACGGGGAAATTGATGCTCTTGAGCAGGATGCAGTTCCCGAAGGACTGTGGGCCAAGGTATTCCAGCCCTGTGGGCAGGGTAATTTGACTGAGAGAGGAACAGCGCAGAAAAGCCTGCTCTTCTATGTGGGTGACCCCTGTAGGCAGAATGACCCGAGTAATGAAACGCTGCTCCGCAAACGCCCTTTCTCCAATGACGGTAACTCCATTCGGGACAGTGACAGTGGTATCGGAGCCAGTATATTCTACCAAAACCCCGTTCTCAATGACAAAGTCAGCAGAAGGGGAGCCGGGGTCCTTGTCGGAACCGGTATCAGGGTCTTCCCCGGAACCGGTGTCAGGTACAGTACCCCCACCCGCCGCAGTCATATACTGGAAAGGCGTGTTGAAAAAATAGTTTTCCATTTCCTTCTCGGAAAAAGTGTGCCCGATCCAGGACACCTGAGAAAGCTTCTCACTGTGTCCAAAGGCGCCGGCACCCAGACTTTTCAGAGAAGAGGGGAGTGTGACGCTGGAAAGGTAGCTGCCCTCAAAAGCGGTTTCTCCGATACTCACCAGACCTTCAGGAAAATTGATCTGTGTGACATGGGCCTCTTCAAAGGCCCGGTCGCCAATCACCTGCAGCGTGGAGGGCAGGGTCACCTTTACCGAGGGAACCAGATCCCCCAAAAAACGGAACGCGTTATCGTCGATTTTAACACAGCCTTCCGGAATGACCACAGAAGAAACAAAGGACCGGTTGATAGCAAAGGCCCCGGGGGCAAT
>CANSXE010000091.1 GCA_947650875.1 uncultured Bacillota bacterium | reverse complement strand
CTCCTTTATTATCCACGCGGGCGTCGATGCGCCCGCCGTGATGCCGACCATATCCACTTGGGGCAGTTGGCTCAGGTCCAGGTCCTCCGCCCGTTCGATCAGACGGACGTGAGGACAGTACTCCCGGCAGATCTCCGCCAGCCGCCTGGTATTGGAGCTCTGCCTGTCGCCCACCACCACCATCAGACCGCATTGGGCGGCCAGCTGGCGGGCCTCCTCCTGGCGTTTGGACGTCGCTCCGCATATTGTATCAAAAAATTCCGCGTTTGTACATAGTTTTTTTGCTTTTTCCACGCAATTTTCCCAAATTTTCTTGGTGGAGGTAGTTTGGGAAACAAACGTGAGGGGCAAATTGTTGCGGTTCTCCCCATTTTCAAGCCATTTTTCCAAATTTTTTTCCCCGGAAACAACCACTGGAGCCTTACACCATCCGGCGATGGCAAGTACTTCCGGGTGGTCGGGTGTGCCCACAATCACAGGCTGCCGCCCTCGTTTTTCCGCTTCCGCCACAATTTTGTGGATGTGGGTCACGTTGGGACAGGTGGCGTCGAAGACCTCCACCCCCCGCCGGGCGAACTCCTCAAAAACAGACTGACTCTCTCCATGGGAACGAATGATTACCCCGCAGCCCTCGGGGACCTGCTCCGGTTTTTCCACCGCCCGCAGTCCCTGGGCGGCCAGACGGCCGGTCACATCCTTGTTGTGGATGAGGGAGCCCAACATGACGCAGGACACGCCCTGCGCGGCCTTCTCCTCGGCCAGCTCCACCGCCCGGCGCACACCGTAGCAGAAGCCGGCCGACCTTGCCACTACAACCTTCATCCCACGCCCTCCCCCAGGGCCTGCACCCGGTCCATCAGGTCCTGTGCCATAACCTGGAGCTCCTCATTAGAGGGCTTGCGGCCCTCATACTCCGGATAATAGGGTTTCCCAATTACCACGGTATTACGCCGGAACCGCTTTTTTTTCCGCTGTATGTACACCGGCAGCAGGGGCACCCCCGTCCGGGTGGCAAAGAGGGCGGCCCCCACCTTGGCCTGGACGTCCTCCCCCTCGTGGACCCGGGTGCCCTCGGGGAACATGAGCAGCTTGTCGCCCTCCTTGAGGAACTTCATAGCGGTGCGCACCGCCCGCACATCGGTGGTGTCCCGATCCACGCCGAAGACGCCGGCCTTGCTCAAAATCCAGCCGATAAGGGGCAGGCGCATGATCTGCACCTTGGCCATGGCCCGCATGGGCCACCGGTAGCCGAAGGCGAATACCACATAGAAGGGGTCGCCGGCGGTGGTGTGGTTGGGACAAATCACCGCCGGGCCCTGGGGGATGTTCTCCCGGCCCACCGCGTGGACCGGGTGGATCAGCCGGAAATAGGGCCAGACCACAAGGTACAGCAGGTGAAAAAACCAGTCCATCCGTTTTTTCCGCTGCTCCGGCGTCTCCTTGGCTTTCTTTTCTGACTTGACAGCTGTTTCTTCCATCACGGGCCTATCTTCTCCTTTACCAGGGACAGCAGGCAGCTCATGCTCTGCCCCAAATCTAAGTCGGTGGTGTCCAGCAGGAGGGCGTCTGCCGCCTGTTTCAGGGGGGCGATGGGGCGGTGCTCGTCCTGGTAGTCCCGCTCCCTGATGTCGTGGAGGATGGCCTCGTAGTCGGCCGCTTCCCCCCGCTGCTCCAGCTCCAGCAGCCGGCGCCGGGCCCGGGCCTCCGGGGCGGCGGTGAGGAAAATCTTTACGTCGGCATCGGGCAGCACCACCGTGCCGATGTCCCGGCCGTCCATGACCACGCTGCTCTCCCGGGCCAGCCTGCGCTGGAACTCCAGCAGGAAGGAGCGCACCTCCGGGATGGCGGAGACCTGGGAGGCCGCCCCGGACACCTTGTGCCGCCGGATGGCCCCGCTCACGTCCTCCCCCTCCAGGTACATCTTCTGCACCCCGTCCTCATAGCCCATGTGGATCTCCAGCCCCTCCAGCAGAGGGACCACCTGGGCCGGATCGGCGGGGTCCGCCTTCTCCCACAGGACTTTCAGGGCCACCGTGCGGTAGATGGCCCCGGTGTCCACATAGATATAGCCCAGCTTCTCCGCCAGCTTCCGGGCCAGGGTGCTCTTTCCCGCCCCAGCCGGGCCGTCGATGGCAATGCTTTTAAAACTCATGCTGATCGCTCCATTTCCGCTCCCCTCATGCCTCCCTTGCCAAAGGGAGGGGGACCGCCGCCGAAGGCGGTGGTGGAGGGATTCCGTTTTCGCTTTGGATTACCGGTGGAATCCCCCCGCCACTTCGTGGCCCTCCCCCCTTTAGCAAGGGGGGCTTTTCCCTGCGGGGGGATGTGGGCTTTACTACTCTCTGCCCAGGAGATAATCGGTCGTCACGCCGAAGAAATCGGCCAGTGCCATCAGTGTTGTTCCAGAGACATTAACTTCTCCATATTCCAGTCGCTGATACTGCCGTAACGAACAGTCCAAGTATTCTGCTAACGTCTCCTGTTTTACTTTACGGCTCTTTCGCAGTCCTTTTAATTGCTTGCTGAACGCCGGCAAAATAATCTCCATTTTCATCTACCTTCCTATTGACATGACGTTAACAGTCATATATAATAGAGAAAACATGACAATTATCGTCACGCTCTGGAGGTGCTCACTTTGACAGACTTCATGCGCTGGATGTATGACCATTATATCAGACCCAACATCGAAAGCCAACCCAAAGACGATACCGAGGACATGTGGTTTACTTTCCTGGACCACGAACTCGACCCCAACCAGACGCAGGCCTTCCAAGAGACCCTGGCCTACTACGCCGTCCAGGGCTTCCGCCTGGGGGTGCGCACCGGGATCGCGCTGGACAGCGACCTGGGTTAGGAGACGAAGTACTTCGGCTCCACATGCTCACACAGCCACACGCCGTTTTCCGAGCGGTAGAACTCCACCCCATCCCGAGCCATAGCCGCCGCGTCGATGGTGATGACCACCGGGATACCGTGGCGCTTGCCCACCGCCATAGCCGTCTCAAAATCCCCCGACAGGTGGACATACTGCCGGCTCATCCTTCGGATGCCCTCCGTCTCAATGGCGGGGAGAAACCGGGACGCTGTGCCGTGGTACAGGTATCGGGGCGGCTCCGCCGCTTTCAGCTCCACATCCACCTGCACCGAATGGCCCTGATTGGCCCGAATTTTGGTGTGGTCCTCATTAAAGGTGTACCGCTGTTTACTGTTTTCCCGGACAATACGCTCCAGGATGTCCATATTGATCTTCCGCCCCGTGCGGTTCACCCCGGCCAGCAGGGCATCCACGTCGGCCCAGCCGTGCTCGTCCAGGGTAATCCCCGCCGCGTGGGGGTCGTGGCGCAGGACCAGGCTCAAAAACCGGCCCAGCTTTACATCAGAATTGCTTTGATTCATCGCTTTCTCCCAAATATGCCGCGGCGCCCTCTCCCGCCGCCCGGCCGGTGGCCCAGGCGATTTGCAGGTTAAACCCGCCGGTGTAGGCGTCCACGTCCAGCAGTTCCCCGGCGAAGAACAGGCCGGGGACCTTTTTACTCATCATGGTTTTCGGGTCCACCTCGGAGACCTTCACCCCTCCCGAGGTGATGATGGCCTCGTCGATGGGCCGGGGCCCGGACACCGCCACAGGGAAGCATTTGAACAGCTCCAGCAGCCGGCGGCGCTCCTGCCTGGTCAGGTCGTGGGCCTTTTTGTCCCCGGGGATGGCGGCCCGCTCCAGCAGGACGGGCACCAGCAGCCGGGGGGCCAGGGCTCCCAGGAGATTGTCCATGTCCTTGTTGGCCCCGGCGGACAGCTCCCGCACCAGGCGGGCATCCAGGGTGGCCTCATCCAAGGCGGGCTTTAAGTCGATGGCGCAGGTGTACTGGTCCCTGTGAAAATCCCGCATGTGGGCGCTGGCCGACAGCACCAGCGGCCCGGACAGACCGAAGTGGGTGAACAGCAGCTCCCCCTGCTCCTGGAAGACCGTCTTTTTTTTGCCGTTTTTTACCGTCAGAGTGACGTTTTTCAGGGCCAGGCCCTGCATTTGAGCACAGAAGGGGTCAGGGGACTCCAGAGGTACCAGGGACGGTTTTATGTCAATCACTGTATGCCCCAGCTCTTCCGCCAGACGGTGGCCGTCGCCGGTGGAGCCGGTGGCGGGGTAGGACAGCCCGCCGGTGGCCAGGATCACTGCTTTACAGGGAAAGCCGGTGAGGGCTTTCCCTTCCCCCATCTCTACGGCGCATACCGCGCCGTCCCGGAGACAGATATCTGACACTCGGTCATTTACAACCGAAATTTTGAGCCGCTTCAGTTCAAAAAACAGGGCGTCGATGATGTCGGCGGACTTGTCAGATGCGGGAAAGACCCGGTTGCCCCGCTCCACCTTTAAAGGTACGCCCAGGGCCCGGAAAAATTCCTCCACCCAGGCGGGTGGGGTGTGCTCCAGGGCTCTGTAGAGAAACTTCCCGTTCCGGGGCGTGGCGGAGCGCACCTCCTCGGGGGAGCAGTGGTTAGTCACGTTGCACCGGCCCTTGCCGGTGATGTACAGCTTGCGGCCCACCTTCTGGTTGCGCTCAATCAGGGTGACGGACGCCCCCTGCCGGGCGGCGCAGATGGCCGCCATCATGCCGGAGGCCCCGCCGCCCACTACAACAACACCGGGCCGGCTCATTCGGGCACCTTCTCGTAGACGTTGTATTTCTCCCAAATCTCCTCCAGCCTGTGGAAGGTCTGGGCCAGGTCCTCATTTTTCCGCTGGCTCACCGCCACCAGCAGGGCGTTGACCAGGGACAGCGGGGCCACCAGGGAGTCCACAAAGGAGGCCATGTCGCTCCGGGCCGTGAGGGTGTAGCGGGAGATGGGGGCCAGGGGGGAGGTCTCGCTGTCGGTGATGGCAATGGCGGTGGCCCCCCGGTCCCGGGCGAAGCTGAGGGCCTGAACCGTTCGGCTGGAGTACCGGGGGAAGCTGATGCCAATCACCGCGTCCCCCTCGCCCACCCGAAGCAGGCTCTCGAAGGTCTCGCTGGCGGTGTTGGCCGACACCAGCACCACATTGTCGAAAATCAGATTAAAATAGAAATGGAGGAAGGAGGCGATGGCCGCCGAGGAGCGCACGCCGATGATGTAAATTTTTCGGGCCGCCACAATGGCATCCACCGCCCGGTAGAAGCTGTCCCGGTCCAGCTCCTCCAGGGTCTGGCGGATCTTCTCCACATCCGACTGGAGCACCATGGACAGCAGGTCCTGGTCCCCCAGGCGGTCGTTGGTCACCTCGATGCGCTGGACGGTGGTCAGCCGGTTGCGGATCATCTTCTGCAGGGACCGCTGCATATCCGGGTAGCCGTCGTAGCCCAGCTCAAAGGCGAAGCGGACTACGGTGGACTCGCTCACCCCCACCCGTTGGCCCAGGCGGCTGGCCGTCATAAAGGCGGCCTTGTCGTAGGACTCCAGAATGAAATTGGCGATCTTCCGCTGGCCCTTGGAAAAGGTATGCACGCTGTCCTGAATTACAGTTAAAATATCCCGGTTCATGGCTCCTGTCCTCCCGATCAAATCAACGTCTATCATCATACTCGTTTTCCGGAAGAAACGCAAGAGATTTTTGTGGGAGCTTCGCGCTTTTCCCACAAAAATCTCTTAACAGTCGCTTAACGGCCCTGTCAGCTCCAGCAGTTCCCGGTCGGTGAGATTTCGCCACTGGCCCGCTTTCAGGCTCCGGTCCAGTGCCAGCGGTCCCTCCCGCACCCGTTTGAGCCGCAGCACCTCCAGCCCGGCCTGGGCGCACATCCGCCGCACCTGTCGGTTTTTCCCCTGGTGGATGGTGATGGAAAGCTGATGCACCCCTCCGCTGTCCCTCCCCCGGCGCACCCGGGCGGGGGAGAGGAGCTCCCCGTCCAGCGTCATGGGGGCGGATAGGACGGGCAGGGCCTTCTGGACGTTCCCCGTCACCCACACCAGGTACTCCTTATCCACCTCGTGGCTGGGGTGGAGGAGCTGGTGGGTGAGGGCGCCGTCGTCGGTGAGGATAAGCAG
>CANSXE010000090.1 GCA_947650875.1 uncultured Bacillota bacterium | reverse complement strand
CCACCAGCTGGGGCTGGGCGGAGTCGCAGTGCTGGGAGATGACGCAGCAGTTGTAGGCGTCGATAAGGGCCTGGGCGGCCTGCTTCTCCAGGGCCTCGTCGCCCCAGGCGTTGATCACGTTCACATGGACCACCGCGTCGGGGTTGGCGGACTGAGCGCCCAGAGCGAAGGCGTTGATGCCGGAGCAGGTCTCGGCGTAGTCCAGGTTGAAGGCGGCCACATAGCCGATGTTGTTGTTGCCCTCCTCCAGGGACTTCATGCCGGCGGCGATGCCGGCCAGGTAGCGGGCCTGATAGATGCGGCCGAAGTAGTTGTTGAAGTTGGTGTCGTTGGCCATATAGCCGGTGCCGTGGGAGAAGATCACGTCCGCATACTCCCCGGCCTTGTCGTTCATGGGCTGAATATAACCGAAGGAGATGCCGAAGACGATGTCCGCCCCCTGGTTGACCACGGTGTCGATGGCGGCCTCCACGGCGGTGTCGTCGTTATCGGGCACGTTGTCCACCACGATCAGGCTGGCGGGGTCCAGGCCCAGGTTCTTCATGGCGGTGGTGATGCCGTTGTGGTGCTGGAAGGTGTAGCCGGCGGTGTCGTTCTGGCTGGTGATATAGACGGCGCCCACCTTGAAATCGGAGTTACTCACAGGGGTGGAGACGCTGCCGCTGCCGGACGCACCGGGATCGCCGGCGGAGCCGGGGTCCTTGGCGGAACTGCTGCCCGGGTTATTTCCGCCGCCGCAGGCGACAAGGGACAGGCTCATGGCCGCAGCCAGAGCCAGCGCAAGAAATTTCTTCATTCTTCTTCCTCCTTAGAATATGGTTCGTTTCATTTTCTACTATATTAAAACCAGACAGGGCCGGTTTTAATCCACAATTCGCTGCGGTCTGTAGGGACGCTTCACGAAGCGTCCGCACCCCCGACAGCACACCTTAAAAAGCGGACGCATCGTGATGCGTCCCTACAGGGGCCTTTCATCCACAAACTCCACGCCATGCTCCTCGCTCATGGACTTCACCCGGGCCAGGGATTCCACCCGGATGCCCTTGGCCCGCAGACGCTCGCCCCCGGGCTGGAAGGCCTTTTCAATCACGATACCCGCTCCGGCCAGCCGGGCCCCCGCCTGATTCACCAGGTCGATGAGCCCCTCCAGCGCCGCGCCGTTGGCCAGAAAGTCGTCGATGATGAGCACGGTATCCTCCGGGCCCAGAAATTTTTGGGAGACAATCACGTCGTACACCCTGCCGTGGGTAAAGGACTCCACCCTGGTGGCGTACACCTCGCCGGCGATATTTTTGGTCTGGCTCTTCTTGGCAAAGACCACCGGACAATGAAAAGACTGCGCTGTGACACAAGCGATCCCGATGCCGGAGGCCTCGATGGTCAGTATCTTGTTCACGCCGCAGCCGTCAAACCGGCGCAGAAACTCCCTGCCAATCTCCTCAAAAAGGGCAACATCCATCTGGTGGTTCAGAAAACTGTCCACCTTCAGCACATCGTTCCCCTTCACCGTGCCATCCTTTCGGATGCGCGCCTTGAGCAGCTCCATGCCGTTCACCGCCTTTTGAAAATAACAATGGCCCAGGCATCCGGGCCACGTCTCTATGCAAAAAATTTCACGACTACATTGTACAGGAATTTTTCTGTTTTTTCAATCCCTTTTTTCGGTTTTTCCCTCGAATATTATACAATCTTTTGGAACACCCCCTCCCTATTTCTACCAATACGCCCAATGTGCGCCCGCCGCCGGTCTCTGTGCTGCGTGCCTTCCCCGGGAAATTTTTCTCCAGCGACAGCCTTCGACGGTGTATTTTCCATTTTATGGTAAACTACAGACATGGGGTCGCCAGCGCCGGCCCAATACATATGAGAAAGGTGGAATCCCTATGTGGCCGCTGACCAAAAAGGGGCTCTTTGAGAACGGACGGGTCATGTTCCTCCCTGTAGACGCCATCCAGCCCAATCCCAACCAGCCCCGCCGTATCTTTTCCCAGCCCGAGCTGGAGGAGCTTGCCGGCTCCATCCGGGAGCTGGGGGTGCTCCAGCCGCTGACGGTCCGCCGCCGGGAGGGCCGGTGGGAGCTGGTGGCCGGAGAGCGCCGTCTGCGTGCCGCCCGGCTGGCCGGACTGGATAGCGTCCCCTGCCTGTCCATCCAGACGGACAGCCAGTCCTCCTCCCTGCTGGCCCTGGTGGAAAACCTCCAGCGCCGGGACCTGGATTTCTGGGAGGAGGCCCTGGCCATCCGCCGGCTCATCGACACCTACCACATCTCTCAGGAGGAGGTAGCCCGGCGCATCGGCAAGAGCCAGTCCGCCGTAGCCAACAAGCTCCGGCTGCTCAAGCTGCCCGAGGAGGTGCTGTCCGTCCTCCGGGACGGCCGGGCCACCGAGCGCCACGCCCGGGCCCTTCTCCGTCTCCCCGACCTGGAGCGCCAGCTGGAGGCCGCCCGGCAGCTCACAGCGGACCGTCTCACCGTGGCCCAGACCGAGACCCTGGTGGACAGCATCCTCCTGGCCGCCGCCCCGCCCTCCCGCCGGCAGCCCACCTTTATTATTAAGGATGTGCGCCTGTTTCTGAACACCATCACCCGCAGCCTGGACATCATGCGCTCCGCCGGGGTGGACGCCCAGTGCAAGCGCCAGGACAGCGAGGAGGAAATTCTGCTCACCATCCACATCCCCCGCCGGGCGGGGTGATGTTTCACGTGGAACATTCCCCGGGCCGGGACCACCCAAAACGTTTCACGTGGAACATTCCCAAAAGGACGGACGCGGCCGCAAGGACCGGGCCCACAGTCTCCCCTCCCCAAGGTTTCCCTGTTTGGGAAGCCTTTTTTATTTTTCTCCACAAAACAGTTGAAATCCGCCGCGGCGATTGGTATAATGAAAAATTACATACCCCAACTATTTCTATTTTTCCAAGGAGGCCCGTCTCATGGCTAAAATCATCGCCGTTGTCAACCAAAAGGGCGGCGTGGGCAAGACCACAACCACCGTCAACATCACCGCCGCCCTTCACGAGCTGGGCAAGCGGGTGCTGCTGTGCGACTTCGATCCCCAGGCCAACGCCACCTCGGGCATGGGGGTGGACAAGAACACCGCCTCCCCCAACGTCTACGACCTGCTGGTCAGCGACGCCAACCCGGCCCGGGCGGTGGTGTCCACCAAATACGGCGACGTGCTCCCCTCCAACAAGGCGCTGGCCGGCGCGGGCATCGAGATGATCGGCATAGAACACCGGGAGATGCTTTTGAAAACCGCCCTGGCCGGCTTGGACGACCGCTACGACTTCATCTTTATCGACTGCCCCCCCTCCCTGGAGCTGCTCACCGTCAACGCCCTGTGCGCCGCCCACAGCCTGCTGGTGCCGGTGCAGTGCGAGTACTTCGCCCTGGAGGGTCTGAGCGACCTGCTGGCCACCGTCCGCTTGGTGAAGCGGAAGCTGAACCCCGACCTGGTGATGGAGGGCGTGCTGCTCACCATGTTCGACAGCCGGACCAACCTGTCCCTCCAGGTGGCGGAGGAGGTCAAGCGCCACTTCCCCGGCCAGGTGTACGCCACAGTGATCCCCCGGAACGTCCGCCTGTCCGAGGCCCCCAGCCACGGCAAGCCCATCAACGCCTACGACCCCTACTCCCGGGGAGCCGAGGCCTACCAGCTCCTGGCGCAGGAGATGTGCGGCGCGGTCTGACCCGGACGGGTCCATAATGCAGGGCAAGGGCTCTGCACGACGACATTCACGGAATTGAGGTAGAGATATGGCAAAACGAAAGACAGAACTGGGCCTGGGCCGGGGGCTGAACGCCCTGCTGGGCGACCCGGAGCTCCCCGCCCAGGGAGAGGGCTCGGTGACCCTGCCCATCTCCCAGGTGGAGCCGGGGCTGAACCAGCCCCGGAAGCGGTTTGAACAGGGGGCGCTGGACGACCTGGCGGAATCCATCCGGGTCCACGGCATCATCCAGCCCCTGACGGTGCGCCGCCTGGCCAGCGGCTACTACCAGATTATCGCCGGCGAGCGCCGCTGGCGGGCGGCCAAGGCCGCCGGGCTCCAGGAGGTCCCCGCCGTTATCATCGAGGCGGACGACCGGAAGGTGATGGAGTTGGGCCTCATCGAAAACCTCCAGCGGGAGGACCTGAACCCCGCCGAGGAGGCCCGGGGCTACCGGACGCTGATGGAGGAGTACGGTCTGACCCAGGAGCAGGTGGCCCAGCAGATGGGCAAGAGCCGCCCCGCTGTCACCAACACCCTGCGCCTGCTGGCCCTGCCCGATGAGGTGCTGGCCCTCATGGAGGAGGGCGCCCTCTCCGCCGGCCACGCCCGGGCCATCCTGGGGGCCCCCTCCCCTGCCCTCCAGAAGGAAGCCGCCGCCCGGGTGGTAAAGGAACAGCTCTCAGTCCGGCAGACCGAAGCCCTGATTAAGACCCTGCAAAAGGAGAAGAAGGAGAAGCCCAGGGAGACCGCCCCCGACCTCTCCCTCTACCTGGGGGAGCTGGAAAAGGACCTGGCCGGCCGGCTGGGCCGAAAGGTGAAGATAGCCCACAAGGGAAAAAAGGGCCGCATCGAGCTGGAGTACTACAGCGAACAGGACCTGGAGACCCTTCTGGAGCTGCTCCGGCGGCCCGGCGGCGAGGGGGTGGACTCCTATGGCTTCTGACCGGCGCAAAAGTCCCAGCGAGCCCTTCATCGAGGACGCCCACCGCTACCCGGAGGAGCCCCAGAAGAAGCGGCGGCCCCCCTCCCCCGAGCCGGACGCCCGCCGCCGCCGGGTCCAGCAGCGCAGAAAGCGCAATTCGGTCTTCCGATACATCGCCTTTCTCTTTGCCGCCGCCTTCGTGCTGCTCCTCTATACCTTTATGCTGGAGCGGCGGCAGAGCCAGCAGCAGATTGACGATCTGAAGCAGTCCAACTCCGCTGCCCAGACTCTCCAGGGGCTGATCGACGAAAACGGTCAGCTGAAGACCGAGACCGAGCAGATGAAGGACCAGATCAAGGAGCTCCAGGGCCAGCTGGCCGCCGCAGAGGAGGAGCAGGGCCTGCTGCAAGCTCAGATTCAGGGCGAGCAGAAGACGAACATGGCCATGCACTGGTTCTGGCAGATCAACGACGCATCCGTCCGGGGGAAGACCAAGCTGTGCCGGGAGCTGATTACCGCTTTGGAGGAGGCCAAGCTCCAGGACTGTCTGCCCAAGGAAAATATCACCGGCACCGACCGCTTCTCTCCCTACGACCGGTATATGGAGATTCGGGGAAAGGTCATTAAGTAGCCGCCGAAGGCGGCCCCAAATCGGAGCCCAGCGCAGCGGGTCCGATTTGGAGAGGAGGAGCAGCGAAATGAGTGAGCTTTTGCGCTTGCGCGAAAGCGAAGGATATGAAGCTTGCTCCGACGACGTTCCACGTGAAACATTACAACAAAGGAGATTGAGAAACCATGCTCGACATTCGTTTTATCCGGGAAAACCCCGAAGCCGTTAAGGAGAACATCAAAAAGAAATTCCAGGAGGAGAAGCTCCCCCTGGTGGACCAGGTGCTGGCCCTGGACGCAGAGAACCGGGCCGCCATGTCGGAGGCCAACGAGCTCCGGGCCGCCCGGAACACCCTGAGCAAGCAGGTGGGGATGCTTATGGGCCAGGCCAAAAAGGACCCCTCCAAGCTGGCCGAAGCGGAGGAGGCCAAGGCCAAGGTGAAGGCCAACGCCGACCGCCTGGCCGAGCTGGAGGAGCAGGAGACCCGGCTGGCCGAGGAGATTCGGAAGATCATGCTGGTGATTCCCAACATCATCGACCCCTCCGTCCCCATCGGCCCCGACGACTCCGCCAATGTGGAGGTGGAGCGCTTCGGTGAGCCGGTCACCCCCGACTTTGAGATTCCCTACCACACCGAGATCATGGAGTCCTTCAACGGGGTGGACATGGACGCCGCCGGCCGGGTGTCCGGCAGCGGCTTCTACTACCTGCTGGGCGATGTGGCCCGGCTCCACGAAGCGGTGCTGGCCTACGCCCGGGACTTTATGATCGGTAAGGGCTTTACCTTCTGCATCCCCCCCTTCATGATCCACGGCAACGTGGTGGAGGGCGTCATGA
>CANSXE010000089.1 GCA_947650875.1 uncultured Bacillota bacterium | reverse complement strand
CGTTGGCGTAGTCGGTGAGCTCCTTGACGGAGAACTCCTCCAAAAACTGCTTCATGATGTACACCGCCCGCTGCTGGTAGGCCATGTCCCTCATATCCTCCAGCGCCTTTCCGGGTAGCTTGGGGATATAGAAGGGGGTCAGCAGTCCCCCGTCCTTGGCCAGCCCCTGAGCAATCGCCTGGGAGGCAGAATATTGGATAGTGTTGTCCCGCGTGCTGATATACCGCATGTCGATCCTTCCTCACTTCAGTATTGATGGCTCCTATTATGCCAGTTTTTTGCCGGGAGGTCAAGTTTTTTATCCTAAAACACATTTTCCAGATGAATCAGCTCAGGCCGGGAGGTATCAATCCCCCGGGGGGCGTAAATTTCCATCACATCAAACCGGGGCTGGAGGTCTGTGGGGTGCCGGGACAGGTACAGCGTGGCAGCGGTGCGCAGCCTGTCCTGCTTGTGCCGGTCCACAGAGGCGGCCGCAGAGCCATAGGCGGCGCTTTTGCGCAGTTTGACCTCCACAAAACAGAGATATGTATCGTCAGCGGCGATCAGGTCAAGCTCCCCAAACCGGCATCTCCAATTGGCCGCCACAATATGGAACCCCTTGTTGCGCAGATAGTCCGCCGCCCGGTCCTCTCCCCACCGGCCCAACAGCCGGCTCTCCTGACCGCTCATTTCTCCGCCGCCTTTTTCAGAAAGGTTTTGCGGTGGATGGGGCTGGGGCCGTGCTGGGCCAGCAGCTCATAGTGGAGTCTTGTCCCGTAGCCCTTATGCTGGTCAAAGCGGTATTCCGGGTATTTTTTCGCCATCTCCACCATATAACGGTCCCGGCTCACCTTGGCCAGGATGGACGCCGCCGCAATGGACGCGGACAGGCTGTCCCCCTTCACCAGACAGCGGTGCGGGGTGATAATGGCGGCACTCCGCCCCCTGTCCCGGTTGCCGTCGATGAGGGCAAAATCCGCCTTCCGGGTCAAACCGTCGATGGCCAGCTGCATGGCCCTCATCCGGGCGCTGAGGATATCGGTGGCGTCAATCTCTTCCGCATCCACCCAGGCCACCGACCAGGCCAGGGCTTTCTCCTGGATGACAGGGAAAAGCGTCTCCCGCTTCTTCTCGGTCAGCTTCTTGGAGTCATCCAGGCCGGGGATATCCTCCCCCAGGGGCAGAATCACCGCCGCCGCGTATACCGGCCCGGCCAGCGGACCCGCCCCCGCTTCATCACAGCCGCAGACGAAGGTGTGACCCTCCGCGACCGCTTCCTTTTCATACTGCCAAAAATCCATTGTTACGCCCCCTCCGGTCTCTCCAGGGTAAACCGTCCCAGCTTACTCCCCCGGTACTCGTCCAGCAGGACCCGGGCCATGCGCTCGGTGTCCACGCCGCCGCCGGAGATGCGCATCCCCCGCCTGGCAGCGCAGGCCTGAAGGAGCCGGTAGCCCCAGGCCACGTCGTTCTCCCCCTCCTCACGGGCGGGCACCTCGGGGAGCTTGTAGCTGTCCAGCAGCGCCTGGGGGTAGCGCTCCCCGAGCAGAGCCATAAAGTGGCAGCCCAGGGTCTCCACGTCCATAATTTCGTCCTTCACCGCCCCGGTAAAGGCCAGATTCATGCCGGTGGTCTCGTCCTCGAACTTGGGCCAGAGGATGCCGGGGGTGTCCAGCAGGTCCAGCCCCTGGTCCACGTGGACCCACTGCTTGCCCCGGGTGACGCCGGGGCGGTCACTGGCCTTGGCCGACTTCTTTTTGGCCACCTTGTTGATAAAGGTGGACTTGCCCACGTTGGGCACCCCCACCACCATGGCCCGGACCGGACGGCCCACCTGGCCCTTCTCCCGCCATCTGGCGATCTGGTCCCGGAGCACCCCCTGGACCACCGCAGAAAACTGGTTGATTCCCCGGCCGGAACGGGCGTCGGTCTCCAGCACGGAGTGGCCCTGGCCCCGGAAGCTGGCCCCCCAGGCCTTGTTCTGAGCGGGGTCCGCCTGGTCCGCCCGGTTGAGGACGATGAGCCGGGGCTTGCCGGCGCAGATGGCGTCAATGTCCGGGTTGCGGCTGGAGACCGGGATGCGGGCGTCAATAATCTCCACCACCACGTCCACCAGCTTCAGGTCAGCTTCGATCTGCCGCCGGGTCTTGGTCATGTGGCCGGGATACCATTGGATGTTCATAGGGGACCTCCTGAAATTCAGAAATTTGTAAGAAACCTGACCGCTTTTTTGTAAGAAATATCTGGTATCCTTCCGGTATCCGCTACAGAAAGGAACCTGATTGATTATGAGCTTTTTTGCCCTGAAAACCGTCGCCCTGCTGTCCATGCTGTGGGACCACGTCACCTATGTCTGGCCCCTGGCCCTGACGGTGGAGGTCCTGTTCTTCCCCGATGCCGCAGATACCATCCCGGCCCTGCTGGTTCTCCAGCGGGCCACCGACTACATCGGCCACATCGCCGCCCCCATCTTTCTGTTCTCCATCGCCAACGGCTACAGGCACACCCGGAATTTAAAACGGTACGCCCTGCGGCTGCTGGTTTTCGCCTGTCTGGCGGAGTACCCCTATTATCTCCTGTTCGGCTTCCACGGCAACATCATGTTCACCCTGTTGCTGGGCCTGCTCACCCTGCGGCTGATGGACTGGGGCAACGAAAAGCGGGCGGGACTGGGGTACGTCCTGGCCGCTGGGGTAATAGCCGCCGCTCAGTACCTTAGCCTGACGGAGGGCAAGGGGGCCTATATTCTGTTCATTCTGGTCTTTTACTGGACAGAAAGCTGGCCGTTCCGCAAAAAGGCTCTGCTTTGGCTGTTCCTCATGCCTCTGTCCCGGTACGGGCTGGTCTGGATGCTTTTCTCCGAACAGCTGTTTACCTATCGCTGGCTCCATACGCTGTGCATCAACGCGGTGGGGCCCCTGCTGGGGGTGGCATTCACCTTCTTCTACAACGGAAAGAAGGGTCCCTCCTTTCCGGGGGACAAATACCTGTGGTACGTCTTTTACCCCGCCCATCTGCTGGTGCTGGGGCTGGTCAACGCCAAATTACAGGGCCTATGGTAGGCGGAGATAGACCCCCTCCGGCTCCACCCTGTCCACCGACATCCCCATCAGCATGGCGAAATCCTCGACGGTGACCCAGTAAAAGTACTCCGCGCCGGTGTGGGTGCCGGACCGCTCGTGATAGTACCGAATTGGCAGCTCCCGGCCGTTTTTCCAAAAGGTCAGGCTGTCCCGCCCCCGCTGGACCTGAAAGCGGTCCGGCCCGATCTGATAGGCGGTGGTCTGGTCCTCCATGGAGATTTTATACCGGGCGTCCGGGTAATAGGCCTTTATAATCTCCCGCTGCAGATGGTCCTCCACCCCGCCGTTATAGCTTATTTTAATGCCAAAGCCCACGGGGGCGTAATACCGCCTGTCCTCCAGGCTGTAGAGAAAGCGTATCTCATACTGGCTGGATACATAGGGCTCCCCGTTGATGTACAGAGCCCGGATAAACTTCTGGGGAATGGCGTCCAGCCGCTCCTGACACAGCGCCACATCCCCTGTCAGCCCCATGTCCACCGCCGCCTTGAAGTTCAGATACAGCCGCCGCCGGGTCCAGGAAGGGTCCCAGTCCCCCCGCTGCTCGATAGAGTCGCGCTGCCGCTCCCCGTAACGGGTCCAGAGCGCCAGCTCGCAGGAGAGCCACCTCAGCTTTTTCCGGGGGATGTAGTCCTCTAAAAGGGCGTACATCTCCCCTAGAGCGTCCACCCCGGCGTCCAGGTCCTCCATGGCGGCAACATCGTTGCAAATGCTTATGCCGCACAGCCCGTCGATTTTTACCCCATACTTTTCCCCGATCTCTCTGATCTCTCTGGAAAAATGCTGAAAGAGCTGTTTGCAGTAGTCGTCATTGGACATGGCGGATTTTCCGGCAAAGAAAAAGTTGCCCGACTGGTAGCTCTCATAGGTAAATTGGATGTCCTTGTAAGCTATGGTAAAGATTTTGAACTTGCAGCCCTTGGACCGCGTGCCGGTCTCCACGCTGAGGACGGACGCGCCGGGCAGGGCCTCCCTCAGCCCGGCCTCCACCTCCCGCCTGGTCTTCAGCTTCGCCGCGGTGGCCAGCATAAAAACGCCCTTGGCGACGTCCGCCAGCGTGATGCCACCCTGTTTTTTCTTCCTGGCCACACCGCTCCCCCTCACGCTGTCCTCTTATAAAAAGACGTAATTTAAGAAAAAGGAGCGGCAAAGCCGCTCCTTTTTTTGAATCACAGCAGTTCCTTGACCTTGGCGGCCTTGCCCACGCGGTCGCGCAGGTAGTACAGCTTGGCGCGGCGCACCTTGCCCCGGCGGACCACCTCGACCTTCTCCACAGAGGGAGCATGGAGGGGGAACACCTTCTCCACACCGATGCCGTAGGAGATGCGGCGGACAGTGAAGCTCTCTTCGATGCCGCCGTGCTTCTTGGCGATGACGGTGCCCTCGAAGACCTGGATACGCTCACGGTTGCCTTCCTTTACCCGCAGGTGGACACGGACGGTATCTCCGATGTTCACCTTGGGGGGCTCAGCCTTTGTGTACTTTTCGGTAAATGCTTTCATCAGATCCATGGTTCTTTTTCCTCCTGTTGTATAGGCGTTCATTCCGGCCTTTCTGTCTCTTCAGGAGACACCGCAGAGGACCACCCGTTATTCAGACCAACGAAGTATACCACCGCAGAACCAGAATTGCAAGTGGTTTTATAAAAATTTCCTTTATTTTTTTGAATAACCCCCTCTTAATCCGCAAAAACCGGCGCGTCATCTCTGACGCGCCGGTTAACACACGGAAAAATCGGGAGCTTAGCCGCCGAACACCTTAATCATGAAACCGGCCGCACAGGCGGAGCCGATCACGCCGGCCACGTTGGGGCCCATAGCGTGCATGAGCAGGAAGTTGGAGGGGTTCTCCTTCTGACCCACGGTCTGGGACACGCGGGCGGCCATGGGCACGGCGGACACGCCGGCAGAGCCGATCAGAGGATTGACCTTGCCGCCGGTGACAGCGTACATCACATTGCCCAGGATCAGGCCGCCGGCAGTGGACAGCAGGAAGGCGGTCAGGCCCAGCACCACAATGAACAGGGTCTCGCCAGTGAGGAAAGTATCATAGGTGGCCTTGAAGCCCACGGACAGGCCCAGAGGAATGGTGACGATGTTGATGAGGGCGTTCTGAGCGGTGTCGGACAGACGCTCGGTGACGCCGCTCTCACGGAACAAGTTGCCCAGCATGAGCATACCGATCAGGGGGGCGGTGTCGGGGATGAGCAGGATGACGAAGATGGTGACCGCAATGGGGAAGATAATCTTCTCGGTCTTGGACACCTGACGCAGCTGGCTCATCTTGACCTTGCGGGCCTCCTTGCTGGTAAGGGCCTTCATCAGAGGCGGCTGGATCATGGGGATCAGAGCCATGTAGGAGTAGGCCGCGATGGCAATGGCAGGCATCAGCTTATTGGCCAGCTTGGAGGCCGTCAGAATGGCTGTCGGACCATCTGCACCACCAATGACGCCAATGGCAGCCGCATCCGCAGGGGTAAAGTTAATGACAGGGATAAAGGGCATTACGCCATTCAAGGCACTGGTGATGGGGCCTACGCACAGAGCCATCAGGAAGGCGGCGAAGATGCCCATCTGAGCGGCAGCGCCCAGCAGCAGGGAGGTGGGGTTGGCCAGCAGAGGACCAAAATCCGTCATGGCGCCGATGCCCATAAAGATAATGGACGGATAGATGGCGTAGGCCACACCCTGATAGAGCACCCACATAAAGCCAACTGTGTGATTGGCGGTGTCAGGCTCAGCCATCAGGCCGGACAGGGGCAGGGCCAGGTTGGCCAGCAGCATACCAAAGGCGATGGGCACCATCAGCAGGGGCTCGTAGCCCTTGCCAATGCCCATATACAGCAGAATACAGGCAATACCAATCATAAGAACCTGACGCCAGTCCTCGGGAAGGTAGGCAAAGCCAGATCCACCAGCGATCTCAGAGATTACTCGAGTGAAAAATTCCATACTTTACCCCTCCTTTCAACCGATGGTGACCAGCAGGTCATCGGTGTTGACGGCGGTGCCCACGGTCGCGGCCACGGCCTTGACAGTGCCGGCCACGGGGGCGGACACCTCGATCTCCATCTTCATGGCCTCCAGCACCA
>CANSXE010000088.1 GCA_947650875.1 uncultured Bacillota bacterium | reverse complement strand
TTTTAACTTTTCGCCCCGGCCACCCCAGTGTCACGACCCTTGCATGGGGTCTGGAAATTGCGAAACAGGAGGAAAGCGCCGAAAAAGCAGGGCTTTCGGTGTAAAAAAGTTAAATTGGTAGACATCTGGTAGACCATGCCGCTTGGGGGGATTTTTGAACCGCTTGGGGCACAGGGGCTTGACATATTTTTTTGGTAGACCTATGGTAGACCTGCCGGGTGCGGAGCCTGAAAAATACTCCCCCGGACATCTTAACAAAAGCTTCACAATTCCCACCTTGACAGAGGGAGAGGGGTTAGGTATAATACATGACAATCTGTCATATTGCGACAACCTGTCATAAAAGGAGGGGGACTGTGCCTACTGCAACATTTTTTCGATTGCCAGAGGAGAAGCGAAAGCGGCTGATCGACGCCTGCTGGAGCGAGCTGACCCGGGTTCGGTTTACTGACGTGTCCATCAACCGGATCATCACCCAGGCCCGTATCCCCCGGGGGAGCTTCTACCAATATTTTTCTGACAAAGAGGACCTGATCCGCTACTTATTGGAGGACCTGCGGGAGTATTTCGTCTCGCTGCTGCGGGGCATCCTTGTGGAGGCCCGGGGCGACCTGTTCGCCATGCCCCTGATGGCCTACGACCACTTCATTGGCCACCAGGGACATACCGATCCTATGCTGTCCCTGTTTATCAAGCTGTTACAGCTGAATCAGGGCATGGACCTGCAAAGCTTTATGGGCGGACCCAAACACTTTCTCCCTGACCCGCTGTGGGAGACGGTGGACCCCGCCAAGCTGCGGCAGGACAGCCGGGCATACGCCGATCAGGTCTTCCACCTGGCCTGCGCGGTGCTGGCCTTTGCCGTTGTGGAGACCTTGCAGGACCCGACCCGGACCGCCCAGGTGCGGGAGATGACAAAAATGCGTACAGACCTGCTCCGCTACGGCGGGGCGGCGGAAGGATATAAGGAGGGGACCTTATGAAACAACGAACCACGGCCCTGCTGCTGGCGGCGGCGCTGGTGCTGTCTCTGCTGGCCACTGCCGCTCTGGCGGCGGAGGGAGACCCGGACGCGCCGGCCTCCTCTGCGGTCCAGACGGAGCCAGCGGAGGGCAGCGGCACATCAGCCGGGGAGCCGGAGACCCAGGGGGAGACCGCTCAGAACGAGGATGTCTCTGAGACAGCCGGGGCTGATACCGGCGAAGACAGCAGGGAGACGGACACCCCTGTGGAGGAGTACATACCCGACCCGGTGGGGTCCATCACTTTCGGGAATCTGAACCGGCGGATGCACGAGGGCAATTTGCAGGTGCTGTCCATCCAGGAAAATATCGACATCCTGGAGGAGATCGACTATGACGACCTGAAGGAGGACCTGCGGATTCAGCTGAACGATATTGCCAAAATGCAGTGGATGATGGTTCAGATGGGCCAGACCGGCACACTGGCTTATGAGAAAATGGACCAGGCCTACGACGCTGTGCGGGAACAGTTTGACGCCATCAAGGACGGCGACATGCAGGAGGACAACGCCGACACTGTCCGGCAGCTGAAAAACCTGCAAAACCAGATCATCATGGCTGGCGAGGCCACCTACATCGCCCTGGCCGCCATGGAACTTCAGGAGGACGGGCTGGAGCGGCAGCTGGCCGCCCTGGACCGGCAGCTCACCGAGCTGGACCTGCGCTATGAGCTGGGCCACATCTCCTCCCTCACAGTGAAACAGGCCCAGTCGGGCCGGGCCGCCCTGAGCAGCGGCCTGTCCACTCTGGGGATGAATCTGAATACCTACAAGGGCCAGCTGGAGCTGCTCATCGGGGCGGACATCACCGGGAAAATATCCCTGGGGGCCCTGCCCGGTGTGAGCCAGGAGGATTTAAACGCCATGGACCTGGAGAAGGACCTGGAGACCGCCAGGGAAAACAGCTGGGACCTGTACCAGGCGACAGAAGATTACAAGGACGCCCTGGAGGAGTACAACGACCACGGCGGCGACTACGGCCAGACCTATAAGGCCAACGACCGGTCCTACACCCAGGCCCGGCACACCTACTACTCCGCCAAATACACCTATGACAACACAATGCAGAACTTTGAGCTGGGTCTGCGCAATCTGTATCTGAAGGTGAAGGACTGCCAGCAGATTTTATCCGCTTCCCGCACCGCCCTGGCGGTGGAGGAGGACAACTACGCCGCGGCCCAGCTGAAGCAGAGCCAGGGCACACTCTCACAAAACAAGCTTCTGGAGGCGGAGGATAAGCTGAAAGAAGCTAAAGAGAAGGTGGCCGGGGCGGAAAATGACCTGTTCTCCGCCTGGAACACCTACCGCTGGGCCGTGGACTACGGCATCATGAATTAAAGGAGACTGCCCCATGAAGGAGAAAAAAATATTTGCCGCCCTGCTGGCCGGCGCGCTGACCCTCAGTCTGGCCGCCTGCCAGTCGGGCGGGGAGAGTTCCGGCTCCCAGGGGGAAGCCGCTCCCGCCGGCGTGGCCGTGCAGGTGCAGGAGGTGAAGGTGGACACCATCTCCACCGAAAACAAGGTGTCCGGCCGGGTGGTCACCGACGGGCAGGAGTCGGTGTTTGTCACGGCGCAGGCCCAGTGTACCGCCGTCTTTGTGGAGGTGGGGGACGCCGTCACCGCCGGGCAGAAGCTGTGCGCCCTGGACCTGGCCAGCACCCTGTCCTCCTACAACGCCGCCAGCATCAGCTACCGCTCCGCCGTCCAGAGCTACAACGATCAGGCGGCCATCTTCGACCGGCAGATCGCCCTGGCCGAGAAGAACGTCAGCGATTTGCAGGCCCTGTTTGAGATTGGGGCGGCATCTCAGCTGGAGATCGACCAGGCGGAGCTGAATCTGGACACCGCCCGGGCCCAGCGGACCTCCACCCTGGCCCAGCTGGAAGCGGGGATGCAGAGCTACAAGTCCAACGTGGAGCAGCTGGACGCGGTGCTGGAGCATGTGGACGGAGCCGGCAACGTGATTGCCCCCGTCTCGGGCACCGTCGTCACGCTGAACGCCGCCGCGGGCGGATTTGTCACCGCTTCCGCCCCGGTGGCCGTCATCGACGGGGTGGACCGGATGGAGGTGGCCGTCTCGGTATCCGAAGCCTTGGTGCCCAAGCTGGCCCGGGGGGACGAGGTAGACGTGTCCATCAGCTCCCTGGGGGTAAGCACCGTGGGGACCATCAAGGGCATCGACCTGGCCGCCAATATGCAGACAAAGCTGTATAACGTTACCATCTCCATCCAAGAGGACATACCCGGGCTGCTGTCCGGCATGTTTGCCGACGTCTCCTTCCGCACAGACACCTCTACCGACACCATTGTCATCCCCACCGAGGCCATCCTCACCAGCAACGATGTGCAGTATGTCTTTGTGGTGGAAAACGACGCGGCCCGCTATGTGGAGATTTCCGCCGGCCTGACGGGCAACGGCGTCACCGAGGTCACCTCCGGCCTGAAGGCGGGGGATATGCTGGTGACGGTGGGCCAGGCCTATCTGTCTGAGGGCGACCCCGTCCGGGTCGTCTCCGGGGAGGGCTGAGGCCAGTGGATAATATCGCAAAATTCTGTATCAAGCACAAGGTAACCACCCTGATGGCGGTGATTATGATCTCCATCTTCGGCGTGGTCTTCACCACCCGGCTGCAGATGGCCCTCCTGCCCGACATGGAGGCCCCCGCCGCCCTGGTCATGTGCTACTACAACGGCGCCAGCCCCTCCGACATGGAGGAGCTGGTCACCCGGCCCCTGGAGTCGGCCATCATGTCGGTGTCCGGGGTGGACGGGGTGAGCTCCACCTCCTCCGACGGGGCGAGTCAGATTCAAATTACCTATGTGGAGGGCACCAATCTGGACATCGCCGCCACCAAGCTGCGGGAGCAGTTCGACCGGCTGTCCCTCCCCGACGGGGCCATGGACCCCATCATCGTCAACATCAACATCGGCGACCTGATGCCCTCGGCCATGATCGCCCTCCAGGGGGAGGACCTGGTCTCCGTCCAGGCCCAGGCCGAGGACACGGTGGCCCCCGCCCTGGAGCGCATCGACGGGGTGGCCCAGGTGACCATCGCCGGCGGCGTGACCCAGCAGGTGTCCGTCAAGGTGGACCCCACCCGGGCGGCGGGCTTCGGGCTGTCCAACTCCTACATCGCCCAGATGCTGGCGGCGGACAACCTGCTCTACCCCGGCGGCGACATGCAAAACGGCACTCAGACCCTTACCGTCACCACCGACGCCAAATTTCAGACGGTGGAGGACGTGGCCAACCTGATTCTCCCCCTCCAGACCGGGGGCACCGTCCGCCTGTCTGAGGTGGCCAGCGTGACCCTGGAGACCGAGGACCCGGAGGCCATCGCCAAGACCGACGGCTCGGCCTGTGTGGTCCTCCAGGTGTCCAAGCAGTCGGGGGCCAACGAGGTGTCCACCGCTGACGCGGTGGTGGCCGAGATGGCCGAGCTCCAGGCCCGGAACGGCTCCATCGTGTACACCGTGCTGTACACCGCTTCCGATTACATCAATATGGCGGTGAACGCTGCCATTCAGAACATCATCATGGGCGTGGCGCTGGCCGCCGTGGTGGTCTTCCTCTTCCTGCGCCGGTGGGGCGCCACCGCCACCATCGCCGTGTCCATGCCGGTGTGTATCCTCACGGTGTTCGTGCTGATGAACGTGTTCCACCTCACCCTGAACATGATGTCCCTGGGGGGCATCGCCATGGGCGTGGGCATGATTGTGGACAACTCCATCGTGGTGCTGGAGAACATCTACCGCTACTCCGCCGAGGGCCGCAGCCGCCTGGAGTCCTGCGTGGAGGGCACGAAGGAGGTCTTCACCTCCCTCACCGCCTCCACCCTCACCACGGTGGCCGTCTTCCTGCCCCTGGGTCTCACCGGCGGCATGGCCGGGATGCTCTTTGACGACTTCTGTCTCACCATCTCCTTCCTCATTCTGGGCTCCCTGGTGATTGCCATTACCCTGGTGCCCCTGCTGTGCTATTTCCTGCTGGATGAGAAGAAGGTCCACCAGCACGCCCTGAAAAAGGCGGAGAAGAAGGCCAAAAAGCACGCCGCCGGCAAGGCGGGTCTGGGGCACCGGCTCAACGACCTCTACACCCGTCTGCTGGGCTACTTTGTCCGCCGCCTGTGGGTGGGGATGCTGGTCTCTGTGGCCCTGGTGGCCCTCTTTATCGCCGCGTGCATGTCTACCAAGATGGTCCTCATGCCTGAGATGGACCAGGGCATGGTGCAGGTGTCCATCAGCACCCCTGTGGGCTCTGAGGTGAAGGATACCGCTGCCATTGCCGACCGAATTGTGGACATCGCCATGGACAATGTGCCCGAGCTGGAGTCCATCTACCACATCACTCAGCCCGAGACCTCCTCCCTGAACCTGGTGCTCTCCGACAAGGAGGACCGGGACCGGAGCAGCAGCGACATTGCCAACGCCCTGCGGGAGCTGGTGCGGGACATCGCCGGCTGTGAGATTATCGTCTCCACCTCCGACATGACCGCCCTTATGGGCAGCGGAGCGGACATCAGCGTGGACATCACCGGCAACGACTACGAGACCCTGACCATGATCGCCGATGACCTGGCCGCCCGGATTTCCCAGCTGCCCGACGCAGTGGACGTGGGCACCTCCGAGGCCAAGGAGGTGGAGCAGGTGACGGTTACCATGAACCGGGAAGCGGCTTCCCAGTACGGTCTCACCGCCGCCACCGTGGGCGCTGCCGTGCGGTCGGAGCTGTCCGGGTCCACCGCCACCACCGTCACCATCAACAACAAGGAGCTGGATGTGGTGGTCAAGGGAGACGGCCGGTCGGCCGCCAGCCTGGACGCCCTGAAGTCCATGCCCGTCCCCTCCGCCTTCGGCGGGACGGTGCCCCTGTCCGCCGTGGCCAATGTGGACATTGAGCTGGCCCCTCAGAGCATCATCCGGGTGAACCAGTCCCGGCAGATTTCCGTCACCGGCGACACCATCAGCGGCGACACCACCGCCATCACCCAGGAGATCCGGCAGATTTTAGAGAGCTACACCCTCCCCGACGGCTACACCGCCCAGATTTCCGGCGCCTACGAGGACATGATGGACAGCTTTGGCGACCTGCTGCTGGCCCTGATCGTGGCCCTGGGGCTGGTGTATTTCGTGCTGGCCTCTCAGTTTGAGTCCTTCCTCATGCCGGTTATCGTTATGATGATCCTCCCTGTGGCCTTCACCGGGGCGCTGTTTGCCCTGCCCCTCACCGGCCGGGACCTGTCCATGATCTCCCTGGTGGCCCTGATTATGCTGGCCGGCACGGTGGTCAACTCCTCCATCATTCTGGTTGACTATATCCGCCAGCGCCGGGAGCAGGGGGAGAGCCGGGTGGACGCCATCCTCCACGCCTGTCCCCTGCGTGTCCGGCCCGTGCTGATGACCACCCTCACCACCATCCTGGCCCTGGTGCCCATGGCCCT
>CANSXE010000087.1 GCA_947650875.1 uncultured Bacillota bacterium | reverse complement strand
CAGCACAAGGAGAAGCTGAAGGAGAATTTTAAGCAGGTGGATGTGCTCACCCTGTCCGCCACCCCCATCCCTCGGACCCTGAACATGGCCCTGTCCGGCATCCGGGACATGTCCACCCTGGAGGAGCCCCCGGCGGACCGCCAGCCGGTGCAGACCTATGTGCTGGAGCACGACTGGGGCCTGCTGGCCGACGCCATGCGCCGGGAGCTGGAGCGGGGGGGACAAGTATTTTACCTTCACAACCGTGTGGAGACCATCGACCGGTGCGCCGCCCGCATCCAGACTCTGCTGGGGGAGGACGCCGCCATCGGGGTGGCCCACGGGCGGATGACCCAGGAGGCCATCGACGACGTGATGGCCCAGATGACCGACGGGGAACTGAACGTGCTGGTGTGTACCACCATCATCGAGACGGGCATCGACCTGCCCAACGTGAACACCCTCATCATGGAGGACGCCGACCGGCTGGGCCTGGCCCAGCTCCACCAGATTCGGGGCCGGGTGGGCCGGTCCAACCGCCGGGCCTTCGCCTACCTCACCTACCGGAAGGGGAAGGTGCTCAGCGAGGTGGCCTCCAAGCGGCTGGAGGCCATCCGGGAGTTTGCCGAGTTCGGCTCCGGCTTCAAGATCGCCATGCGGGACCTGGAGATAAGGGGCGCGGGCAATGTGCTGGGTCCGGAGCAGTCCGGCTTTCTCCTGTCGGTGGGGTACGACATGTACCTGAAGCTGCTGGAGGAGGCCGTCCTGCTGGAGCAGGGCCAGCCCCTGCCCACCCGGACGGAGTGCGCCGCCAATCTCAGCGTGTCCGCATCCATCCCCGACCGCTATGTCCCCTCGCCGGAGCAGCGGATGGACCTGTACCGCCGCATCGCCGCTGTGCGCAGCGAGGAGGAGGCCGACGAGTTGGTGGATGAGCTCATCGACCGCTACGGCGAGCCCCCCCGGCCGGTGAACAACCTGCTGTCGGTGGCCCTCCTCCGGGCGAAGGCCGCCCAGTGCCGCATCAACGACCTGGCTCAGAAGGGGGACCGGCTGGTCTTTACCCTGGACGAGTTCCGGCTGGAGCCCTTCTCCGCCCTGTGCGCCCGGGAGAAGTATACCAAGCGGCTGGTCCTTATGCCCGGGGACGTCCCCCGGTTCTCCCTCCGCCTGGCGAAAAACGAGGACCCCCTCCGGGCCGCCCGGCAGGTAGTGGAGGATTACGCCAAAGCGCTGGAGACATAAAAAACCGGCTGGCCGCTGCAGCGCGGTCAGCCGGTTTTGTCAAATACGCAAGAGAAACATCAGGGGACCCAGATGCAGGAGCCATCACAGAAGCCGCCGTCGTGGTGGGCGCCGCAGTAGATGCTGTAGCCGTGGTAGTGGCGGCCGGAGGAGACGCAGTCCTCCAGGGGGCACAGCGCCCGGCAGAGACCGTTACACAGGCCATCCCCATGGGCATATCCGCAGTAGGTCGTGCCGTCGTGGAGGTGGCGGCCGGCGAGGGTGCAGTCGTCATAGGGGCAGACGGTGATCTCCGTCTGAACGTTCCGGACATATCTGCCATGGCAGCCCCCGCCCCTTCTTCCGTGGCAGCCGTGGGCGGAAACGGGTACAATCAGTGCAGCAGCCAGAATGGCGCAGAGCAGACCAGCCGTCAGACGATTCCATTTCTTCATCACAGAATACACTCCTTCATTGTTCGCCCGGGAAGGGCGGTAGTGGCATCCCTCATTGTACTACTTCCCGCCGGGATTTGCAAGGCAAAAAATGGGTCCCGCGTCCCTGTCTTCAGGGGGCCGTTGCTTTCAGGTTTTTAATCCGGTAATTCTCCCCCGCCTGCTCGAACTCCACAACCACGTCGGTGTCAAAATGGGCGGTGAGGGTATCGCCCCTCCAGTCGAAGGGAATCCCGCTCCACCTCAAAAAGGCCTCCACAAAGATTTTGTGGTCCAGATAGAAGTGCTGGATACACTGGCTCACACTGTTGATAAAGGTAACGCCGTCCACCGGGGCAAACAGCTCCCTGGGGGCCTCGCACAGGGCCACGAAGGCGGCCCCCTGGTCCCCGCCGGTGGGACAGCGGTAGTAGCACCGGTCCTCCGCCAGCGCCCCGCACACCACCATAGAGAAGTTGTGGCCGTTAAAGGTGTTGTTCAGCTCGCACTGGGCATGGATCAGGGGCTCCAGCCCCCAGGCCTGGCCGTAGGTCCGGGCAATGTGGACCTGGCCCAGCAGGTTGTCCGGGAAGCCGTTCACGTTCTCCCAGCCCCACAGCCAGGAGTTGGACACATAGGACTCGCTGCCCAGAAACTGGACGCGGAACTCATACTTTCCCAGGGTGAGGGCGCCCTTCTCAAAATCCACATACCAGTTGGGCTCGTCCTTCACCAGCATGGCCAACCGGTTCTGCACAGTGTACATCTTGCCCAGGCAGGCGGAAAATACCTGATCCCAGTCAGACATATCCACCCCTTTGGGGAAGAAGGCCGCCAGCGCGCCCGGTCCGGCCTGGGGGACGGGCTTCTCTTTGGGCTCCTGCTTTTTGCCGAACAGACTGCCAAACAATGCCATAACAATTTCTCCTCTCTTTTTGGGGATAGTATAGCACACAATAAAACCGGCTGCAACCTGGAATTCAGGCTTGCCCCCCGCCCCGATTTATGGTATGATAAAGGCCATTCATGATTTTTTCAGCAGGAAAGGAAGCACATTATGAAGCGTATCAAGCATTTTGGGGCCCTGGCGCTGGCCCTTGTCATGGCTCTGACCGCCCTGAGCGGCTGCGGTCAGAAGAACCCCGTCTCCTCCGGCTCGGGCTCTGGCTCCAGCTCCGGGTCGGGCAGCTCCTCCGACGCCCCCTCCGTGTCTATGGACCTGTCCCAGATCACCGATCCCTACCTGACCGTCTCCGGTCTGGCCGGGGACGAGGTGCTGGTCAAGGTGGGCGGGGCGGAAATCACCGCATCCGACTACCTCTACTGGCTCAGGCGCGTGATTGAAAACTACCTTGCCCCCTTTGGCGGCCAGATGACCACCCTGCCCTGGGATTCCGAGGCGTCTGAGGGGGTCACCTTCGGCCAGCAGCTGGAGCAGGACGCCCTGGATGCCGCCGTCCTCCACTGTATGCTGCGGGAGATGGCCCGGCAGGAGGGGCTCACCCCCGACCCCTCAATCGCTGAGGACCTGGAGCAGCAGTATATCAACATGATCCTCCAGGCGGACAGCGACGAGACCCAGGTTACTCACATATTCTGGGCTCAGATGCTCACCAAGGACCTGCTGCTTCGTCTCAATGAGAACAACGACCTGTATGACCAGCTGGCCAATTTGTACTACGGCGAGAACAGCGGCCACTATCCCACCGACGCCGATGTGAACGCCTACCTGGAGGAGACCAGCCAGTATAAGTGCAAGCACATTTTGCTCTCCACTGTGGACGATAACCGCCAGCCCTTGGATGAAGAGACCGTCGCCCAGAAGAAGGCCGACGCGGAGGAGCTGCTGTCTCAGCTTCGGGCCGCGGAAGACCCCATCGCTCTCTTCGACACCCTGATGAACGAGCACAGCGAGGACCCCGGTCTCGCCTCCTTCCCCGATGGCTATACCGCCGGCAAGGGGGATATGGTGGCCCCCTTTGAGCAGGCCGCCCTGGCCCTGAAGGCCGGGGAGATCAGTGATATTGTGGAGAGCGATTTCGGCTACCACATCATTCTCCGCCTGCCCATGAACGCGGACGAGCACCGCGACAAATGCGTCTCCTATCTCTTCGAGAAGCGGGTGGACGAGGAGTCAGAACGGCTGGGCGTGGTGAAGACCGCCGCCTTTGATAAGCTGGATATCGGTTCCTTCTGGGACCGTTCCCAGTCCCTCCTTGCCGCCGTCCAGACAGAGCTGGCCGCCGCCCAATAACAAACGCAGGAGCGCCCCGTCCGGGCGCTCCTTTTTTAAAAATCCCCCGATGTAAACTAAAGTTGGTTGCCAAACCGGGCCCGTCGGGATAAAATGGAGGTAATATTACTCACAGGAGGTATCCGCCATGGACCTGAAAGAAAATTTACAGCACTATCGAAAGCGGCAGGGGCTGTCCCAGATTCAGCTGGCCGATGCGCTGGAGGTCTCCCGGCAGACCATCTCCAAGTGGGAGACGGGGGCCGCCCTGCCCTCGGCGGAAAATCTGGCCGCTCTGGGCAAGCTGTATGGGGTGGCGGTGGACCAGCTCCTCAACGGCGAGGAAGGGGAGCCCGTCCTTGTCCCAACAGCGCCCGCCCCGGATCGCTCCCCTGTGCACGAGTTCCTCTCTCCCTCCCGGCGGCAGCTTGTTTTGCGGCTACTGGGGGCAGTGCTTCTCTTCGACCTGCTGATGTTCCTGCTGCAATTTTACCTCGCCAATCTCAATGGCACACCCGAAGCCCTCTGCCAGCTGCTCCGGCTGTCGGGCTGCTGCCTGATAGGCCTGGTCTTTGCCTGGCAGACCCGCACCCGTCCGGTCAACCGGCAGGCCGCTCTGTTGATTGGCGGGGCAGCGGCGCTGCTGGGATTGTATGTCCTGCTGGTGCCGGTCCCGATCCTCTGGCGGCTGTACGACCGTCTGGCCTGGATCGGCACCTCCCTGGACGCAATGATGACTGCGGGCCGCCCCGCCAACCCGGTTTTCTTTTTCCTCGGCTGGACCCTTGCCGACCAATGCGCCTTCTCCTCCCACATGCTTTTGCTCTCCCTGTTCCAGCTGGGACGGCTCCTGTTCGCTCGAAAAGCCGCTCCCCAGCCCCAAACCGCCAAACCCATCTAAACGAAGCAGGAGCGCCCCGTCCGGGCGCTCCTGTTATGTTTCCTCCAGGTCAGGCGGATTAAACAGGTCGTTCAGCGTGACCCCGAAAATATCCGCAAAGGCCACCAGCTCCTTGTCGTACACCCTCCGCTTCTGCCCTTCGATATCAGAAAGCGTAGTTTGACTGATGTCGATTCCCCGTACCTGCAATCTGGAGAGCAACGTGTCCTGGTTAATCCCCAACCGCCTGCGGAGCAAGACTATATTCTGCCCAATCAGGTTCTCCGAACCCACGCTCCTCCGCTTTGGCACAAGGCTTCCCCCTTACAAATTATCTGATATTCAGATAATATTTGCAAAAGCTCTTGATTTTACCGGATATACAGGTAAAATAGAAGTAAGGAGGAATTAACTATGGAAAACGAAATGTATAAAAAACTCTACTACCACGCATTCAACCGGCTGACCGACCTGGCCAAGGAGATCGAGCGCACCCAGAACGAGCTGGAGGAGAT
The DNA here is from genome assembly GCA_947650875.1 of uncultured Bacillota bacterium. GTDB lineage: Bacteria > Bacillota > Clostridia > Oscillospirales > Oscillospiraceae > Lawsonibacter. The sequence continues at coordinate 1,202 of CANSXE010000087.1, read as the reverse complement.
GTACCTGGAGGCCGGGGAACACCCCGATGACAGCACCGACCAATAAAAAAGCAGGAGCGCCCATCGGGCGCTCCTGTCAGTTTTACCGCTCCTCCCGAAAGTAGTTCAGCCCCAGGGCGGCGGGCTGGCCGGAGCCCTCCCGCTTGCGGACCGACGACGCCACCAGCACGATGGCGGTAATCAGGAAGGGCAGGGCCTTATAAAGCTGGGGCGGGACGGCGCTGAGCCAGCCCAGGGGGCCGGGAAACGCCCCCGCCAGCGCCCCGGCGTAAATCTGCAAGGTGTTGAAGAAGCCGAAGACCAGGGTGCCCAGAATGGCCAGCACCGGGTTCCAGTTGGCGAAGATCACCAGGGCGATGGCAATCCAGCCGTAGCCGTTGATCCAGCAGTTGGAGCCCTCGAAGGAGCCGCTCATATACAGCGCCATGTAAAAGCCCCCCAGCCCCATGATGCCCGACCCGGCAATGAGGTGGACGTATTTATACAGCAGGGTGTTCACCCCCACCGAGTCGGCGGCGGCCGGGTTCTCCCCCACCGCCCGCAGGCGCAGGCCGGTCTTGGTAAAGCCCAGGTACCACCACACCAGCACCGCGATGACAACCCCCAAATAGACCAGCACATTGTGGGAAAACAGCACTTTTCCGATTACAGGCAGTTTTGAAAGCCCGGGAATCTCCAGAGCGGAATAGCCCTTCACCAGGCTGTCGGCGGCGGTCATGGCGGGCCACCGCTCCCCTATGCCCTTGCCCACGAAGAAATACAGCCCCAGGCCGAAGGTGGTAATGGTCAGACCGGTAACGTTCTGGTTGGCCTGGAGGGACACGGTGAGCAGGGCGAACAGCAGCCCGCACAGCCCCGCCGTCAGGAAGGACACCGCCAGCCCCACCAGGATGCTGTTGGCGGCGCACCCGGCCAGGTAGCCGAAGATGGCCCCCACGGCCATGGTGCCCTCCACGCCCAGGTCCAGGCTGCCCGCCTTCTCCACCACAATCTCCCCCACGGTGCCGTAGAGCAGGGGAATGTTTACCAGCACGATATTAAAGAGGAACAGGGTCAGCACATTGACGGGATCGTTCACTTGGCGCCCTCCTTTCTGGTCCGGACCAGCCGGAAGCGGGTAAAGAAGTCTGCCGCCAGCACGATAAAGAGGATCACACCCTGGAGCAGGTTGGCAAAGTTGGCGTCGATGGAGGGGTAGGTGG
>CANSXE010000086.1 GCA_947650875.1 uncultured Bacillota bacterium | reverse complement strand
TCCCCCGCCGGCTTCGTCTTCGACACCGAGGTGGCCGCCTACCTCCTGGCCCCCAGCGACGGCAGCTATGAGCTGGACAAGCTGGGTCTGACCTACTACAGCCAGCAGTTCCCCAAGGCGGCTGTCTACCTGGAGGAGGGGGCATTCGGCCCCCTGTCCGACCCGGAGCCCCCTTCTCAGGCCATGATGCGCCACTGTCTCCTCATCGACGCCCTGCGGGACACCCTCACTGCCCGGCTTAATGAGCTGGGGATGTGGGAGCTGTACGAAAAAGTGGACCTGCCCCTGTGCCAGGTGCTGGCCGGGATGGAGACCGAGGGCTTCCTTATTGACCGGGGGGCGCTGGCAGCGTTCGGGGAGATGCTCTCCGGGCGGATTGACGAGGTCCAGAAAACCATCTACGCCCTGGCCGGCGAGGACACCTTTAATATCAACTCCACCCAGCAGTTAGGGGGGATTTTGTTTGATAAATTGGGCCTTCCCCCGGTAAAAAAGACCAAAACAGGCTACTCCACCAAGGCCGACGTGCTGGAAAAGCTGCAGGGCCAACACCCCATTATTGACAGCATTCTGGAGTACCGCCAGCTTACCAAATTAAAATCCACCTATGTGGACGGCCTGGGCAAGGTGATTGGCCCGGACGGGCGGATTCACACCTCCTTCCAGAACACTGTTACCGCTACGGGGCGGCTCAGTTCTACCGAGCCAAATCTGCAAAATATCCCCGTTCGCACCGAATTGGGGGCGGAATTGCGGAAGATGTTCGCCGCACCCGCCGGGAAGGTGCTGGTGGACGCGGATTACTCCCAGATTGAGCTGCGGCTGCTGGCCCATATGGCCGGGGATCAGGCCATGATTGACGGCTTTAAAAGCGGCGAGGATATCCACACCATTACCGCCTCCCAGGTCTTTGGCGTGCCCGCGGAGGAGGTCGCGCCCCAGATGCGAAGAAGCGCAAAAGCTGTCAATTTCGGCATTGTTTACGGCATTTCCCCCTTCTCTCTGTCCCAGGATATTGGGGTTTCCGTCCAGGAGGCCAAGGAGTATATGGACCGGTATTTTGCCCACTATGCCGGGGTGCGGGCCTATATGGACGGGGTGGTGGAGCAGGCCAGGGAGGCCGGGTATGTGTCCACTTTATGGGGACGAAGGCGGTGGATTCCTGAGATCAAATCCTCCAACTTCAACACCCGGTCCTTTGGGGAGCGGGTGGCCCTCAACACCCCCATTCAGGGGACTGCCGCGGATATTATCAAATTGGCCATGATTCGGGTGTATAACCGGCTGAAACAGGAGAATTTGCAGGGAAAACTGGTCCTTCAGGTGCATGACGAGCTGATTGTGGAGTGCCCGGAAGGGGAAGCTGAGGCCGTGTGCAGGCTGGTGGAGGAGGAGATGGAAGGGGTGGCCGCCCTGTCCATCCCCCTGCTGGCTGAGACGAAGGCGGGAAAGACCTGGGCCGAGGCCCACTGACCGCCCCGGACGGACGTCAAATACCCGGTGTATTATTTCGTTTAAATAATACACCGTAAAACAAGCGAAAACGAGCGTTTAAGCTCTCAAAACGGGGCTTTTAAGGTCCCAAAACGGTACTGTCTTTCTGGTGCGGACAGTTTTAGCGGAGATTTTGCCCGATGCGGCCGGCATTGGTTATTTTAACCAAAATCTCCCCGCTGTAAAAAGTCCTCCCCTTCCGGGAAAGTCGGCGCGGCCGGCCGGATCAGGACGGGCGGATGATATCCGCCCCTACAACGCACCCCTGAAGAACGGCGCGCCGGAGTCGTCGCGCCCTACACACGTTTACTTCGTATGTTTCGCCTGCGGCGAAACGCAATCCTCAGTCAGCCTGCGGCTGACAGCTCCTTTCCAAAGGAGCCTTGCCCGCACGGCGGGGGACGAGAGATTTTGACCACCTATCCCCCAAAAATGACCGACTGTCCCAATTTGCTTGCAGGGACGGGTTTTCTCTGGTATGCTGGGGATGACCGGAAAGAATTGGCCCGCCCAGGTGGTCGGGCCCCACAGGACAGGAGGTCATCCCATGAAAAACCGTACCAATCAAATTTTGCTGATTGCGTTTGTGCTGACCCTGGCCGCATACCTTGTGATGTTCGCAGACTGCTTTTCCCAGTTTCCGATCAACGCGTCCCCTCTGCTCCAATTTCTAATCCTGTACTTCCACGCGATTCCTATGTTTTTGATTCAACTGCTTCTGTTCCGGCTGTCCAAGCCCTGGTGGTGGAAGCTGCTCCCCTTTCTGCCCATGCTTGTGGTCGGGCTGGCCTTTTTGCGCATTGCCGAGTGGCATATCCTGGGCTGGATTCTTGTCCTGTGGTGGTGGGCCGCCCCAGTGATTGGCTGCACCTTAGCATGGGCAGCTCATAAGTTCTATAAGCGAGGTGACACCCGTGGATAACGCCGTCTATATTGTCTTTTCCGCCACCCCCACCGGGATGGGGCGGCTTATCCGCAAGGCTACCCGGAACCGGTATAACCATGTGTCCCTCTCCCTCAGCCGGGACATCCGAAAAATGTATACCTTCGCCCGGCTCCACCGGGCCATCCCCCTCTACGGCGGCTTTGTGGTGGAGTCCATCCTGCGGTATCAGTCCTTCGCCGGGGCGGCTCGGGTGAAGATTTGCCGGGTGGAGGTCCCGGAACCCCGGTTTACTTACCTCCACAACTACCTGGAGCGGCTTTGGAACGAGCGGGAGGAGTACATCTACAATACCCCCGCCGCCCTGGCTTCCCTGGTCCACCTGCGGCCCGCCATCTCCAAGGCGTATACCTGCGTCACCTTTGTGCAGGAGGTGCTGGTCCGCTTCCGGCTGGCCTGGGTGCGGGAGAGCGACAGCCCCACCATCCGGGCGCTGGAGCGCCGGCTGGCCGCCTACGTCATCTACGAGGGGCCCGCCCCCGCCTGCGCCGGGGAGTGGGGGGAGGACACCTACCCGGCCCGGACCACCACCCGTTACGCCGTTTTTACCACCGCCCGCCACTTCGGCCGGCTGGCCCTGCGGGTGCTGACGGGGGTGGTCTGAGTGAAAAACAGGAAATGGACTTGGAAGCTCCTGCGGCTGTTGGGGCTTGCCCCGTTTTTGTTTGCGCTGGGCTTCTGCCTTGTCAGCAGCCTGCTTGACGGCGGCGGACCGCCGTTTGGGAAGATGTCATTTTGGGACTATCTCATTTTTTATAGCTTTCTATATTGGTACACATATGTAATGGGAATTATTTTGATCGTACTGTCCGCCGTATTCAGGAGCAAATCATGATGATGGATCAAAGCAGAAGAAACGCATACGCAATCATAATTCTTGTCCTGACATGCTGTCTGGTTATGGTCTGGGTGGAGGGGAGCCTGCGGCCCATCTACCCGGTGAAATCCGCCCTGAAAATCGCCGTCTTTCTGAGCTGCGCCGGGCTATACGCCCTCCTGACCAAGGATAAGGGACCCTTCGGAGCCTTCCGGCGGTCGAAGGCCGTGAAGCTGGCCGCTCCGCTGGCTCTGGCCGTGCCGGTTTTCCTGCTGGGAGGCTACCTGCTGCTGTCCCCCTGGCTGGACCTGTCCGCCATCCCGGCCAACCTGGCTGCCAAGGAGGGGATTACTGCCAAGACCTTCCCCTTGGCCGCCCTCTATATCACCTTCTGCAACTCCCTGCTGGAGGAGTTTTTCTTCCGGGGGTTCGCCTTCCTCGCCCTGTACCGCCTGGGGTACACAAGGCTGGCCTACGGCTTCTCCGCCCTGGCCTTCGCCCTGTATCACGTGTCCATTACCAGTAACTGGGGGACGCCGGGGCTGATTGTCCTGATGGTGGCCGGGCTGACGGCTGCGGGGCTGTTCTTCAACTGGCTGGATCGGGACAGGAGCGTGCTCCCCTCCTGGCTGGTCCATGTGGGAGCCAACCTGGGCACCAACGGAGTGGGGCTTATTTTGTTCGGGATTCTGTAGGGCCGGCCTGTGGCCGTCCCTGCGTACTTTTAGAAGGAGTGTTCCTAATGTATTACGAGATCGTCCCCATGGACCGCAGCCATATCCCTCAGATCGCCGCTCTGGAGCGGGAGTGCTTCTCCGACCCCTGGAGCGAGCGCCTGCTGGAGGACGCGCTGTTCGACACTCAGGCCTGCTTTATCGTGGCCGAGGACGGGGAGGAGGGCAACGTTTTGGGTTATGCCGGGCTCCATGCCGTGCTGGACGAGGGGTACATTGACAACGTGGCTGTGGCCCCCGACGCCAGGCGGCACGGGGTGGCCTCCGCCCTGCTGGACGTGTTCTGCCGGTTTGGGGCGGTCAATCTGGCCTTCCTTACCCTGGAGGTGCGCAAGTCCAACACCGCCGCCATCGCTTTGTATGAGAAGCACGGTTTTCAGCAGGTTGGACTGCGCCCGGGCTACTATCAGCACCCCCGGGAGGACGCGGTGATTATGACGCGGGAGTTTTCCAAGGAGGAAGAGGTATGAATATTTTAGCCATTGAGTCCTCCTGCGACGACACCGCCGCCGCCGTGGTGCGGGACGGGCGGACGGTGCTGTCCAGCTGCGTGTCCTCTCAGATCGAGATGCACACCGTCTATGGCGGGGTGGTGCCCGAGATTGCCTCCCGGAAGCATGTGGAGACCATATCCGGGCTGGCGGAGAAGGCCGTCTCTGACGCGGGGCTGTCCAGAAACGAGCTGGACGCCGTGGCCGTCACCTATGCGCCGGGGCTTATCGGGGCGGTGCTGGTGGGGGTCAACTTCGCCAAGGGGGCGGCTCTGGCGCTGGGGCTGCCGCTGATTCCCGTTCACCATGTGCGGGGGCACATCGCCGCCAACTACATCACCCACCTGGATTTGAAGCCGCCCTTTGTGTGTCTGTGCGTCTCCGGGGGAACCACCGCCATTGTGGACGTGCGGTCCTACACCGAGATGTCTGTCCTGGGGGGCACCCGGGACGACGCCGCCGGGGAGTGCTTCGACAAGGTGGCCCGGGTGCTGGGTATCGGTTACCCCGGGGGCGGGCCTATGGACCGGCTGGCTCAGGTGGGGGACGACGGGAAGTATCCCCTGCCTGTGGGGCATGTGTCCGGGGCGGAGCTGGATATGTCCTTTTCCGGGCTGAAGACGGCCAGCCTTAACCTGATTCACAACAGCGAGCAGAAGGGGGAAGTGCTGGACCTGCCCGGCTTTGCCGCCAGCTTTGGGAAGGCGGTGAGCGATTCCCTGGTGCCCCGGGTGATGGCCGCCGCCAAAATGGCGGGTTACGGCAAAATCGCCGTGGCCGGGGGGGTGGCCGCCAACAGCCGCATCCGGGCCGATTTGCAGGCCGCCTGCGCCCGGAGCGGGGACCGGCTGTTTCTGCCCGAGCTGCGGTACTGCGGGGACAACGCGGCTATGATTGGCTGTCAGGGGTTTTACGAGTTTCAGGCAGGGCACACCGCCGGGTGGGATTTGAATGCCTACGCGACTCGGGACATCGGGGTGGGGTGATAAGGGAATCCCCCCGCCGCCCCTACAGGGGGGTGGGATGTATGTCTCTGCGGTGTTATGTTACCCCTATGCGGGGTGAATTGGGTTTTTTTCCTTTCATTTGGTGGACTCCCCTTGCACCCTTCCTGTAATTGCGGGGTTTTCCACGGGGCGTTGTGGACAAACCTGTGGAAAATGTGTATAACTGATGGCGGGGGCTTTTATGGTTTGTGATTATGTTAATCGTTCAGTGGGGGTTGGGGCGTTATTTTTCCGGAAAAACTCGATTTTTCCCCTTGACAGGCGGGGGTTCCGGTGCTATAATGCGCAGTGCACAAGAAAGCAGGTACGGTTCCCCCGTCCTCACCCCAGGTTTATGCCAAAGGGTTAACATGGAGATAACAGTGCCGGAGGTTCCGGCGTTGTTTTGCTGTGATGTGGGGGCCATATCGGCAACCCACATTTTATTTTGTCTGGAGGTGCTTCCCATCGCTAACACAGGTCATCAAACCAATGAGGATATCCGGGATAAAGAGGTACGCCTGATCTCTGAATCCGGCGAACAGCTGGGCATCATGTCCTCCCAGGAGGCGCTGCGCCTGGCTGAGGAGCGGAGTCTGGATCTGGTTAAAATCTCCCCCAATGCCGTCCCCCCCGTGTGCAAGCTCATGGACTACGGCAAGTACCGGTTCGAGCAGACCAAGCGCGAGAAGGAAGCCCGCAAGAACCAGCGGGTGGTGGAGATCAAGGAGATCCGCATGTCTCCCAGCATCGACGTGAACGACTTCAATGTGAAGCTGCGCAACGCCTTGAAGTTCCTGTCGGAGGGCAACCGGTGCAAGGTCACCGTCCGCTTCCGCGGCCGGGAGATGGCCCACACCAACATCGGCCAGGACCTGCTGCTCAAATTCGCTGAGGAGTGCGGCGAGATTGCCGTGATGGACAAGTCCCCCAAGCTGGAGGGACGGCATATGTCCATCTTCCTGTCACCCAAGCCCGCAAAAGACGCGAAAAAGTAAGAAAAGGAGTTCAGACTGTTATGGCGAACAAAATCAAGATTAAGACGCACAGCGGCGCCAAAAAGCGTTTCTCCCTGACCGGTACCGGCAAGGTTAAGCGGGGCATGACCAAGAAGCGTCACCTGCTCAACGGCCACGGCAAGACCACCAAGCTGAAGCGGGCCCTGCGCGGCA
>CANSXE010000085.1 GCA_947650875.1 uncultured Bacillota bacterium | reverse complement strand
TCAAAGATGGCGGCGGCGATGCTCACCTCGTGGCCGCAGCGGTTGTCGATGTCCGCGCCGTTGCGGGAGAAGCGGGTGCCATCGAAGTACAGGGCCTGGTCGCTGGGGACACTCTCCAGCAGGACGGCGGTGCCGTTGCGCCGGAACAGGTTGCCGCTGTACATGTGGTCGCTTCGGTTGTTGCTGGTGGAGTTGAAGTGGAAGCCCACGGTGTTGTCCTCAAAGACGCTGTTTTTGATGTTCACCCAGGAATTGCCGTAGCACAGCACACCGGTCCGCCACCCGGTAAACTGGCAATCGTTGAAGTTGATCCGGGCGGAGGCGGACACCCCCACCCCCTCGCCGTCTCCCGCGAAGCACAGGTTTTGAAATTTGCAGATGTAGCCCTTCTGGGCGGTGGCCTGAAGGGTGCCGGTGAAGGTGGTGCGTGTCCCATCCGGGCCCTCGCTGCCGATGAGGTTCATGGACCGCTGTTCTATCAGCAGACTGCCCTCATAGGTGACGGCGGGCAGGTGGATGTAGACGATCACGTCGGAGGTGATGGTCTCGTTGATCTGGTCCACCAGGGCCTGGAGGTCATCCATCGTGTCCATAGGCACGTCCTCCGGGTAGAAGTGCCGGGTAGGGACCACACCCAGCGCCATGCGCTGGTACAGGCGGATGATGTCGCCGTTTTTCATGCGGATGTTCCACCGCAGCTCCATGTCGCCGCTGCGGTCGGTGTAGGTTAGGATGCTTCGGGAGGCGGCCTCCGGGTCGTAGTCTGATGCCTGGGGCTGGGTGTACTGCCAGGGCTCCGGGCTGTCGCCGCCCTGGAGAAGCTCCACGGTGATGGTCTCCACCTTGCGGAGAAAGACCTCCTTAGCGTTCACGCCGGTGTCCACATGGTTGATGAACAGCCGGGAGGGTTTGTTGGAGGTGGTCCCCTCCTCCACCTCCTCGGCGTAGTCGCCCATGGGCTGGAACCGGTCCCCGAAGTGGTTGAGCAGCAGCTGGTAGGAGCCGTCGCTGTCGGTGTAGATCACCTCGGCGGTGCCGTTGTCGTAAATTTTAGGCCGGGTATAGAGCCAGGCCGTCACCGCCAGCGCCCCAAGGACCAGGACCAACAGGGCGCCCCGCAGCACCCGCCGGGGCAGGCGTCTGGGCGGGTGGAGCTCCCGGCGCTGGGTGACGCTCTGGGCGCAGTGGGGGCAGAAGGAGGCCGCATCCGGCAGCTGGGCTCCGCAGTGGGGACAGGTTTTTTGTTGATTCATCACAGCGTCTCCATCAGATACATTACATCCTTATACCGCTTAGCCGGGTTGACCTGGGTACACCGCTGGATCACACGGCCCATCCGGCCCTCCGCCAGCTTTTTGGAGGGGTGCTGGCCGGTGAGCATCACGTTCATCAGCACACCCAGGGAGTAGATATCCGTCCGGGTGTCCGACTGGCCCAGGCCGTACTGCTCCGGGGCGGCAAAGCCGGTGGTGCCCAGGATATGGGTGTCCGCCTCCGCCTGGGGCTTGTGGAGACGGGCGGCGTCGAAGTCGATGAGCACCGCGTCGTTTCCCCGGAGAATCACGTTCTCCGGCTTGATGTCCCGGTGGACGGCGGCCATGGAGTGGAGTACCCAAAGCCCCTGGCACAGCTGTTTCACGATCTTTCTGGTCTCCTGGGAGGTGAACAGGGCGTCCGCCAGCAAAAAGTCCAGGGTGTCCCCCTGGACGAACTCCTCAACGACCAGATTCTCCCCCTCCTGCTCGACGGCCTCGTAAATCAGGGGCAGGTGGGGGCAGGAGAAGCCCAGCAGCCGGCGGTATACCTCTCCGTTCCCCTGGAAGCGGCGGAGAATGAACTGCTTCCCCGAGACATTGTGCCGAATCAGGCGCACGCTGCCCCGGGGGCTCTCTTTTAAAAGTCGGACCTCCTCGAATTCGGTCCGCAGTTGTTCTGCCAGCCAGAAACACATGCCAATCACCCCAAAATTCCAAACACTATGCAGCCAGCATATTGTATTTCACAGAATGGTTCTGTACAATTATAACAATATTATATCTGTTTCCCGGAGGAAAGTAAAGAGAGGATGGCAGGATATGAAGGAGAAATCCACCGATGATCTGAGTCAGGAGCTGATGAGCCAGCCCAACCTGGACCAGTATATCACAGAAAACGAGACATATTTCGCAGATGTGGACATATCCGCGTTTCTGACGAAGCTCTATGAGAAATGCGGCCTGTCCAAGGCGGAGCTGGCCCGGCGGGCGGGGATGAGCGAGGTCTATCTCCACCAGGTCTTCTCCGGGCGGCGCAAGCCCTCCCGGGATCGGATGCTGTGCCTGTGCATCGGCATGGGGGCCAGTCTGGAGGAAACGCAGCAGCTGCTGAAACAGGTGGGCTATGCCCCCATCTACCTCAGGCTGAAGCGGGACGCCATTATCGGCCACGGTCTGCTCCACCACACGCCCTTGACGGAGATTAACGACAAGCTGTTTTCCGAAAACGAAAAGACGCTAATTTAAAGGAGGAGACTGCCATGCCCGGCTGTAGAAAACCCGAAGATTGCGCAGCGGGGATGAGATCACGGCGGGCGGCGCCGTAATTCGTCTGAAATTTTAGCAGGAAAGATTTCCTTGTAAACAAGGAAGGATTTTATACCAGCAGAAAATTTCTAGAATGTTTAGAATACGCCCCTGATTTATTTACAATTTCATATTATAATAGAGGTGTATTTAGATCGTCAGGAGGGAAACCTATGCGGATCAGGAGGCACCTCTTTTTTTATAACACCATATCAGTGCTGGTGGCGCTGGTGGCCATGCTGGCGGTGAACGGCGCGGCCACCCACGCCCTTGGCCGGTACTACCAGCGGCAGGCGGAGGAGATGTTTCAGGCCATGCGCGTTAACGTCGCCACCCAGGAGGGAATGGTGTGGCTGGACCGGGGGATGGGTGAGCTGGAGCTGGTGGGCATCGCCGTTCCAAGCCATCCGGCGCCTTTGGGCCGGGCCAGGCCCCGGATGGAAGCCATGTCCCTCTCCCTGTTCCTCAGCGGCGGGGCGGCCATTGTGGTAATCCTCCTGCTGAACACCCTGTTTACCCGCTGCCAGCTGAAAAAGCTGCTCCAGCCGGTCAACGCCCTCACCCAGGCCGCCGGGCGGGTGGAGGAGGGGGACTTTACCCAGGCCATCGACTACCGGGGGCGGGACGAGTTCGCCCCGGTGTGCGCCGCCTTCAACCGGATGCAGGAGCATCTATTGGATGAGCAAAAGAAAAACGCCGCCTATGAGCGGGCCCGCACCGACCTGGTGGCCGGCATCTCCCACGACCTGCGCACCCCCCTCACCAGTGTGAAGGGCTATATCAAGGGCCTGCGGGACGGGGTGGCCCAGACCCCGGAGCGGCAGCGGCAATATCTGGATATCGCATACCGCAAGGCCTGCGACATGGACGTGCTCCTCCAGCGGCTGTTTTACTTCTCCCGCATGGAGACGGGAAACCTGCCCCTTTTCCCCGAACCCGCCGATCTGGGGGAGTTTGTCTCCCGCTTTGCGGCGGAAGCTGGGGCAGAGCTGGAGCAGGCGGGGGGCGGGATCGAGCTGTCCGTCTCCCCGGGGCCCCACCCGGCTCTGATCGACCTGGAGCAGATGTATCGGGTCTTGAACAATTTGAAGGACAACGCCCAGCGCTACGCCGGGGCCGGGGCGCTGTCCATCTCCCTGGCGGTGGAGGGCCGGGAGGGCTGGATTTGTATCCGGTTCGCCGACAACGGGCGGGGTGTGTCGGAGGAATCCCTGCCCCACCTCTTCGAGCAGTTCTGGCGGGAGGACCAGGCCCGGAGCGCCCAAAACGGGGAGGGGACCGGCCTGGGGCTGTACATCGTCAAGCATATTGTGGAAGCCCACGGCGGGACGGTTCAGGCGGAAAATGACGGGGGATTGGCGTTTACTATTTTGCTTCCCCAAAGGGAGGGAGACCATGACTAGACTGCTCATCGCTGAGGACGACCCGGAGATCGCCATGCTGGAGCGGGACTATCTGGAGCTGGAGGGGTATGAGGTAACTGTGGTGGACAACGGCCAGCAGGCAGTCACCGAGGCGCTGAACGGCAGCTACGCCCTGATACTGCTGGACCTGATGCTCCCCGGGTGCAATGGCTGTGACGTGTGCCGTCTCATCCGGGACCGAATCGACGTTCCCATCCTCATGGTCACTGCCCGTACCGAGTCGGCGGACAAGATTCGGGGCCTGGGTCTGGGGGCGGACGACTACATCCCCAAGCCTTTCGACCCCGCGGAGCTGGTGGCTCGGGTAAAGGCCCACCTCAGCCGGTATACCCGTCTCACCGGTGGCGGACAGGCGGAACCGGAGGTCATCGACCTGGGAACCATCCAAATTCTGCCCCAGAGCTTGAAGGTGATGAAAGGCGGCCAGGAGCTTAAAATGCCCAACCGGGAGTTTGCTCTGTTAAAGTTTCTGGCCGAGCACCCCAATGTGGTCTTCTCCAAGGAAAAGCTCTTCGAGACCATCTGGGGATATGAGTATATGGGGGACAGCGCCACCGTCACCGTCCACATCGGCCGCATCCGGGACAAGGTGGAAGACGACCCCGCCCACCCCAGACTTATCGAGACCGTCTGGGGGGCGGGCTACCGGCTGAACCGGGTGTAAAACCGGAGACCGCCGTAGGGACGCATCACGATGCGTCCCTCTCTTGCCCCCCATCGCGGCAATGCGGACGCTTCATGAAGCGTCCCTACACACGGACCACTTTTCCTCCCCACCATACCTTTGGTGGGGAGGTTTTAAAATGTTTGCAGGTTGTTTAGCTTTTGTTTCGATTTACTCCTCCAGCTGTTCAAATTTTCCTGCTAGGATTGGGTCAGCTTGAAACGGAAAGGACGATTTCAGACATGAAACTTCCTGTATTGAAACGGGACGCCGCACAACAGGAGACCGCCGGCAGAACACTGAGCCCCCGGGCTAAAAAGCTGCTGCGCAAGCGGGTGATAATCCCGGTACTGGCCTGTGTGCTGGCTGTGGCTGTGGCGCTGCGCTTTCTGGGGGGCGGACAATCCACCGCCGCCGCTGGCCTGACCTATACCACCGCCGCCGTGGAGCGGCGGGACATCACCGCGCAGATTACCGGCAGCGGCTCGCTGGAGGCGGCCAACTCCTACTCGGTCACCTCCCTGGCGGAGGGGAGCATCCTCACTGCCGACTTTGAGGAGGGGGACCAGGTGGAGGAGGGGACGGTGCTGTACACCATCGACGCTTCCGATCTGTCCGGCTCCCTGGAACAAGCCCAGCTCTCCCTGGAGCAGGCCCAGCGCAGCTACGACAGCCGGCTCAAAGACCTGGAGAAGCTGTCCATCACCGCCCCCAAGGCGGGGCGGGTCCTCTCCCTGGAGGTGGAGGAGGGGGACGACGTGTCCGCCGGGCAGATCGTGGCCACCCTGCGCAACTCCGACGTTATGACACTGACGGTTCCCTTCCTCGCTGACGAGGCGGCGGGCTTTCGCGTGGGTCAGAGCGCTTTGGTTACCTTGGAAAGCACCTTTGAAACCCTGGAGGGAACCGTCTCCAAGATTGACCGGATAGATACCGTGCTGGAGGGCAACATGATCGTCCGCTATGTGACCGTGGAGGTGGCCAACCCCGGAGCTCTGTCTGTGGATCAGAGCGGATCAGTAACAGTGGAGGGCTGCGCCAGCGCCGGGAGCGCCGCATTCACTTATGCGGCGGAGGAAAATATCACGGCGGAGGTCTCCGGCCAGGTGGTCTCTATCCGGGCCCAGGAGGGAGACCGGGTAAACAAAGGGAGTGTGATCCTCACCCTCACCAGCGACAGCCTGGACGACAGTCTCCAGAGTGCCGCCGACTCCCTGCGCAATGCTGAGTTGTCGCTGGAGAGCCGGCAGGACCAGCTGGACAACTACACCGTCACCTCCCCCATCCGGGGAACGGTGATCGACAAGAACTACAAGGCCGGCGAGACCAGCGAGACGGGCAAGGTGCTGTGCTCCATCTACGATTTGAGCTATCTCACCATGACCCTCAGCGTGGACGAGCTGGATATCTCCGACATCGCCGTGGGCCAGAGGGTGGAAATCACCGCCGACGCGGTGGAGGGCAGGACCTACACCGGCGTGGTCACCAAGGTGAGCGTGGCCGGGACCTCCTCCGGCGGGACCACCACCTACCCGGTTACCGTCCGCATCGACGAGACGGAGGGCCTGCTCCCCGGCATGAACGTGGACGCCGCCATCACCCTCCAGAGCGCCAGCGATGTGCTGGCCATCCCCTCCGGGGCGCTGAACCGGGGGAACACCGTGCTGGTTACCGCCGACTCCCCCAGCGCCGCCAACGGCACGGCCATAGAGGGCGGGGAGTACTATTCCGTCCCCGTGGAGATCGGGGCCAGCGACAGCAGCTACATCGAGATTATCTCCGGCCTTCAGGAGGGAGACACGGTGGCCTACATCCCCACCACCTCCTCGGGCGGCTTCGGGATGGTAATGATGCCCGGCGGCATGGGCGGGGCGGCCTTCGAGGGCGGAGCCATGCCCGGCGGCGGGATGGCCAACATCACAGTGTCCGGCGGCGGTCCTGGCGGTGGTCCCGGCGGCGGACGGGGAGGCTTCTGATTATGGCGGCGCTGATTACCTTTCAGGATGTGTGCAAGTACTACCCCATGGGGGACAGCACGGTCACTGCCGCCGACCACATCTCCTTTGAGATTGAGACCGGGGAGTTCACCGCCATTGTGGGCTCCTCCGGCTCGGGGAAGTCCACCTGCATGAACATCATCG
>CANSXE010000084.1 GCA_947650875.1 uncultured Bacillota bacterium | reverse complement strand
GGGCTATCTGACCCGCCGTCTGGTGGACGTGTCCCAGCAGGTCATCATCCGTGAGAAGGACTGCGGCACCGCCGACGGCATCCTGGTCAGCGAGATCGAGGAGCACGGCCAGGTCATTGAGACCTTTGACGAGCGTATCCACGGCCGCTATCCCACCGACGATATTGTGGACCCCTCCACCGGCGAAGTGCTCTTCACCAAGGACACCATGCTCCGCAAGGACGACGCCGAGACGCTGGAGGGCCACGGCATCCACCAGATCAAGATTCGTTCCGTCCTCACCTGCCGGGCGCGCTCTGGCGTGTGCGCCAAGTGCTACGGCATCAACCTGGCCATCGGTGAGCCTGTGGGCGCCGGCGAAGCGGTGGGCATCATCGCCGCCCAGTCCATCGGCGAACCGGGCACCCAGCTTACCATGCGTACCTTCCACACCGGCGGCGTAGCCGGCGGCGATATCACCCAGGGTCTTCCCCGTGTTGAGGAGCTGTTCGAGGCCCGCAAGCCCAAAAAGATGGCACAGCTGGCTGAAATTTCCGGCCGGATATCCATGGAGGAGACCAAGCGCAACGTGATGTGCAGCGTCACCATCACCGCCGACGACGGCGAGGTGGTCACCTACGCCCTGCCCTACTCCTCCGGCATCCGGGTTAAGGAGGGCGACGTGGTGGCCAAGGGCGACCAGCTCACCGACGGCGTCCTCTCCCCCCACGATGTTCTGCGCATCCGCGGCCTGTCCGACTGCCACAACTACCTCATCTGCGAGGTGCAGAAGCCCTACCGCCAGCAGGGCGTGGACATCAACGACAAGCACATCGAGGTGATTGTCAGCCAGATGATGCGCAAGGTCCGGGTGGAGGAGTCCGGCAGCTCTGAACTGCTGTCCGGCTCCACCGTGGATCTGGTGGACTTCCTGGACGCCCAGGATGCCATCCAGGCCCGCATCGACGCCGGTGAGAAGAACGAGATGGGCGAGGACCTGGTCCTGCCCACCTGCACCCGGCTGCTCATGGGAATTACCAAGGCTTCGCTGGCCACCGAGTCCTTCCTCTCCGCCGCCTCCTTCCAGGAGACCACCAAGGTGCTCACCGAGGCCGCGATCAAGGGCAAGGTGGACCACCTCCAGGGCCTGAAGGAAAACGTCATCATCGGCAAGCTGATTCCCGCCGGCTCCGGCCTGGCTCAGTACCGGCAGGAGGATATTATCGACGACGAGGGCAACCTGGTCTCACAGGCACGCCAACGTCCCGAGCGGGAGGTCAATCTGGACTTCAGCGTAGACGAGGACGAGGATGACGACCTTTTCTCAAACTTTGGCCCCATGGAACTGGAGCCCGCTTCCAAGACGCCCCAGGCTCAGGAAGCCGAGGTCTGATTCCGCTGAAACATTAACCGGGCCCGCCTGAGATGCTGTCCGGTCACAAAAAACAACATGAAAAAAACACGATTTAACAATCGTGTTTTTTTCATGCACAGCTTACAGCAGCTGTATCATCGCTGCCATACTGCCCCGCTGACCGCCTTGGACCCGGTGGGACCAGAACTCATCTAAGCGGCAGGCGGTACAGGCGGAGCAGACAGCGATATGCTCCGGTGCCAGCCCGGCCCGCTCCAAAAAGCGGGCGTTTGCCCCCTTCAGGTCTACGGAGAACTTTCCTGTTTTGGAGAGCGGGCGGATAAAGGGCGCGGCGTCCTCCCCCAGTCCGGCCCGCAGGCCGTCCGGGACGTCACCGTGGGTCTCGAAGCAGCAGGGGCCGATGCCCGGCCCGATGGCGGCCAGGATATTGCCAACCTGACATCCGTAGTCCCGGACCATGGTCTCCACCGCCCGGGCAGCGATACCGGCGGCGGTGCCCCGCCAGCCGGCGTGGGCGGCGGCGATGCAGCGGCGGACCGGGTCGTAGAGCAGGATGGGGATGCAGTCCCCGGAGAAGATGGTGAGACACACCTCTGGCTCATCGGTAATCAGCCCGTCCGCTTCAAAGGTCCCGGGCTGGGCGGGGTCGGGCAGGATGTCCGCTCTGGTCACCGGGCGGATGACGGTGCCGTGGACCTGATGGTTTTTCACCAGCGCCTTGTCATCCGTCCCGATCACCGAGCAGAACCTGTTAAAATTCAGCCGGACATTGGCCGGGTCGTCCCCCCGGCTGGCCCCCAGATTCAGGCTGTCCCAGGAGGCGGGTGATACGCCGCCCAGCCGGGTGGAGAAGCCGTGCCCCACTCCGGCCCAGGCCGGGTCGGTACAGGCATAAAATGCGACGCCCTCTATCTCCCGCTTGATAATCTCCATGGCGTCTCCTCCTGTGGTAAAAATGATGCTTTAATTTTAGCCTAAATCCTGTCAGATGGCAACCCCTTTTTACAGCTGCTCCAGCTCCCGCAGGGTGTCCTGGATGGTCTTTTGGGGAATGTAGACCGCCGCCATCTCCTGGAGCTGGGACAGGGACAGGGAGCGGGCCGCCCCCACCATGGGGTGCTTCATAAATTTGCCAAAGCGGCGCTGAAAGACGGCCTTCGATTTGGGATTGTCCAGAAGTTCCCCTACTGTAATAGTTTTGTTGCGTAAATCCATGTAAACTCACCTCCGAAACAGTCTATGCACCTGCCGCCTAAGCCTTGACAGAGACGGCTTTTCTTGACTTTTTACCCAACAAGGATTATACTTTTCTTACAAAATTATATCAAGAACAGAAGGGAGCGTTTTCCGTGGCGAAACACAAAAAAGGGATGCGGGCCGTCTTTGCAACGGCCCACGACGCCCTGCGGCGTAAGCGGACGGTGGCGGCTGTCTATTTTACCCTGCGCTTTCTGGTCATCGCTGTGATGGTGGCCCAGTTTTTCAACGGGGACTTTGAGAGCGTATTTTTGTGCGCCCTGACCCTGGTGCTGTTTCTGCTGCCCACGGTGTTTGAACGGGCGCTAATGATCGACCTGCCCAATACGATGGAAATCATTATCATGCTTTTCATCTTCGCCGCGGAAATTCTGGGGGAAATCAGCTCCTTCTACACCACCTTCAAGAGTTGGGACACCATCCTGCACACCATCAACGGCTTTCTCTGTGCCGCCATCGGCTTTGCCCTGGTGGATATGCTCAACCGGACGGAAAAATTCTCCCTGTCCCTCTCCCCTGTCTTCATGTCCATTGTGGCCTTCTGCTTCTCCATGACCATCGGGGTGCTGTGGGAGTTCTTTGAGTGCGGCATGGACCAGCTGATGATGCTGGATATGCAGAAGGACACGGTGGTCCACTCCATCTCCTCCGTTATGCTGGACCCCTCCGGGCTGAACAACCGGGTGCTGATTGAGGATATCGTGGACACCATTGTGGTCACCGGCGACGGCCAGCAGATTTCTCTGGGCCTGGGCGGCTATCTGGACGTGGGCATCCTGGACACCATGAAGGACCTGTTCGTCAACTTTATCGGGGCGGTGGTCTTCTCGGTGATTGGCTACTTCTATGTGAAGACCCGGGGCCGGGGCAAATTCGCCAGCCGGTTTATCCCTCAGGTGGTGGAGGTCCAGCCCGAGGACATCAATCCCCGTCAGCCAAAGGTGTTTAAAAAGGGGAAAAAATCCAGCCCGCCCCAGGACTGAATGGATATAACAACAGCAGAAGAGAGGATATCCTATGGTTATTGCCAGCTTTTCTGAGCTAAAGGACAGGCTCCATAACTTGCCGCCCAGGGCGGCAGTGGTGGCGGCAGCCCATGATGAACACACCCTTCAGGCTGTTTTTGAGGCCCGGCGTGACGGTCTTATCCAACCTGTTCTGGTGGGTCACAGCGAGGAAATTTTATCCATCGCCCGTAATATGGGAGAGGTGCCCGACTCCGTCCAGGTAGTGGACGCCGGTGACGATGCCGAGTGTGCCGCCCGGTCGGTAGCTCTGATCCGTGAAGGAAGGGGAAGCATGCTGATCAAAGGCATGCTTCAGACGGGCACGCTTTTAAAGGCGGTGGTCAATAAGGAGACCGGCATCCGGGCCAGTGAGGTAATGTCCCATGTGGCTGTTCTGGATGTTCCCAGTTATCACAAACTGTTGTATATCACAGACGGCGGTATGGTGGTTGCGCCTGATCTGGAGCAGAAGCGGCATATCTTGAAAAACGCAGTGGAGTTCTGCCGTTTTCTGGGTTATGATTGTCCCAAGGCGGCGGCCCTGTGCGCAGTAGAGACGTTGAATGCCGTCATGCCTGAGACGATGGACGCCGCTGCGCTGAAGGAAGCCGGAGAGCAGGGAGCGTTTGGCTCCTGTCTTGTGGAGGGCCCCATCTCCCTGGATCTGGCTACCGATCTCCAGGCTGTCGAGATCAAAGGATACCACAGTCCGGTAGCCGGAGACGCCGACATTTTACTGGCTCCATCCATCGCGGCCGGCAACCTGCTGGGCAAATCCCTTTACGGCCTGGCGGGAGGTGAGATGGCCGGAGTTGTGCTGGGGGCCAAAGTTCCCATTACTGTCAACTCCCGGGGCGCCACGGCGGAGGAGAAATACTGGTCCATCCTGATCTGTGCGGCGATGAATTAGGAGGTCACTATGTCTTATGATATTCTAGTGCTGAACCCCGGTTCCACAAGCACCAAAGCGGCGGTATATCGGGACGAGCAGCCAATCAAAACCCGGAGTGTAATCCACACCAACCAGGACCTGGCCCCCTATCCGACCCTGAACGACCAGCTGGACTATCGGGTTGGCATGGTACGCAGCTGGCTGGCCCTGGAGGGCTATGACCTGGCCCGGCTGTCCGCTGTGGTGGGGCGTGGCGGCATCATTCCAAACATCGTCTCCGGCGGCTATCTGGTGGACGACGCCCTCTCCGATTGTCTGCTTCACCACACGGTCTTCGACCACGCTTCCAATCTGGGCGGACTGATGGCCCGGGAGTTTGCTCAGCCCCTGCACATCCCTGCTTATATCTACGATGCCGTCACCAGCGACGAACTTCTGCCTGAAGCCCGGGTCACCGGCTTCAAGGAGGTCACCCGAACCAGCTTCTGCCATGTTCTCAACGCCCGTGCCACCAGCCACAAATACGCCCAGGCTACTGGACGACGGTACGAGGATATGAATTTGGTAGTGGCTCATCTGGGAGGCGGCATCTCCGTCTCCGCCCACAGCCATGGAAGGATTATTGATTCCGTGTCCGACGACGCTGGCCCCTTCTCTCCCGACCGGGGCGGCAGCCTGAATATGCTGTATGTGCTGGATATGTGCTATTCCGGCAAGTACACCAAGGCAGAAATGCTGAAGAAGCTGCGGGGCGAAGGGGGAATGTCCGCCCTGCTGGGTACTCACGACTGCCAGGAGGTGGAGCGCCGCATCGCCGCAGGAGATGAGTGGGCCTCCCTTGTCTATCAGGCCCAGGCACTCCAGATTGCGAAAGGGGTGGGCATTATGCTTGCCTGCTTCACCGAGCTCATTGATGCAGTTATCCTTACCGGCGGATTGGCCAACTCCAAAAAGCTCACTGGCATGGTGATTGATTACCTCCATAACCTGTGCCGGGTAGTAGTCATCCCCGGAGAAAATGAAATGGAGGCCCTTGCCCTGGGCGCTCTGCGTATTCTCCAGGGAAAGGAAAATGTCCATGAGTTCCGTCCAGTCTGCCCTCTGGAGCCTTAAAGGATGTGATACAGGCATCAGTGCGCCCGCTCCGCCGGCGTTCTCCGGCAGAAAAATGTCTGCTTCCCCCTTGACGTATACCCCCACTTTGAGTATAATATCAGTTGTTGTGCTGATGTGGCTCAATGGCAGAGTATCTCACTTGTAATGAGAGGGCGCCGGCTGTTGACCAGACAACACGGCGATGGCCGGTCCTCATAAGATGCTAGTGTAGCTCAGTCGGTAGAGCAGCTGATTCGTAATCAGCAGGTCTCTGGTTGTTGATAAGGTGACAAAATAGGATAAGGTGAAAGTCAATCCTCATAGTACATGCTGCTGTGGCTCAGTCGGTAGAGCAGCTGATTCGTAATCAGCAGGTCGCCGGTTCAAATCCGGCCAGCAGCTCCAAAATCCGCAGAAATTTTAAGATTTCTGCGGATTTTTGCAACTTTTTCTCCGAATTAAATTTGTTTGACACGCAGGAACATATGTACTACAACAAGCACAGGCCAAGTAGGACAAAAGGCATCTGAGTAGAAGTGAGTTTGAAACGGTGCTGTCTGGCCACGTGCCAGCCGGGCGTCCGCTGGAGCAGTCTGTACTCCGAAACCTCCAGCTTGAAAATCTGCGGAATGCCGTTGCGGAGTTGAACGCTCAGGAGCAGGAGTTGATCTCTGCGGCATGACGGTGAGCTAACTATGGAGGAGATCGGGAAGCTCTTCGGTGTCTCCAAGATGGCGGTATCACTGGATGGCTCTTAGTGGCTTTGCTACTTAGAGCCATCGCGTCCTCCTTGCGGGGAAAGCGGCTGAAAAAGCTACACACAAAGCTGAGGAGCTCTGTCATATGACAGAGCTTCTCAACTTTTTGTGAAATTATTTGAGCACCGAGGTAGCAATGGCGTCGGCCAGGGCGTCGATTTCCGACTCGTTGTCTGCTTTCAGAGAGGAGGTGACGGTCATCTCCTCATCCAGAATAGTCATGTTCTTCAGACTCTCGACCTCCTCCTTCACCAGCGCGCCGGAGCGGGGGGCCCAGGAGCCGCTGCCCATGATGGCCACGGTACGCTTCTGGAGGTTCAGGGCCTTCATATCCATAAGGAAATTGTGCATGGGCGGGAAGATGCCCAAGTTATAGGTGACGGAAGCCAGCACCAGGTGGCTGTACTTAAACAGGTCGGAGATGAGGTAGCTGACATGGGTGGAGGACACGTCATACAGCCGGGTATTGGTGACGCCCCGGGCGGTGAGCTTGGCGGCCAGCACCTCGGCGGCGGCCTCGGTGTTGC